>NZ_JBVVPB010000004.1:0-368403 GCF_055807435.1 Bradyrhizobium sp. Ken51 | reverse complement strand
GTCGTCCCGGCGAAGGCCGGGACCCATACCCACAGGCGGATGTGGTCACGAGGACTCGGAGTTTACGGCCGAGCCAAACAACTACTCCCTGGGATTATGGGTCCCGGCCTTCGCCGGGACGACAGCGAGTGTTGGCGCCCGCCTTCCCTACGTCCCGAAGTCGTCCCGCATCCTGGCCTGGATCTTGGCCATGCCGCCGATCCAGCGGTCGTAATTCTCGGTCTTCTTGCGCATGTAGCCGAGCACCTGCGGGTGCGGCAGGATCAAAAACGTCTCCTGCGCGAGGCCGGCGAGCACGTCCTTGGCAACCTGCTCGGGCGAGAGGTCACCGTCGCCGGATTGCGGGCCCTTGGGAATCGAACGCAGCATGTTGGTGTCGACGCCCTGCGGACAGAGGATCGAGACACGGATGTTGTGTGCCTTATGTGAGATCGCGAGATTTTCGGCAAAGCCGACCGCGGCATGCTTGGTGGTGGAATAAGCCGGACTGCCGACCTGCGACAGCAGTCCCGCGGCCGAGATCGTGTTGAGGAAATAACCGCCGCCACGCGCCTTCATGCGCGGGATCAGATGCCGCGCCGCATAGACGTGCGCCATGACGTGAATAGCCCAGCTGCGCTGCCACGGCTCATCCGAGGCACCGCCGGCATTGACCGACATCGGATCGAAACCGCCGCCGATGCCGGCATTGGAGCAGAACAATTCGATTGGGCCGAACTGCCGCTCGGTCTCATCGATGACGTGGGAAATATCCTTTTCCTGCGCGACATCGCATTTGAACGCCGCGCCATCCACTGTGGCAGCGACCGCCCGCGCGTTGTCCGCGTCCATGTCGGCGACGACCACCTTGGCCGCACCCGCCTTGTGAAACGCCTCGCACAGCGCCTTGCCGATGCCGTTGGCGCCGCCCGTGACGACCACGACCTTGCCGGTCACCTGCATGCGACGTCTCCTCTTATACCGCTACGCTTATTCCGCTTCGCGGAGCTTGCTCAGCTCAACACGAGGTCGAGCACCGCGGTATAATGGCATGCCGCGCCGGCCAAGACAAAGCCGTGCCAGATCGCATTCTGGAAGCGCAGCCGCCGCCAGGCATGGAAGATCACGCCAAAGCTGTAGAGCAGGCCGCCGGCAAGGATGAAGCCCAGCACCAGCGCAGGCAGCGCCTTGACCACGGAATCGTAGAGCATGATGCCGCTCCAGCCCATGGCGAGATAGATGCCGACCGCAACGCGGTCGAACCGGCCGGGGTAGAGAAGTTTCAGCACGATGCCAAGCATCGCCACGCACCAGACGCCGGTGAGCAGCACCAGCGCGAAGCCGCTGTCCTTCACCTCCAGGATGAACGGCGTGTAGGTCGCCGCGATCAGGAGATAGATCGCCGAATGGTCGAATCGCCGCAGCAGCCATTTGGCCGGTGAGATCGGCCACAGATTATAGGTCGCCGACAACACCAGCATCGAGAGCAGGCCGGCGACGTAGATCGCGACGCCGACGATGTCGGTCGCGTCGGCATAGAGCACCGTCAGCACCACCAGCACGGTCGCGGCAATGATGCCGCAGAGCACGCCGATCGCGTGGATCACGCCGTCGGCGATTAACTCGGCGCGGTCGTAGTGCCAGCCGATCGCGTCGGCGGCGGCGTGGACGGAGGAGGATGCGAGCTGTTTCAGGTGGAAGACGGTCATGGCAATCCGCAAAGTGAGACAATACCCTCTTGTATGGGTGTTTCGGGATCGGCGCGTCGTTCAAACGGCTGATTTGCCGACAAAGACGGTGGAAGTATGAAGCTTGATTTTCCTCAGGCAGTTGCCACTTTTGTGACTAGTCCTTTTTGCGTATCCGCCCCCGCCCGGGATTCCCAACGTTCATATGGCATTTAGTTTCCAGGATATGTTCGAGGAGGCGCGCCTGTCGGCTCGGGCGCTGATCGACTACGGCGAGCATTTCTTCAATCCGACGGTACGATTGGGGGTCACCGGCCTGTCGCGGGCCGGGAAGACGGTGTTCATCACCGCGCTGATCCACGGTCTGACGCGCGGTGGGCGGTTTCCGGTGTTCGAGGCCTATTCATCCGGGCGGATCGCACGGGCGCATCTGGCGCCGCAGCCGGACGACGCCGTCCCCAGATTTGCCTATGAGAGCCATCTGCGCGCGCTGATCGAGGAGCGGCGCTGGCCGAGCTCGACTGTCGACATCAGCGAGCTCAGGCTCGTCATCGACTACCAGCGCCAGAACGGCGCCGACCGCACGCTGACGCTCGACATCGTCGACTATCCCGGCGAGTGGCTGCTCGACCTGCCGCTGCTTCAGAAGAGTTTTGAGCAATGGTCGGCCGAAAGCCTGGCGTTGTCGCGCGAGGCGCCGCGCGTCCATCTTGCCGCGGATTGGCACGCGCATCTCGCAACGCTCAAGCCCAAGGCGCGCGAGGACGAGCAGGCGACGCTCACGGCCGCAAAGCTGTTCAGGGGCTATTTGCAAGGCTGCCGCGACGAGCGGTTTGCGATGAGCCTCTTGCCACCCGGCCGCTTCCTGATGCCGGGCAATCTGGCCGACACACCGGCACTGACCTTTGCGCCGCTCGACGTTCCCGCGGGCGGCCAGGCGCCGGAGGGATCGCTGTGGGCCATGATGGTGCGCCGCTATGAGGCCTACAAGGACGTCGTGGTGCGGCCGTTCTTCCGTGATCATTTTGCCCGGCTCGATCGCCAGATCGTGCTGGCCGACGCGCTCGCCGCGTTCAACGCCGGCCCCGAAGCGCTGCATGATCTCGAAGCCGCACTCGCGGGCATTCTCGACTGCTTCAACATCGGCCGCAGCACGTTCCTCAGCGGCCTGTTTCGGCCGCGCATCGACCGCGTGCTGTTCGCGGCGACCAAGGCCGATCATTTGCATCATTTCAGCCACGACCGGCTCGAGGCCGTGCTGCGCCGCGCGGTGACCCGCGCCGTTGCCCGCGCGGAAACTACCGGCGCGGAAATCGACGTCGTCGCGCTCGCCGCCGTCCGCGCCACGCGCGAGGCGCAGGTCGCGCATGGCCGTGACAAATTGCCGTCAATTTTGGGAACACCGGCCGCGGGCGAAAGCGCCGGCAGCGAGTTCTTCGACGGCAATACCGAGGTCGCTACCTTTCCGGGCGATCTGCCGCTGGATCCCGAGCCGCTGTTCAACGGCACCGATGCGTTCCGCGGGCTCTCGACCGAGGCCGCCGAGAAGAGCGATTTTCGATTCCTGCGCTTCCGTCCGCCAAAGCTCGAACGCGAGGGGAGCGACCAGCCGGCGCTGCCTCACATCCGCCTCGACCGCGCCTTGCAGTTCCTGATCGGAGACAAATTGTCATGAACGACCGATCGAAGCCACGGCGGCCGGCGACGTTCCGGCTCGACGACCCCGGCGTCGTCGTCACCGAGGCCGACGAGACGACCCGGCTCGGCCGCACCACCATCCAGATCACGCCGGAGCCCGATCCACTGACGTTGCCGGTGCCGATCGCAGCGATGCTTCCGGCGCGGCGCGGCTTTCTCTGGGGCACATTGTTCTGGTCCGGCGTTGCCGGGCTGACGCTGCTCGGGGTCGGGCTCGGCGTCGTTCGTCTGATCGAGGATCTGTTTGCGCGCAGCGAAAGCCTCGGCTTCGTCGGACTCGCGCTTGCCTCCGTCACCGCGCTTGCGCTCGCGGTGGTGACCGGACGCGAGGCGTTCGGACTGGCGCGGCTGGCAACGATCGAAAAGCTGCATCAGCGCGCAGCCGCCGTGCTTGCCAGCGACGACCGCAAGGAGAGCCGAATCATCGTGCAAGATCTGCTCAAGATCGCACACCAGAACCCGCAGCTCGCACGCGCCCGTGCCGCACTGGAGAGCCACGCCGGCGAGATCATCGACGGCGCCGACATGATCCGGCTCGCGGAGCGCGAATTGATGTCGCCGCTGGACATTGAGGCGCGGCGGCTGGTGTCGTCAGCCGCGCAAAAGGTCTCGATCGTCACGGCGGTGAGCCCGCGTGCCGCAATCGACGTGTTGTTCGTATTCGTGGCGTCTCTGAGATTGATACGCCAACTTGCGCGGCTCTATGGCGGCCGCCCCGGTGCGCTCGGCATGATCCGCCTGCTCCGCCACGTCATCGCCCATCTCGCCATCACCGGCGGCATGGCGGCGAGCGACAGCCTGGTGCAGCAGATGCTCGGCCACGGCATTGCGGCGAAGCTGTCGCAGCGGCTGGGCGAAGGCATGCTGAATGGATTGCTGACGGCCCGGCTGGGCCTCGCCGCGATCGACGTCACACGGCCGCTGCCATTCGCGGCCCTGCCGCCGCCAAAACTGTCGGACCTCGCGACGGATCTGCTGCGGAAGAAGGATGAGGAGGAGTAGCGTTCTGTTCGCGACGCGAGCGCTGTTCCCTCTCCTCTTGCGAGAGAGGGTGGCTCGCCGCAAGGCGGCGAGACGGGTGAGGGGTCTCTCTCCGCGCGCGCCTCTCGCAGTCGTCTTAGCCGATAGAGACCCCTCATCCGGCGCTTCGCGCCACCTTCTCCCACAAGGGGAGAAGGAAGAAGCCCGCCTTTGCTAGGCGAGCGTACGCAACTCAAACTCGCCCGCCAGCACGCGCCACTGGAACAGCGGTGAGTCCTTCGGTGGCGACAGCTCCGGGGTCCAGCCTGACAGCTTCTCCACCACGTACGTGTCCATCACGAGGCCGCGCCAGCGTCGTTCGACCTGGCCGAGTTGCTCGCGCTTGGCGGGGATGATCTCCCACAGCGGCGAACGATTGTCCGGCTCGCGTCCGACATAGATGCCGGCGTGCCCCCGGATCCGGTCCAGGCCGGGATCGCGAAAGTCCTGGAAGCGGCCGCGCTCGTTGATCTCGATCACGGGCACGCGGCCCCTGAACAGCCAGCGCATCATGGCATAGGTGCGATAGTCCGTCGTGGCGATCCAGGTCGCGCCGGTTTCGTCCAATGCGGCCTGTGCGCGCGCGGCGACCTGCTCGTAGCCGGACTCGGCACCGATCGGATCGATCTTGCCGAGCAAATTCCAGGGCGTGGCGACGTAATAGAGGAACACGACCACGACAAAAGCGATTCCCGAGACCACCGCCGTATTGGCCCAGAACAGCGACGACCTGATCATTCGCGCCGACCACTTCTCACGCGGCAGCATGGTGAGGTTGATAGCGGCGGCGGCAAAGCCGACCGGCCACATGAACATCGGCCAGGTGTCGCCGACGCGGAGGGTCAGCGATTTCGCCAGGAAATAGAGAAATGGCACCAGCACCGCGGTCGACAGCAAAATCGCGACCGGCTCGCGCGTGCGATAACCGCGCCACGCCGTCAGCACCACCCCTGTGAGCACCACCGGCAGCATGACGAAGCCGACCAGTCCGAATTGCAGGCCGATGTAATCGCCGAAGGTGCGGAGCGAGAAGCCGTAGCTGGTGGTGGCGCGCACGCCCTGGAAGCGGATCGCGGCCCAGTCGTGCTGCACGTTCCAGATCAGGACCGGCGAGAACACGGCGATTGCGATCAGGACCGCTAGATACGGATAGGGGCTGCGCAGCGAGCGCCAGCGCCAATCCGGCACCAGCAGAAAGGCGGCAACCGCCGGCGCGAACATGATCACGGTGAATTTCGACAGCATCGCCAGCCCGGCGAACAGGCCGGCCGCGAGCCACCAGCGACCGTGGCCGCCCTGCGCAAGCCGCACCAGGCACCACATCATCGCCACCGCAAGCGGGATCATGGCGACATCGGGCGCAACCTTCGCCATCAGCAGGCCGTAATAGAGCGCGGCTTCCGGCATCAGTACCGCGAGCACGACGGCGCGCACATCATGGGTGAGGCGGCGGACGATGTCGGCGAGCAGGAGCTGCGTCACCAGCATCGCGACGATGCCGCCGAAGCGCACACCGAGCGTGGTGTCGCCGAAGATCACAGTGCCGAACCGGATCAGCCAGGCGATGCCGGGGGGATGATCCAGGAAGCTGAGCGCCGTCTCCTGCGACCACGTCCAGTAATAGGCCTCGTCCGTACGCAGCTCGATGGCGGAGGCGTAGACCATGCGCAGCAGCGTCATCGCAGCAATGATCGCCGCGGCCATGACGAGCGGCCGGCGCGCCGCGCCTACGGGGGGCATCGTGATGTCGGGAGCTGTCGTCACGGCGGCGCTTTTCGCCAACCTGGGAGGGGGAGTCAATGTTGAGGGAAGAAACCTGTCATCCCGGGGCGCGACGTAGTCGCGAGCCCGGGACCCATAGCCACAGGGAGTGGCGTGGCACGAGCTGATCGCCACGAGTCGTCGCCAAACCCGGTCCGGTGGCTATGGGTCCCGGATCTGCGCGCGCCCAAGGGCGCGCTTGTCCGGGACGACGTCGAGTGAGCGGCGGCGTGCCGCGGATGTGATCCCGCAAGCGGGCCATCCCCGGAATTAAACGCGACGCTGGCTGTTCTCCTTCATGAACTGATACAACAGAATCATGGCCGCAACCGCATCCTCACGATTTTCCGAGCTTTCCCGCGCCATCAGCTTGCGCCAGCTGCGGCTGGTCTGCGGCGTCATCCTGTTCGCCTATGTCATCAGCCATTTCCTCAACCATGCGCTCGGCAACATCTCGGTCGATGCCATGGAGATCGGGGTCTACTACCACACGCTGTTCTGGCAGTTCCTGCCTGTAACGATCGTGTTCTACACGGCGGCGCTCACGCATATGGGGCTCGGCATCTATGCGCTGTATCAGCGCCGGCAGTTCCGCTGGCGGACGGTCGAGCCGCTGCAGCTCGTGCTGGGGCTCAGCATCCCTGCCCTCGTCATGGGGCATGTGATCGGCGTACGCCTCGGCCAGACGCTGTACGGACACCAGAAACTCTATCCGCAAGAACTCTATCTGTTCTTTGTCGCATCGCCAGGTCGGATCTGGACGATGACGATCCTGCTTCTCATCGCCTGGGTGCACGGCTGCATCGGCATCTATTTCTGGCTTCGCCTCAAACCGCTCTTCACGCGCGCGGCGCCCTATCTGCTCGCGGCGGCCGTGCTGATTCCGACGCTGTCGCTGCTGGGTGTCTACCAGGGTGGCCGTAGCGTCGAGATCGAGGCCGATGATGGGGAATGGCGGACGCATAATCTCACACGCCGCCAGGTCGGCACGACGGCCGAGGCCACGACGCTCGACCGCATCACCGGCGGCCTCACCGCCGGTTATCTCGGATTGCTCGCCCTGGCGCTGGCCGCACGCGGCGTACGGGCCTTGCGCGAACGACGCGGTGGCATGATCGCGCTGTCCTACGGCAACGGCAAGACGGTGCGCGTCCCAAAAGGCCTCTCCGTGCTGGAGGCGAGCCTTCGCCACAATGTGCCGCATGCCAGCGTCTGCGGCGGCCGCGCCCGCTGCTCGACCTGCCGCATCCGCATCATCGGCGATCATGATGCCCTGCCCGAGCCGTCGCAGCGCGAGGCGTTCGTGCTCACCCGTGTCGGCACCAGCGACCCCTCGATCAGGCTCGCCTGCCAGCTGCGGCCGACGTCGGATCTCTCCTTCTTCCAGCTCTTCACCGCGCATACCCTGACAGCGAGCGCGCAGGCCTCGACGCCCGCCAGAATCGGCCAGGAGCGCTATCTCGTCAGCCTGTTCGTGGACATGCGCGGCTCGACACAGCTCGCCGAGAAGCGGCTGCCGTTCGACACTGTGTTCATCGTCAACCGCTTCCTCGGCGCCGTCTCGCAGGCCGTGATTGAGAACGGCGGCCAGCCAAACCAGTTCGTCGGCGACGGCATGCTGGCGCTGTTCGGACTGAGCGCCGATCCGCAAGAAGCCTGCCGGCAGGCGCTGAAAGCAGCAGCCGGCATCGCCGTGCATATCGACGAGCTCAACGAGCTCCTGAGCCACGATCTGCGCCAGCCGATCCGCTTCGGCATCGGCATCCACGGCGGCGAGGTCATCATCGGCGACATCGGCTATCGCGATCACATCGTCTTCACGGCGCTGGGCGATGCCGTCAACGTCGCGGCCCGGCTCCAGGACATGACCAAGACACTGGCCTGCGAAGCGGTCGTGTCGGAGGAAGTCCGCCGCACCGCCGGCCTTGCCGACGATGCACTGCCGCAGCAGGAGGTCGCGATCCGCGGCCGCGACGAACCGATGGCCGTGCGCGTCGTCGCGGACGCCAGGGAGCTGTCGGCGCTGGTCGATCACGGCGAACGCGTCGCGGCGTAACACCGGCTTGCTGCAACGCAGCGGCATGGGCCTGCTGCGAAAGCACGAATTGACTTCATCCGAGTCGTTGCGACAGATGAGCGCGAGATTGCGGTGATGACCGCGATCAACGAAAAGCTCCGGGAGGAGACCACATGTTCGATCGACGCGACCTGCTCAAAGGAGCGGGCCTTGCCGCTGTTGCGACTGCACTGAACTCCACCAAAGCGCTGGCACTCGACACCGTCACCCTTCCCTTTGCCAATGGCGAACGGCCCTTGGTGAAATATCCGCAGAAGCGGCCGATGATCGGCCTGACCAGCCGCCCGCCGCAGCTCGAGACGCCGTTCGCGGTGTTCAACGACGGCCCGATCACGCCGAATAACGCGTTCTTCGTGCGCTATCACCTTTCCGACCTGCCCTACAGTCTCGACCCCGACAAGTTCACGCTCGAGGTCAAGGGCAAGGTCGACAAGCCGCTCAAGCTGTCGCTCAAGGACATAAGGAAGATGAAGGCGACCGAGATCGTCGCCGTCAACCAGTGCTCCGGCAACAGCCGCGGCTTCCTGGATCCGCGCGTGGCCGGCGGCCAGCTCGCCAACGGGGCGATGGGCAATGCGCGCTGGCGCGGCGTACCGCTGAAGGCCGTGCTGGCGATGGCGGGCGTGCAGAGCGGCGCCAAGCAGGTCACCTTCAACGGCATGGACGGTCCGATCAGCGACAAGACGCCCGATTTCGTCAAGGCACTCGATATCGATCATGCCAGCGACGGCGAGGTGATGCTGGCCTATGGCATGAACGGCGAGGACCTGCCCTTCCTCAACGGCTTTCCGCTGCGCCTGATCGTGCCCGGCTATTTCGGCACCTACTGGGTCAAGCACCTCAACGAGATCACCGTCGTCGACAATGTCTATGACGGTTTCTGGATGAAGTCGGCCTATCGCATTCCCGACACGCCCAACAATGCGGTCGAGCCCGGCACCGCACCGAAGGCGACGATCCCGATCAACCGCTTCACCATCCGTTCCTTCATCACCAGCGTCCCCGACGGCGCCAAGCTGAAAGCAGGCGGCACCACGCTGCGCGGCATCGCCTTCGACGGCGGCAAGGGTATCAAGGAGGTCGCGGTCTCCACCGATGGCGGCAAGACCTGGACCAGCACCAGGCTCGGCAAGGATCTTGGCAAATACTCGTTCCGCGAATGGACACTGCCGGTGAAGCTCGCGGCGGGCTCCCACGAGCTCAAGGTGCGCGCCACCGGCAATGGCGGCGAAACCCAGCCGGATACGCCGCGCTGGAATCCGGCGGGCTATCTTCGCAACGTCGTCGAAACCGTCCGCGTCACCGTGGCTTGAGGGGAATGATCATGCAGCGCACCGTTTTCCTCGCCATCGCACTCGCCCTCGCCGCCGTGGTGGGTGCGGCACTTGCAGCACCGGTCAACTACAAGACCCCCGATGAGGTCGCGGCGTTCAAGCCCGGGCCCAATCTCGAAGTGGTTCAGGGCAATTGCACGGCCTGCCATTCGTCCGACTACATCAACACGCAGCCGCCAATGAAGGACAAGAAAGGTTTCTGGCAGGCCGAGGTGACCAAGATGATCAAGGTCTATGGCGCCCCCATCGACGATGCCGATGTCGGCAAGATCGTCGATTATCTGGCCGCGACTTATTGACGGATGGCGCGCGGCGCGCGGACCAAGTGACCGCGAAACGGGCAAATCCGGCAAAAACGCCGCGAAGTTGAGCGGAATTCGGCGAAATGCCGATGTGGTTTGAGCTACCAAGCCAGCCACATTCCGCGTATCGTATTAGGACCGAACCGGCCGGTTGGCGGGGACTGGCGGTTCGAGATCTCGGAGGAAGACCCGCGGAGAAGTCGTGATGGCTAAAGGTACGGTCAAGTGGTTCAACCCGACGAAGGGTTATGGATTTATCCAGCCTGCGTCGGGCGGCAAGGATGTGTTCGTGCATATCTCGGCAGTGCAGAAAGCCGGTCTGTCGTCCCTGAACGAAGGACAGACGGTGGAATATGAAGAGATCGCAAACCGAGGCAAAAGCTCCGCAGAGAACCTCAAAGTATAAGCCCGCCGGCTGTTGCTAACTCCCGGATCGATCCGGGAGCCGGGCCAAGAAATTTCAGAAGACGGTCAGTGCACTCGACGACAGGCGTTGCGATTGCACACGGAGAACTATTTGCCCGCGAAGACCGCCCGTTCGACGCCCCAGCAATGACAATCGCGACGGCACTTCGTTAGTCCACCGGCAATGGTGCGTCGCGCTTGATCTCTTCCATCACCGCATAGGTTCGCGTTTCGCGCACGCCCGGCATCGACAGCAGGGTCTCGCCGAGGAAACGTCGATACGCGGTCATGTCCGCCAGCCGCGCCTTCACAAGATAGTCGAAGCCGCCGGCAACCATGTGACACTCCAGCACTTCGGGCGCGAGTTTCACCGCGCGGGCAAAACGCTCGAAATTGTCGGGCGTGGTCTTGTCGAGCAGCACTTCGACGAACACCAGGAGCCCGAGGCCGAGCCGGTGCGGGTTCAGCCGGGCGCCATAGCCCTCGATAAAACCCTCTCGCTGCAAACGCTTCAGCCGCTCGCCGATCGAGGTCGGCGACAGCCCGATGCGTTCCGCGAGCTCGACATTGGCGATTCGCCCGTCCTGCTGCAAAATCGAGAGGATTTTCCGGTCGATGCGATCTAATTCCATAATTCATAAGGCCAAATAACTCGATAGCTTCATTTTCTAAGCCGAATGAGCTAAATTGTCTATCGAGCTAAGGTCGCGTGGGCATTATCCTGGATTGGAGCCACAGGATACGCCATGCCGAACATTCCACCTCCCTTCATCGCTCCCTACGCGCCCGATGATGCCGACATCGCCGCGCGCCTTTTGCCATCTGCGCATCTCGGCGCGCCGCAGGAGGCGCGGATCGATCGCACCGCGACCCGGCTGATCGAAGCGATCCGCAAGCGCGACGACCGGCTTGGTGGGGTCGAGGACATGCTGCGGGAGTTCGCGCTCTCGACCAAGGAAGGGCTGGCCTTGATGGTGCTGGCCGAGGCGCTGCTGCGCGTGCCGGATGCGCACACCGCCGACCAGTTCATCGAGGACAAGCTCGGCGAGGGCGACTTCATCCACCACGAGACCAAGTCTACCGCCTTCCTGGTCAACGCCTCGGCCTGGGCATTAGGCCTCTCGGCGCGGGTGATCCAGCCCGGCGAGACGCCCGACGGCACCATCGGCCGGCTGGTGAAGCGGCTGGGCGCACCGGCCGTGCGCACCGCCACGCGCCAGGCGATGCGGCTGATGGGCAATCATTTCGTGCTGGGGGAGACCATCGAGCAGGCCCTGGAGCGGGCCCGGCCACGCTCCGGTGAGAGGCAGCGCTATTCTTTCGACATGCTCGGCGAAGGCGCGCGCACGGCCACTGACGCCAGGCGCTATTTCGACGCCTATGCCAGTGCGATCGAGACCATCGGCAAGACGGCCGGCAACCATCCCCTGCCCGACCGGCCCGGCATCTCCGTCAAACTCTCGGCGCTGCATCCGCGCTTTGAGGCGATCAGCCGCGACCGCGTGATGGCTGAGCTGGTGCCGCAACTGCTGGACCTGGCGCAGCGCGCCAAGGCCCATGATCTCAACTTCACCGTCGATGCCGAGGAAGCCGACCGGCTGGAATTGTCCCTCGACGTGATCGCGGCAACGCTCGCCGATCCCTCGCTTGCCGGCTGGGACGGATTTGGCCTCGCGATCCAGGCCTATCAGAAGCGCGCCGGCGCCGTGATCGACTATGTCGATGCGCTCGCCCGCGCGCACGACAGCAAGCTGATGGTGCGGCTGGTCAAGGGCGCCTATTGGGACACCGAGATCAAGCGCGCGCAGGAGCGCGGGCTCGACGGCTACCCTGTGTTCACCCGCAAGGCGATGACGGATCTGAACTACGTCGCCTGCGCCCAAAAGCTGTTGAGCCTGCGGCCACGCATCTTCCCGCAATTCGCCACCCACAACGCGCTGAGCGTCGCGACCGTGCTGGAGCTTGCCGGTGAAAACGGCGGCTTCGAATTCCAGCGCCTGCATGGCATGGGCGAGGCGCTCTATGAGCAGCTCGCCAAGGACCACCCCGACATCGCCTACCGCACCTACGCCCCGGTCGGCAGCCATCGCGACCTGCTCGCCTATCTGGTGCGGCGACTGCTGGAGAACGGTGCCAATTCCTCCTTCGTGGCGCAGGCCTCCGATTACCGCGTGCCTGTTACGGCGCTGTTGCAACGTCCGGCGGATGCCGTTGTCCGGCCGCAGCAGGCGGCCCATCCCAAGATTCCGTTGCCAGGCGATCTGTTCGCGCCGGAGCGGCGCAATTCACGCGGCGTCGAATTCGGCGCGCGAGCCGCGCTCGACCGGTTGCTGACCGACGTCAAGGCCGAGAGGATCGATCTCAAGCCGATCGCCGATGCAACGCCGGATCAGGCCAACGCGGCCGTGACGGCTGCGCGCGCGGGCTTTGCCGCCTGGAGCCGGACACCCGCAGCCACGCGCGCAGCGGCGCTGGAGCAGGCCGCGCATCTTCTGGAGAACCGCGCGCCCCATTTCATCGCGCTGCTGCAACGCGAGGGCGGCAAGACGCTCGACGATGCGCTGTCGGAGCTGCGCGAGGCCGCCGACTTCTGCCGCTATTACGCCGCGCTGGGCCGCAAGCTGTTCGGCAATGATGTGGCGATGCCGGGTCCGACCGGCGAGAGCAATGCGCTGGCCATGCGCGGCCGCGGCGTCTTCGTGGCGATCTCGCCATGGAATTTTCCGCTGGCGATCTTCCTCGGCCAGGTCACGACCGCGCTGATGGCCGGCAACAGCGTGGTGGCCAAGCCCGCGGAGCAGACCCCGTGCGTCGCGGTTGAGACGATACGGCTGCTGCACGAGGCCGGCATCCCCGCAAGCGCGCTCCACCTCGTCGTCGGCGACGGCCGCGTCGGCGCCGGGCTGACCGCGCACCCCGATATCGCCGGAATCGTCTTCACCGGCTCGACCGAGGTCGCGCGCAGCATCAACCGGGCGCTGGCGGCCAAGGACGGGCCGATCGTGCCGCTGATCGCGGAGACAGGCGGCATCAACACCATGATCGCGGATGCGACTGCGCTGCCCGAGCAGGTCGCAGACGACGTCGTCACCTCGGCGTTCCGTTCCGCCGGCCAGCGCTGCTCGGCGCTGCGGCTGCTGTTCGTGCAGGAGGACGTTGCCGACCGCATGATCGAGATGATCGCGGGCGCGGCGCGCGAGTTGAAGATCGGCGATCCGAGCGACGTCGCGACCCATATCGGCCCGGTGATCGATGTCGAGGCCAAGCAGCGCCTCGATGCGCACATCGCACGAATGAAGACCGAGGCGCGGCTGCACTTTGCCGGCAGCGCGCCGGAGGGCTGCTTCGTCGCGCCGCATATTTTCGAGCTTGGGGATGCCGGCCAGCTGACCTCGGAGGTGTTCGGCCCGATTCTCCACGTCGTGCGCTATCGTGCCGAAAATCTCGAACGCGTCCTGCAAGCCATCGAGCGCACCGGCTACGGGCTGACGCTCGGCATCCATTCCCGTATCGACGATACGATCGAGGCGATCGTCGACCGTGTCCAGATCGGCAACATCTACGTCAATCGCAACATGATCGGCGCTGTCGTCGGCGTGCAACCGTTTGGCGGCAACGGCCTGTCCGGAACCGGTCCGAAAGCCGGCGGCCCGCACTACCTCGCGCGCTTTGCGACCGAGCAGACCGTAACGATCAACACCGCAGCAGCCGGTGGCAACGCTGCCCTGCTCGCAGGAGATGAGTGAGGCGCGGCGAGGAGCGTTGCATCCCGCCGAAACATCGGTCTAATGCTGCCGTGACGTGGCCCTCGCCAATTCCAGCGCGCGGGAAACAACACGAGCGAGGGAGCGACGCCGCAATGGAAAAGGGCATTTTTGCAGGGCTCAAGGTGCTGGATTGCGCGAGCTTCATCGCAGCACCAGCCGCCGCGACCGTGCTGTCGGATTTCGGTGCCGATGTCGTCAAGATCGAGCCGCCCGGCGCCGGCGATCCCTACCGCAACCTGCCCAACATTCCGGGCTATCCGAGCAGCGAGCACAATTTCGCCTGGCTGCTTGAGGCCCGCAACAAGAAGAGCATCGCGCTCGACCTCTCAAAGCCCGAGGCGCAGGCCGTGCTCTACAAGCTGGTGGAAGAGGCCGACGTCTTCATCACAAACATGCCGCCGCCAGTGCGCGCCAAGCTCGGCATCACCTATGACCATCTCGCCCATCTCAACGACCGCCTGATCTACGCCTCCTTCACTGGCTATGGCGAAAAAGGCGAAGAGGCCAACAAGCCCGGCTTCGACAGCAACGCCTATTGGGCGCGCTCCGGCCTGATGGACCTCGTCCGCGCCGACACCGACACGACGCCGGCCCGCTCGGTCGCCGGCATGGGCGACCATCCCTGCGCGATGGCGTTCTACGGCGCCATCGTCACCGCGCTGTACCAGCGCGAGAAGACCGGCAAGGGCTCGCATGTCGCCTCCAATCTGATGGCGAACGGCGTGTGGGCCGCTAGCGTGCTGGCGCAGGCTAAACTCTGCGGCGCCAAGTTCGCCGAGCGGCGGCCGCGCGAACGCGCGTTGAATGCGGTCGCCAACCACTACCAGTGCAAGGACGGCCGCTGGCTGATCCTGTCGCTGCTGAGCGAGGAGAAGCAGTTTCCGACGCTGGCCAAGTGTCTCGGCCGCGAAGACCTCATCACCGATCCGCGTTTCGCCACCAAACCCGACCGCCACGCCCGCTCGGTCGAGCTGATCAAGATCTTTGACGAGACCTTTGCGACCAAGGATCTCGCCGAATGGCGCAAGATCCTCGACGGCAACGGGCTGGTGTTCGGCATCGTCGGCATTCTGGACGACATCCCGAACGACAAGCAGATGCTCGACAACGAAGTTCTGGTACCGTTCGAGAACGACACCATGCTCACCATCTCCAGCCCGATCTGGATCGACGGCGCCAAGAAAGTGCAGCCGCGCAAACCGCCCGGCGTCGGCGAGCACAGTGACGAGATTTTGCGTGGCGCGGGATACGACGAGGCGGCGATCAAGCAGCTGCGGTCGCAGGGGGCGGTTGAGTAAGGCGACACGCTGACGCAACCCCGTCCTTGCGAGCGCAGCGAAGCAATCCAGAATCCCACCGCGGATGCATTGCTGGATTGCTTCGCTGCGCTCGCAATGACGACATCGGAACATTGCGGTATAAAGATTGGCAAAGCCATCACGAGGTCACATGCCCAGCTACCGCCTGCACTACTTCCCCGAATCCGGCAACAGCTACAAGCTGGCGCTGATGCTGACGCTTTGCGGCGAGAGGTTCGAGCCGGTCTGGACCGACTTTGGCGGCGGCGTCACGCGCACGCCGGAATGGCGCAAGAGCGTGAACGAGATGGGCGAGATTCCCGTGCTCGAAGTCGACGGTGTGAAGATGACGCAGACCGCGCCTCTCCTGCTCAAGCTTGCCGAGCAGTTCGGGCAGTTCGGCGCCGAGACCGAGGAGGAAAAGTTCGAGCTGCTGCGCTGGCTGTTCTGGGACAACCACAAGCTCACCGGCTACATGGCGACCTACCGCTTCATGCGCGCCTTCACGCAAAACAACGATCCGCAGGTGCTGAAACATTTCCGCCGGCGGCTCGAGGATTTTCTCGGCATCCTCGATAGCCATCTCCAGCGCAATGAATTCGCGATCGGCACCAGGCCGACGGTCGCCGATATCTCGATGATGGCCTATCTGCACTATCCGAGCGACGAGCACGGCTTCGATTTCGCGGAAAGCTATCCCGCCATCCACGCCTGGCTTGGCCGCATGGCCGCACTGCCCGGATGGAAGCCGGCCTACGAGCTGCTGCCCGGCAAGCGGATGACGAACTACGCGAAGTGAGGGCGCCGACTACTTCAGCGCCAGCCAGCCGAGCGTGACCAGGATTCCGCCGATGATGACGACGACCGCGACCGCCCAGGTGCTGACGCGGACGCTGCCACTGACCTGCTTGGCTTCTTCATTCTGCGCGATCTCGCGATTGCGCTCCTTGTTGGCTTCGCTGGAGTCCGTCATCGGTCATCCAAATCGGTTGCAAGCGGCCTAACGCGTCTTGATGAAGCACATGCCGATGCGGCGCGAGGCCGCGGCAGCCTGGCAGGTCAGCCCTTTAGCACAGCTCCACGACGTAAAACTCCTGTCGGCCGATCCCGATCCCGCATTTTCCAGGGAACAATGCGCGCCCCAGCCGTCCTGATATTCGGTCCCGGCCAACTCAGTGCTGCCGCGGGTCTGCGGCCGGCTGGCAAATCCACGTGAGAAATCAGGGCGTTTGCCTGCGGCCATCGCGGTCAGGATGTCGCGGCGGCGGACCTGGTCGCCAAGAAAATGCGGGGAAGCCGGCACGATGGTGGCATTGGACGGCTTGTCCGCAAGCCAATCGACGCCCGGAAAATGAAAGCCGCCGATGCCGCGGGTCTGATGGCAGCCGGCGCAACTGACGTCATTGAGGCGGCGCTGGAAGCCCGCGACGGAGCGGACGTTCAGCATGTCCCCGCGCGCAGCAGCTTGCTTCAGCGCACCAACTACGTCGTTCTCGGAGAAGACCGGCTCGCCTTGTCCCTCTCCATTGCCCTCCCCTTGCATCATCCCGAACTCCGGCTGCAACGGAGAAGCATCGAGGCCGGCTGGCGTCGGCACGATTGCAGCCTTGGCCAGGAATTTCTCGGGGATCAGCACCGTGCCGCGATCGAACTCACGAAGATGATCGGGCGCGAGCAGCCAATCCCTGAAGTCGCGCCGGAGATCATTATCGGCAAGAATACTGTCGCGGTCGATCTGGTTCTCCAGCGTCGATTCCGCGAACGTCTTCGAGACAGCGTCGTACTTGAACACCTTGAGCAGATAATCGGAGCGGAAATCGTGCAGTGCCGATTTCGCTGCAACCGAGATCTGAATGTTGGTCTCGATGCGATCGAGCATCGCATCGTAAGGATGGAAGCTGCTGCCGATCAGCCCCTGCCAGTCGCCATTGCCGAGCCAGCGTCGCGCGACCTCGGCGCAGGTGATCGGCTTGCCGCTCGCATCCGTCTGCCGCGCATCGCGCGCCTTCATCACCAGGTTGAGCGTCATCGGCAGCCGCGTGGCTGTCCTGTCGCCGTCCGGTTTGGTCTCGAAACGTGCAAGACGATAGATCAGCCTGATCTCGCCGCAGGACTCTTCCGAGACATAGGCCCGGTCCATCCGGTTGACGATGCCGGCCAGCACGAAACGGGTGTCGCGGGATTTCAGATTGGACCGATCGAACAATTGCACGTCGAAGCCTTCGCCGACGCCGATGGTCTCGGTCGGATATGCCTCTTTCTGCCGGGCGGCGTAGCGGTCGATCTCCGCCTCGATCGCGGGGCGAATTTCCTTGAGCTGCGACAGCCACGAAAACATCAGATCGGTCGTCAGCGGAAAATCCGCGTTCCGCTCCGGCCACAACAGGCGCGAGATCGTGAGTGCATCGTGCCGGTCGAGCTCGCGCAGGAGATCGGGATCGGTGATCGCCGTGCCGCGCGCCAGCTGCGCGTTCTCCGCGGCCAACGACGACACGATGCCACCGAAAAACACGGCGACGGCAACGAGAATTCGCAACGCGCGGCTCATGTCTCAGGTAACACCGCGCAGGGACGGCTATTCAAGCAAAAAGGCGCTTCACATGGTGGTGAAGCGCCTTTTCGGAAATCGGATAGCAGCCGCTCAGCGCGAGACGATCAGCCCCTTGCTGGTGACGACCACCCAGCGGCCGTCCTGACGGCGGATCGCATCGACACGGCCGACGCCGGGGATGGGGTCGCCGGCGTAGACCTCGTAGAGGCCACCGCGGCCCTCGATCAGCGCGCCGCCGTTGGAGACGTCGCGCAGCACCCAGCCTTCGACCGTCGGCAGCCGGCCGACCTCGGGCTTGGGCGCGGCGGGAGCCGGCGCAGCTGCGGCGGTCGCAACCTGGGTCGGCGCGATCGAGCCGGTGGTCTCCCTGGCTGGCACGGCGGCTGCGGCCTGGGCGGGAGCCGCCGTCGGGGTGGCGCGGAGCTTGTCGACGGTCTCCGACAGCTTCGCGATTTTGGCCATCGGCTCGGCCTGCGCCTTCTCGAGCTTGTCGAGGCGGTCGTTGGTGCGGTTGAACTGGCCGAGACCGGTCTTGGAGGTATGTTCTACGTTCGCCTTGAGCGCGACGACATCGGCATCGATCCGGGCGACCGAGGATTCCAGCGCGCTGGTGTCGGCAACCTGGGCCGGCGCGGGGCTTGCGAAGTGCATCATCCCTGCGGTCGCGAGCGCGCCGCTGATGGCGCCGACACTGGCCGCAATCGCCACCACCGCGGCCATCGCCGACAGGCGGCGCTTGCCGCCGGCCTCGCGCGGCTCGTCCGACTTCACATGCGGGGCAAACTCTTCACGGTCCCAGGACCGCTCCGCGGGTGCCATGACGATGAGCTTGCCGAGCTTTGGCTCGGACTTGGTCTCGGCTTTGGGCTCAACCTTGGCCTCGAACTTGGGCACCTCGATCCGCGAGGCCTCGATTTTTGGCGGCTCGATCTTGACCGGGTCGGGCTTCACTGGATCAGGCTTGGGCGGCGTTTCGTGGTCGGGGGCAATCGAAGGGGCCTCGATCCCCGCAGCCTCGACGGCCTGCGGCGCGGTCGCGGCGGCTTCGACGACGCCAGTATCCTGGACGGCCTGCTCGGCCATTGGTTCGCTCACGGCTCAAATACTCCAGTCTCGGTTGACCTTTTGGTAACTTTCATTGCTTGCGAATTCCTTACCTGCGGACCCGCTTACCAAAATTTTAGGAACTCATCCGGGGCCGAATTGGGCCGGGAACGTGGAACCGGTGTGGCGCTGTGCAACAAATTGTCAGCCGATGCTGCCCTGCGGCAGGCCACGCTCCCGCCGAACGGGCTGTTTGCCCGCCCCTGTTACCCCGCTAACATGACTGTCCTGTCAGCCAGAACGGCTGCAGACGGCCCTTGGGGGTGTCATGACGATCGAGAAGTGCATCAACGAATTTGGCGTCGATGACATCATCTTCGAGGAAGGCTCGACCGGCCGCGAGCTGTACGTTGTCCTCGACGGCGAGGTCGAGATCGCCAAGATCAGCGGCGCCAGCAAGACCAGCATCATCAAACTCGGCAAGGGCGAATTCTTCGGCGAGATGGCCGTGATCGACGGCTCCGCACGTTCGGCGACCGCGATCGCGGCGGCACCGAACACCAAGGTGATGAGGGTCAACCACGCCCGCTTCGTCTATCTCGTCAGCCAGCAGCCGGCGTTTGCACTGATGGTGATGGATGCGCTGTCGAAACGCCTGCGCGCCGCCAACGCGGTCAGCTACCGGGCGGCCCAATCATGAGCGACGGCAAGCCCACGGCCTTTCCGGTCCTGATGAAGAACGACACCTGCTCGCTGATCCAGGCCGCGGACGACGTCTACCAGATCCGCTTCTCCAATCGCGCCGCCAACGTCTATCTCGTGCGCGGCTCGGCGCGGACCATCCTGATCGATACCGGGCTGTCCTCGAACTATGCGGCGATGGTCGAATGCCTGAACTTCGCCGGCTGCCCGCCGGAAAAGATCGACATGGTGGTGCTCAGCCACGAGCATCTCGACCACATCGGCGCGGCCTGGCACTTCAACGAGCGCCGCACCTTCGTCGCCGCCCATCGCCTCGCCGCCAACAAGATCATGCTGCGCGACGACTTCTCGATGCTGCGAAAGATGTTCAACGAGCCGAACGTACCTGTTAATATCGACATCTGGCTCGAGGAAGGCAATCTGATCGACCTCGGCAATTTCCGTCTCAACGTCATGCACACGCCAGGACACACGTCGGCCTGCATCACGCTGTTCGATCAGGACAAGGGGCTGCTGTTTGCCGCCGATACGCTCATGCCAGGCGGCGTGATGGGCGGCGTGTTCGGTTCGGGCAGCATCGCCGACTACATCGAATCGCTGGAGCGGCTCAAGGGATTGAACGCGAAGATCCTGCTATCAGGCCACGGCCGGCTGTCGGACACGCCGCAGGAAGACGTGCGTATCGCCATCGCGCGGTCGCACGGTCTATTGGAGGACACAGCACAATTGTTCGACGCGCTGGATGCGCGCTCGAATTTCGAGCCGATCATGCAGTCGGTGCGGGATTTGAACAAGCTGGATGATTAAATGCGCCGCGGGCGTCCGTCCGCGGGGCGAAGCACCGATGCCCCCACAACGTCGTCTTGGCGAAAGCCAGGACCCATACCGCGAGGTCCATCGGTCGTACGCAGCAGGCGTACCGAACGATGAATCTTCGCCAAACTTCTCCCTGGGGTAATGGGTCCTGGCTTTCGCCAGGACGACAGCGGGACTCCGTCACCGCCTGCTTGTAGCGGCTAGATCACCACCGGCGCATCCGGCAGCTCGTTCGGGTGCGCTCCGCTTGGCGGGAAATGCCTTGCCAACTCTCGCGACACCGCCTCGATCCCGCCGATCGCGCCGCGCTCGAACTGCCCCGACCTGAACTCGACTTCCATCGCGTGGCAGATGCTCTCCCAGCCCTCGGCGCCAACCTTCGTATCGATACCGCGGTCGGCGACGATCTCGACATCGCGGTCGGCGAGCAGGAGGTAAATCAGGACGCCGTTGTTGTGCGCGGTGTCCCAGATGCGTAGTTGCGAGAAGACGTCGAGTGCCCGCTCGCGCGCCGGCTGGTTACGAAACAGCGGGCCGCCGTCGAGCGCGCCTTCGACCACGAACCGCACCTGGCCGGAATGCATGGCTTCGCCGCGCTTGATCGCCTGCTCGATGCGGTCGAGCACGCCCTTAGGGAACACCTGCTTGGCACGCCAATGGTGCTGGAGCAGATGCCGGGTGATGCGCCTGATGCTCATGACCTACCAGCTCCCCGAAGCACCGCCGCCGCCAAAGCTGCCGCCACCGCCACTGAAGCCGCCGCTCGACGACGACCCGCTGCTCCAGCCGCCGGATGACGAACCGCTCGACCACGAGCCGCGACGCGAGGATCCCGTGCCCGATCCCGCCCCAAACAGATCGGCAATAAACGTCAGGACAGCGCCGAGCACACCGACGCCCAGTCCGATCACCGCAGAGCCGATCACGAACCAGGCGATGACACCAACGATCGCTCCGGTGATCCCCGAACCGAACAGCCGCCCGAACATGGAGCGCAGGATGCCGCCGATGACCAGCGGGCCGAACAGCAGAAAGAAGAAAAGCGGTTCGATGTCGTTCCAATCGCCGAAATTCACGCTGCGCGAGGGCGTCGGGAGCGGCTCGCCATCGATGACGCGGATCATGCGATCGACGCCCGCCGTGATGCCGCCGGCGAAATCGCCACTCCTGAATTTCGGCGTGATGGCTTCATCGATGATGCGCCGCGAGGTGACGTCGGTGAGCGCGCCCTCGAGGCCGTAACCGACCTCGATGCGCAAATGCCGGTCGTTCTTGGCCACGACGAGGATGGCGCCGTCGTCGACCTTCTTGCGCCCTATCTTCCAGGCCTCAGCAACGCGGATCGCGAACTGCTCGATCGTCTCCGGATCCGTCGTCGGCACGATCAGGACGACGAGCTGGCTGCCCTTGCGGGTCTCGAAGTCCTGCAGCTTTTGCGACAGCGCGGCGATGTCGCCGCTGGAGAGCGTACCGGTCTGATCGACCACGCGGCCGGTGAGCTGGGGTATGGCGACATCGGCTGAGGCGGGGAATACTGAGCCAAGCAATAGCGACAAAAGGACTATCGTGCACCACAACCTCGCTGTCATCGCCCGGCTCGACCGGGCGATCCAGTATTCCAGAGACGCCGGCGGGATACGGTGAAGCCGCGGCGTACTGGATTCCCCGCTTTCGCGGGGAATGACGGCGGTGGGTGGGGCTAGGCGCATGCGCAAAAAAGCGCGCACTTACTTCGACGGCGCGGGCGCCGGATTGAAATCGACCTTCGGTGCGGTCGAGATTTCCTTCTCGTTTGCGACCGTGAAGTTCGGCTTCTCCTTGTAGCCGAACATCATCGCGGTGACGTTGCTCGGGAACGAACGGATGGTGACGTTGTAGTCCCGCACCGCCTTGATGTAGCGGTTGCGCGCCACCGTGATGCGGTTCTCGGTGCCCTCGAGCTGCGACATCAAATCCTTGAACAGCGCATCCGACTTGAGCTGCGGGTAGTTCTCGGTGACCACCAGCAGCCGCGACAGCGCGCCGGAGAGCTCGCCCTGGGCGGCCTGGAATTTCTGGAATGCGGCGGGATCGTTCAGCACCTCCGGCGTCGCCTGGATGCTGCCGACCTTGGCGCGGGCATTGGTGACGCCGAGCAGCACGTCCTTCTCCTGCTGCGCAAAACCCTTCACCGAGTTGACGAGGTTGGGCACGAGATCGGCGCGGCGCTGATACTGGTTCACGACCTCGGACCAGTTGGCCTTGATCTGCTCGTCCTCGCTCTGGATCGCGTTATAGCCGCAATTGGTGAGGCTCAACGAGGCCAGCGCCGCCAGCACGGTCAGGATCTTGCGCATCAAATTTCTCCCGGTGGAATCGGGCGCAAGCTACCAGATTGCATGCGCGAGATGCCAGACATCTTGCGTCCGGGCCGAGGCCGCCAAAAGCAGCCGATGTACGCAAGCCTCTTGCTTAATCCCGGCTGTAATAGTCAACTCAAGGGAACAATAAACCGGTTCGGGAACGCCAGGGGAACGCGATGAGCTCGTTCGAGACCATCCTCGTGGAGAGGCCGGAGCCGGCGATTGCCCGGGTCGTGATGAACCGGCCCGACGCGCGCAACGCGCAGAACCTGCAAATGACCTACGATCTCAACGCCGCCTTCGATGAGGCGGTGCAGGACGATACGGTCAAGGTCATCATTCTCGCCGGCAATGGTCCGCACTTCTCCTCGGGCCATGACCTGCGACCCGGCAGCAAGAATGAAGCAGGCGTGGATTTTCCGCCGATCGGAAATTGGGGCGGCTTCGCCGAATCAAACGCCCATG
This sequence comes from Bradyrhizobium sp. Ken51, assembly GCF_055807435.1. Taxonomy (NCBI): domain Bacteria; kingdom Pseudomonadati; phylum Pseudomonadota; class Alphaproteobacteria; order Hyphomicrobiales; family Nitrobacteraceae; genus Bradyrhizobium; species Bradyrhizobium sp. Ken51. The sequence goes on along the minus strand of NZ_JBVVPB010000004.1, from coordinate 345,154 downwards.
GCCGCTTCGCGCGCGAGCAGGAGATCTATCTCCAGATCACGCGGCGCTGGCGCAACCTCGCCAAGCCCACGATTGCAGAGGTGCACGGCAAATGCATCGCCGGCGGGCTGATGCTGGCCTGGGCCTGCGATCTCATCGTCGCCAGCGACGACGCGCAGTTCTGCGATCCCGTGGTCACCATGGGTGTCTGCGGCGTCGAATGGTTCGTGCATCCCTGGGAGCTCGGCCCGCGCAAGGCCAAGGAATTTCTGTTCACCGCAGACAGCTGGAGCGCGCAGGAGGCGCACCAGCTCGGCATGGTCAACCGGATCGTGCCGCGCGCGGAGCTTTCATCGCGCGTGCTGGAGCTGGCGCGCCGGATCGCATCAAAACCGTCCTTTGCACTGAAGCTGACCAAGGAGGCGGTGAATCGTTCGGTTGACGTCATGGGCCAACCGGCGGCAATCGACCAGGCCTTTGCGCTGCATCAGCTCTGTCACGCGCATAATCTTCAGGAATTCGGCATGGTCGTCGATCCATCCGGCCTGCACCCCTCCGTGCGCAAGCCGCCGGCGGCCGCGGACTAGACGGGATGGATCTCAATCTCACCGACGAGCAACGGCTGCTGCGCGAAAGCGCGGAGCGTTTCGTGGCCGAAAGCTACGATGCCGATCACCGCCGCAAGATGGCGAACGACCCGCTCGGCTTCAGCCCGGCGGTGTGGACGCAATTCGCCGAACTCGGCTGGCTTGCATTGCCGATCGCGGAGGAGTTTGGCGGGCTCGGCGGCAGCGCGGTCGAGATCGGCATTTTAATGGAAGCATTCGGCCGCGGGCTGGTGTCGGAGCCGTATGTCGCGACAGTCGTGCTTGGCGCTGCGTTGATCGAGCGATGCGGCAGCACGGCGCAGAAGCAGGCAATCCTGCCGAAGATCGCGGACGGATCGTTGAAGCTCGCGCTCGCGCATTCCGAGCGCGCGGCGCGGTTCGACCTTGCCAAGGTCGCAACCACCGCCCACAAGACGGCGCAAGGCTGGCGCCTTGCCGGCAACAAGATTGCCGTGCTTGACGGCCACGCCGCCGACGAGATCATCGTCTCTGCGCATATCCATGATCATCAGGGACCGTCGGCGCGGATCGGCCTGTTTCTGGTGCCGGCGACGACGCCAAATGTTGCGATCTCCGACTACGAGCGCCTCGGCGGCGGGCGGGCCTGCAACATCGTGCTGTCGGATGCGCAACTGCCGGAGGATGCGCTGCTCGGCAATGGCCACGACGCACTGCCGGCAATCGAATGGGCTGTTGACCGCGCCATGGCCGCGGTCGGTGCCGAGGCCGTCGGCATCATGCAGGTGCTGCTGGACACCACGCTGGAGTACACCAAAATCCGAAAGCAGTTCGGCCGGCCGCTCTCGGCCAACCAGGTGATCCGCCACCGCCTCGCCGACATGGCGGTGCAGGTCGACGAAGCGCGCTCGATGGCGCTGCGCGCCGCGCTGAAGGTCGATGCCGATCCGGTCGAGCGCGCGCGGGCCGCCTCCGGCGCGAAGGCGAAGATCGGCAGATCCGCGCGCTTCGTCGGCGAGCAGGCAATCCAGCTTCACGGCGGCATGGGTGTCACCGAGGAGCTCGAGGTCGGCGCCTATTTCAAGCGGCTGGTCGCGTTCGACACGCTGTTCGGCGGCAGCGCCCACCATTATGGCCGCCACGCCCGGCTTGGCCGCACCACCGTGCCGGCCTGATACAAGGACCGCATCATGGACCTGTCGTTCAATGCCGAGGAGCGCGCCTTCCAGGACGAGGTGCGCGGCTTCATTGCCAAAAATCTCACCGAAGAGATGAAGCGCGCGACTGCGCTGACGCCGTCGGTGTTCTCCGACCCCGATATCGGCATGGCCTGGCAGCGCACGCTGCACAAGCAGGGCTGGGGCGCGCCGGGCTGGCCGGTCGAGCATGGCGGTCCCGACTGGACGCCGGCGCAGCGCTGGATTTTCGAGACCGAAAGTGCGCGGGCCGGCGTGCCCAACGTCAACGTGATGGGCGTGAAGATGGTCGGCCCCGTCATCATCGGCTTCGGCTCGCCTGAGCAGAAGAACTTCTACCTGCCGCGCATTCTCTCCGGCGAGGATTATTGGTGCCAGGGCTATTCCGAGCCGGGCTCCGGCTCCGATCTCTCCTCGCTGAAGACGCGCGCGGTGCGCGATGGCGACGACTACATCATCAACGGCACCAAGATCTGGACCACGCATGCCCACCACGCCAACCGCATGTTCGCGCTGGTGCGCACCAGCGACGGCCCGCGGCAGCAGGATGGCATCAGCTTCATCCTGATCGACATGAAGACACCGGGCATCACGACCCGCCCCATCCTCACCATCGGCGGCGACCACGAGGTCAACCAGGTATTCTTCGACGACGTGCGGGTGCCCGTGGCCAACCGCGTCGGCGAGGAAGGCAAGGGCTGGACCTACGGCAAATATCTGCTCGAATTCGAACGCGGCTCCGGCATCGCCTCCGCAAAATTGCGCGAGGGGCTGAAGGCGATCGCGGATCTCGCCGAGTCCGACCTGACGGGGCGCGCGATCGACAGCCTCGATATCGCGACGCGCATCTCCGAGGTCGAGGTCGACATCGACGCGCTGGAGATGACCGAGCTGCGCGTGCTGTCGGCATTGCAGACCGGACAGAATCCCGGTGCGGTGTCGTCGATCCTGAAGCTGCGCAATAGCGAGATCCGGCAGGCCGTGACGCGGCTCGGCGCCGACGTGATCGGCCACGACGCCCTCGCGGTCGAGCCGATGCGCCCGCTCTACAGGCTCAACCATGAGCCGCCGATGCCGGAGGAGATGCTGACGGTGGTACCGGAATATCTCAACGGCCGCGCCTATACGATCTTCGGCGGCACCTCGGAGATCCAGCGCGATATTATCGCGAAGATGATGCTGGGGATTTAAGGGGCACTGGCGCTACACACTCGCTGTCGTCCCGGCCTGGTGCGCAATTGCGCACAGGGGGCCGGGACCCATACGTCGTGACGAAGTGGTAGCGCGAAGCTGGTCACCACCAGCCGTCGCCAAATTGGACTCGGTGGCTATGGGTCCGGGCCCCCCGTGCGCAATTGCGCACTAGGCCGGGACGACAGCGGAAATCGCCGCCACAGCGCGGGCTACGCTTACCCTACCTTCGCGTCCCTGATCGCCTGCCAGATCTTCTGCGGCGTCAGGGGCGTGTTGAGCTGGGTGATGCCGAGTTCGGCGAGCGCATCCATCACGCCGTTGGTGACGCAGGGGGGACCGCCGATGGCGCCGGATTCGCCGCAGCCCTTGGCGCCGAGCGGATTGGTGCGGCAGGGCGCTGAACCGTCCAGCGTCACCACGATCGGCGGAACGTCGTCGGCGCGCGGGATGCAGTAGTCCTGATAGCTCGCGGTGAGGAGCTGACCGTCGGCATCGTAGGAGACGCCTTCGTACAGCGCCTGGCCGATGCCTTGCGCGACACCGCCATGGATCTGGCCGGTGACCAGCATCGGGTTCACGGCGACACCGACGTCGTCGACGGTCGTGTAGCGCACGACCTTGGAGACGCCGGTCTCCGGATCGATCTCGACCTCGCAGATATGGGTGCCGTTCGGCCAGCTCGGACCGTCGACCTCGCCTTCGGAATCGACGCTGAGTTTCGCGCCGCCTTCTTTCTCGGCAATGTCGAACAGGCTGATACGGCGGTCGGTGCCGACCACGGTGAGCATGCCGCCTTGATATTCGATGTCCTCGATCGAGGTCTCCAGCACGTTCGCTGCCTTCTCCCGTGCCTTCTGGATCAGATCGTTGGAGGAGACCGCGACCGCCGTGCCGCCGACGAACAGCGAACGCGATCCGACGCTGCCAAAGCCCGTCGCCAGATCCGTGTCGCCCTGGACCACGTCGATCTTGTCCATGGCAATGCCCAGCGTGTCGGAGAGCATCTGGGTGTAGGTGGTCTGCAATCCCTGCCCCATCGCCATGGTGCCGGAATGCAGGATGACGCGGCCTTCCGACGTCGCGTGCAGGCTGACCTTCTCGGTGTGGGCGCGGCCACCAGTCCATTCGATATAGGAGGTGAGGCCGCGGCCGTAGAGCAGGCCCTTCTTCTTCGCCGCCTTCTTGCGCGCGGCAAAGCCGTCCCAGTCGGCGAGCTTCACGGCACGATCGAGCATGTGCGCGAAGGCGCCGGAATCGTAAACCTGCCCGGCAGCATTGGTGTAGGGCAGCTGCGCCGGCTTGATGTAGTTGGCTTTCCGGATCGCGCGCGGATCCATGCCGATTTTCCGCGCGGCCGCGTCGAAGAGGCGCTCGACGATGAACACGGCCTCCGGGCGTCCCGCACCGCGATAGGCGCCGACGGGTGCGGTGTGGGTCATCACCGACTTCACCTCGAAATGCACCAGCGGCAAATCGTAGACGCCGGTCTGCACGAATGGCCCCAGCACCAGCGGAATGATGTTGGCCGCGCCCGAGGAATACGCGCCGGTACAGCCGATCGAGCTGACGCGATAGGCCAGCACCTTGCCCTTCTCGTCGAGCGCGAAGGAAGCGGTCGAGGTAAGATCGCGGCCATGGGTGCCGCCGACGAATTCGTCGGTGCGGTCGCCGCGCCAGCGGATCTTCTTGTTCAGCTTGGTCGCGGCATAAGCGACGATGCCGTCCTCGGGATAGAGGTTGGTCTTCTGGCCAAAGCCGCCGCCGATATCGCCGACCAGCACGCGAACGCTGTCCTTGGGACGCTTCAGCACGGCCTCGGCCAGCACGTCCCGGGTCGAGGCCGGCGTCTGCGACTGCACATGCAGCAGAAGGCGGCCGGTCTTCTTGTCGATCTCGGCAATGGTCGAGCGCGGCTCCATGGCCGAGGGCACCAGGCGCTGGCTGACGAGATCGAGCTCGACGGTATGCGCCGCCTTGGCAAAAGCCTCGTCCACCTTGGCTGCATCGCCGTAAGCCATCGCGCCGACGATGTTGTCGGGGGCCTCCGGCCACACCACGGGCGCGCCGGGCTTGACCGCTTCGACAGGATCGACCACCGCCGGCTGCACGTCATATTCGACCACGATCGCTTCAGCCGCGCTCTGCGCGTCGGCGCGCGAGGAGGCCACCACGGCGGCCACGGCCTCGCCGGCGTAGCGCACGATGTCGTGCGCCAGCAGGCGACGTGGCGGCACCGTCATCGGCTTGCCGTCGGGGCGCTTGAAGATGCTAAGCGTCGGAATGACGCCGATGTCGTCCTTGACGAGGTCGGCGCCGGTGTAGACCGCGGTCACGCCGGGCATCGCAGTGGCAGCGCCAGTGTCGATCGAGACGATCTTCGCGTGGGCATGGGGCGAGCGCAGCAGATACAACCACAGCGCGCCATCTTCCGGCTTGTCGTCGATGAACTGCCCCTTCCCGGTGAGCAGTCGCTGGTCTTCCAAACGCTTGACGGGCTGCCCCGCTCCGAAACGCAAATTGCCGGGAAGAATGTTCATTCCGTGGGGTCCCTTAATGTCTCAAAAGCGGCTGCCTTTTAGCGGATCGAGGCATGCGAGGCCAGCCGCGGTTTTAGGCGGTATATCCACGATTTCGTCATGCCGGGCATAGGCGAGCGCAAGCGAAGCCGTCCTATGGACGGCTAGCCAAGCTCCCGCAAGGCCGCTTCCACCACCTTGCGCGCATCGGCGGTGAGAGCGGCCTGCGGCGGGACGGGATCGCCGACATCGTAACCCTGGATGGCCAATCCGGCCTTGATGCAGGCCGCCAGGTTGAAGCGGGCAAAGGCCTCGTTGATGCGCCACAGCCTACGCTGGAGCGCCATCGCCTCATCCCAGCGGCCGGCCTTGCAGAGGTCGTAGAGCGCGACGCTCTGGCGCGGGATGATGCAGGCCGGGCCCGCCATCCAGCCGAGCCCGCCGATCAGCATCACCGCGGCTGGAATGTGGGCGGAGGCCGAGAACACCCGCAAGGCATCTCCGCAGCGGTTCATGATCGAGAGCAGCCGGCCGGTGTTGGTCGAGGCGTCCTTGATGTAGCCGATGCGCGGGTGTTCGGCGAGGCGCGCGATGGTGTCGAGGGTGAGATCGGAGCGCTGGAATTGCGGATTGGTGTAGATGACGACAGGGATGTCCACGGCATCCGCTATGGCGCGGAAATAGGATTCTATTTGGGCATCGGCGAGCGGGAAATACGCTTCCAGGATCGCCAGAATGCCGTCGGCGCCGAGCTTCTGATACGCTTTCGCCTGCGCCACCGCGTCCGCCGTCGAGGTGGAGGCCACGCCCGCGACAACAGGCACACGCCCCTTGGCCGCCTCGATCGTGGTCTGCACGACCGCGGTGCGTTGGGCGGCATTGAGATAGGCGAACTCGCCGGTCGAGCCGAGCGGGGTCAGACCTTGGACGCCGGCGCCGATCAGATCGTCGCAGAGTTTTGCGAGCACATTCGTCCGCACCGCGCCGTCGGCGTCGACGGGCGAGACGAGATAGGGGAAGACGCCGCGAAAATCGGACATGTCAGATGTGAATCCCGGAAACTGCCCAGCGCCAGACCGGTATTATCAACGCTCGCGCCGGCGATCAAACCCTGATCAGCCGCACCCGCGTGCCCCAGGGATCGATCGCCTCCACGCCATTCGCCAGCGCGGTGACTTTCGCGCCGCCCTTGCGCAGGCGCTCGTCCTGCGCTGCAAGCAGGTCCGGCTTCTCCGTCACCAGCGAAAACCAGGCGAGCCCCGTTGCCTGATCGTCGCGTTGGCCGGCACCCTGGCTCTGCCAGACGTTCATGCCGAGGTGATGGTGATAGCGGCCCGACGACAGGAACGCGGCACCGTTGCGGCTGCGGGTCGGGTCCAGGCCGATGGCACCGTGATAGAAGCGCTCGGCCTGCGCGAGGTCGCCGACGCGCAGATGGATGTGGCCGATGCGCAGACCGTCCGGCGCCTTGGCATAATCAGGCACGCGCGTATTGGTCAGCGACAGCAGGTCGGGAATGTTGAGCTCGTCGGACGCCATCTTCACGCTGCCCTCGCTCCACTGCCATTGCGCGGGATCGCGGTCCGCATAGACCTCGATGCCGTTGCCTTCGGGATCGTCGAGATAGACGGATTCGCTGACGAGGTGATCGGCAAAGCCCGACAGCGGCACACGATGCGAGGCGGCTGCTACCAGCCAGCGAGCGAGGTCCTTGCGTGTCGGCATCAAGAACGCGGTATGGTAGAGGCCGGCGGCATTGCGCGGCTCGATCTCAGCGTTAGGACCGGCCTCCAGCACCAGCAGCGTGATACCGGCTGTGCCAAGCTTGGCGGCGCTCGCAGAGCGCTCCAAGACGGTAAGGCCGATCACGTCGCGATAGTACTCGGCGACCTTGTCGAGATTCTTCACCCGGAGCGTCACCATGCCGACCCGCATCGGCGTGCGGCTGGCGTAGGTCGGCCCACCGCCCTGTGGTGCGCCCTCGGCGCGCGCCGCGCCTGCGGCTGCCATTGCAAGCGAGCTGGCGCCGGCGAGTTGAAGCAGGGTACGGCGGGTCAGGTCGATGGTCATCGGTCAGGGCTCGCTGGAAACGTTTAGGGCCGTGCGGCGCAATTTCTTGATTGCTACACGTTGCCGTGAGCGGCTCCCAATCACATGTTCGTCGGCCGTGGTCTTACGGACCAGCTTTCCCGGTCACTTTCATGGTCATTTTCCTGGCCATCCGGCCAGTTTCGCAATTGCCCGCGACATCCCAGATTGAGGACAGCTTACAGGAGCCTGCTATGACCGACTCAACTCCCCTGACCTCGCTGTCGTCCGCACTCGCAGATGTGGTGGCGCGCACTGCGCCGTCCGTCGTCGCCGTGCATTCGCATCGCTCCCGCGCCACTGGCTTCGTCTGGAAACCCGGCCTGATCGTCACCGCCGACGAGGCCTTGGCCGACGAGGGCGACGTCGAGATCGGCCTCCCCGACGGCAGCACCGCGGCTGCCACGATCGCGGGTCGCGACCATACGACGGATATCGCACTGTTGCGCGCCGATACTGCGATGACCCCAGTCAAGCTGTCCACAATTGTGCCGCCCCTGGGCGCGTTGTCGGTCGTCGTCGCCACCAACCGCGATGCGCCGAGCGCCACGCTCGGGATGGTATCGGCCTCAGGCAAGAGCTGGCGCTCCTTGCGCGGCGGCGACATCGACGCGCGGATCGAGCTCGACGTCCGCTTGCGCTCCAGCCAGCAGGGCGGCCTCGCGCTCGATGCATCGGGCGACTCCTTCGGCATGGCTGTGCTCGGCCCGAGGCGTGTGCTGGTGATCCCGACGGCGACGATCGAACGGGTCGCGGCACAATTAGAGGCCCGCGGCCACATCGCACGCGGATATCTCGGTCTCGGACTGCAGCCGGTGCGGCTCGACGACGGCGTCGGCGCGATGGTGATGAATGTCGACAAGGCCGGACCTTCGGCCGCGGCCGGCATCCGCCAGGGCGACGTCATCGTCGCGGTCAACGACCAGAAGCTGTCCGGCGTACGTGCGCTGTCGCGGACGCTCGGTCCGGCGAGCGTGGGCGCGGTCGTCGACGTGACCGCGCACCGCGGCGGCGAACCGGTCAGCTTCAAGGTCACGGTCGGCGAGAGGCCCGAGGCGTGAGCGAGGACATCGCGCCCGAGATCGTGCTGTCCCTGGAGATCGACGATCCCGCCCTCGCCGATCGCCTCGCGGCTCTGCTCGGCAATATCGCCGGACTTCGCCTCGCCAACCCCGGCGAGAAGGCCGCCGCGACGATTGTCACTCGCGATCCGCGCATCATGCCCGACGATATCGCGCTGACGCAGCGCGAGCTCGACGTGCTGGCACTGATGGCGGAAGGTGGCTCCAACAAGATGATCGCGCGTCAGCTCAACATTTCCGTGCATACCGTGAAATTCCACGTCGGCTCGCTGCTCGACAAGCTCGATGCCACCGGCCGCACCGATGCGGTGGCACATGCGGCCCGCCGCGGCGTGATCGAACTCTAAGACGGGTGCGGCGGGAAGCTGAGCTGGACCGTCAGGCCCGGCGCGTTGTCGTGCAGGGCAATCTCGGCGCCATGGAGGCCGGCAACTGCCGCGACCAGACTCAGGCCAAGACCGTTACCCGGGGTGTAGCGGCTCTGCTCGAGCCGGTAGAAGCGCTTGAACACGTGATCGCGCTGATCCGCCGGAATGCCCGGACCATCGTCGGCGATCGCGATCACTGCCGCCTCGTTGGCACTGCGGCAGGTGACGGTCACCTGCCCGCCTTGGCAGCCGTGCTTGATCGCGTTGTCGACGAGATTGGCGATGGCGTCGAACAGGAGGTCGCGATCGCCAATAATCGCCACCTCGCGGTCGCCGCCCAGGCTGAGCCGCGTCGCGACCTGTTCGGCGGCGGCATCGTAGAGCTCGACGACCTCGCCGGCGATCTCGGCGAGATTGAGGGTGCGAAACGCGCTGCGGCGGGCGCGGGTCTCGATCTCCGAGATGCGGGTGATGGAGGCAAACATGCCGAGCACGGCGTCGAGATCCGCGATGGTGTCGCCGATCAGCGCTGCGTCGGTTTCGCCATTGCGAGGGGCGTGATAGGCCTTTTCCAGCCGGCCGCGCATGCGCGTCAGCGGCGTACGCAAATCATGAGCGACGTTGTCGCTGACCTGCTTGACCTCGCCCATCAAAGTCTCGATGCGATCGAGCATCTGGTTGAGGTTTTCGGCGACGCGGTCCCACTCGTCGTGACTGCCGCGCAAGGGAATGCGCTGGTCGAGGCCGGACATCATGATGGCGCGGCTGGTGGCGTTGATCTCCTCGATTCGCCCGACCGTGCGGCGCGTCACCAGCACCGCGGCGAGCCCGGCGAGCACCAGCATCAGCACGGCTACCACAGCCATTGCGAGCTCGATCATCGCGGTGAAGCCGCTGTGATCGCCGGCGTCGCCGACCCGGCTCTGCACATAGGCGATCGTGCCGAAATAGACATAGGTCATGATCGCCGCGACGATCAGCCCGAACGTTCCGATCGCGATCAGCGCAAGGCGGAAGGTCGAGGAGCGGAGCGTTTTAGCCAGGAGCACGGAGACAATATCCGATGCCGCGGATGGTGTGGATCAGCGGATAGGCCTGGGCATCATCGACCTTGCGACGGACGCGCCCGACATAGACGTCGATGATGTTCGTGGACGGATCGAAGTGCAAATCCCAGACGTGCTGGAGCAGCATCGCACGCGAAACGACGCGGCCCTCGTTGCGGACCAGATATTCGAGCAGCTGGAATTCCCGCGGCAATAGCGGAATCTTCCTGGCGCGGCGGCTGGCGCTGCGTGCAATCAGGTCGATGGCGAGATCGCCGACCCGCAGGATCGTCTCCTTGGCAACGGTGTCGCTGCGCCGGCCGAGTGCCTCCAGCCGCGCCAGCAATTCGGTGAAGGAGAACGGCTTGACGAGATAATCATCGCCGCCGGCGCGCAAGCCGCGCACGCGGTCGTCGACTTCGCCCAGCGCCGAGATGATCAGGAATGGCGCGGCGATGCCGTCGTCGCGCAACTGGCGCATCACGGTGATGCCGTCGATGTCGGGCAGCATGCGGTCGATGGTGATCACGGCATAGTCGCGCGCGGCGCCGTGGCTGAGGGCTTCGCGCCCGGTGGCGGCGAGATCGACGTCGTAGCCGGAAATCGTCAGCTCTTCGACGAGCTGGCCTGCGGTTTCCGCATCGTCCTCGACGACCAGAATGCGGCGGTGAGCTCCGGTCATGACAAACTCCGCGCGACGATCGTCACCAGACTATCCCGTTCCGGGGCTGAGCGGAACCGCCCGATGACGATCGCGACAATGGTGCGGTACGGCGATGCTAGTACCAACTGTCTCCGCACACATTGACCCATTGCCACCCATAGGGCGTCAAGCTCCTGCGCCAGCAGCCGTCATTGTAGCCGGCATAGTAATAGGGCGCGCCGAAGACGGCGAAACGACGGAAGTGATGGTGGTGCAAGAAGGCGTGATGGCCGTGCCAGCCGGCACCGGCAAAGCGTGGTCCGATCGCGCCGTGCGCGAAACGCGCCCCGCCGAAGCCTGGTCCGCCAACATGGGCAAAGCGCGCGCCGCCCATTCCGCCGACATGCATCCCGCCGAAGCCACCGGCGTGCATGCCGCCGCCGAAATGCCCACCACCGCCGAAATGCCCGCCGCCGCCGAATCCGCCATGACCGCCACCGCCGCCACCTCTGGCAAGCACCGGTGAAGCGAGCGCCATCACCGCTGCGATCGTCGCCGCGGTGAGGCCTTTGAGAAGCCGGTTGTCCATCGAAGCATCCTCCGTGCTGCGCGGGCGACACGTCGGCCGCGCGAGAAGGATCAGATGAGAGGAAGTGACAGGCACCTTCAACTTACAAACGCGCCAGATTCTGACGCGGAAGTCAGGGAGACGGACCCGCGCTCTCTCCTCGTCATTGCGAGGAGCCCTTGCGACGAAGCAATCCAGACTGTCCGGGCGGAGGCAGTCTGGATTGCTTCGCTGCGCTCGCAATGACGACGTGGAGAGAACTCTCCGCTGGTTGAGCAGCTCAACGTACGGAGACGATCCGACCTCTCCCCGCAGAAGAGCGGGGAGGGCTTAAGTACCTACGCCCGCTTGCCGCCGTTCTTCTCGGCCGCGCGGCGCAGCGCTTCGGCGAGCGCGCCGCCGCCGGAAGACTCCTGCTGGCGCGGGGCCGACGAGGTCATGCGGGAGGGGTTGCGTGGGCTGTTGTCCCGCTGCATGCCGGGCGCGTCCTTCTTGGCGCCGACCTCGTCGTCGAGCCGGAGCGTCAGCGAGATGCGCTTGCGCGCGACCTCGAAGTCCAGCACCTTCACCTTGACGATGTCGCCGGGTTTCACCACCTCGCGCGGATCCTTGATGTAGGTCTTGGACATCGCCGAGATGTGCACGAGGCCGTCCTGGTGCACGCCGATATCGACGAAGGCGCCGAACGCGGCGACGTTGGTCACGGTGCCCTCGAGGATCATGCCCTTCTTGAGGTGCTTGATCTCCTCGACGCCGTCCATGAACACTGCGGCCTTGAACGCCGGGCGCGGGTCGCGGCCGGGCTTCTCGAGCTCGCGCAGGATGTCGGTGACGGTCGGCAGACCAAACGTCTCGTCCACAAAGTCTTTCGGCTTCAGCGTGCGAACGATGTCGCTGCTGCCGATCAGCGCCTTGATGTCGCTCTTGGTCGCGCTGAGGATCCGGCGCACCACCGGATAGGCTTCCGGATGCACGCCGGAGGCGTCGAGCGGGTCCTCGCCGCCGAGGATGCGCAGGAAGCCGGCGCACTGCTCGAACGCCTTGGGGCCGAGCCGCGGCACCTCCTTCAGCGCCTTGCGCGACTTGAACGGACCGTTGGCGTCGCGGTGTGCCACGATGCTCGAGGCCAGGCCGGAGCCGACACCCGACACGCGCGCGAGCAGCGGAGCGGACGCGGTGTTGACGTCGACGCCGACGGCATTCACGCAGTCTTCGACCACGGCGTCGAGCGATTTGGCAAGCTTGGCCTGGCCGAGGTCGTGCTGGTACTGGCCGACGCCGATCGCCTTGGGTTCGATCTTGACCAGCTCGGCCAGCGGATCCTGGAGCCGCCGCGCGATCGACACTGCGCCGCGCAGGGTGACGTCGAGGCCCGGCAACTCCTCCGAGGCGAAAGCCGAGGCCGAATAGACCGAAGCGCCGGCTTCCGACACCACGATCTTGGTCATCTTCAAGTCGGGCAGACCCTTGACGAGATCGGCCGCGAGCTTGTCGGTCTCGCGCGAGGCGGTGCCGTTGCCGATCGCGATCAGCTCGACGCGATGTTTCAGCGCGAGCTTGCCGAGGATCGCCAGCGCCTCGTTCCACTGCCGCTGCGGCTCGTGCGGATAGATCACGGCGGTATCCACCACCTTGCCGGTCGCGTCGGTGACGGCAACCTTGACGCCGGTGCGGAAGCCGGGATCGAGACCCATGGTGACACGGGTGCCGGCTGGCGCCGCGAGCAGCAAGTCGCGCAGGTTCGAGGCAAACACGCGCACGGCCTCGGTCTCGGCCGCATTCCACAGCCGCATGCGCAGGTCGATGTTGAGATGCACCTGGATCTTGGTGCGCCAGGCCCAGCGCACGGTGTCGATCATCCAGCGGTCGCCGGCGCGCTTGAGGTCGGCGATGCCGAACCGCTTCATGATCTTCAGCTCATAGACACTCGGCACGCCCGGCGGCGATGCTTCGGTCTCGGCCTGGATCTGAAGATCGAGGATCTCTTCCTTCTCGCCGCGGAACATCGCGAGGATGCGGTGCGAGGGCAGCTTCGTCAGCGGCTCGGAGAACTCGAAATAATCGGCAAACTTTTCGCCCTCGGTTTTCTTGCCGTCGCGCACCTTGGATGTCATGCGCGCATTGGTCCACACCTCCTCGCGAAGCGCACCGATCAGGTCGGCGTCTTCGTCGAAACGCTCGACCAGGATGGCGCGGGCACCGTCGAGTGCTGCAGCGGCATCGGCAACGCCCTTCTCGGCATTGACGAAGGCTTCGGCAACGACCTTCGGATCGTTGGTGGGCTCGGCCATGAGCTGATTGGCGAGCGGCTCGAGGCCGGCTTCCTTGGCGATCTCGGCCTTGGTGCGGCGCTTCGGCTTGAACGGCAGATAGATGTCTTCGAGGCGTGCCTTGCTGTCGGCGGCGAGAATGGAGGCTTCCAGCGCGGCATCGAGCTTGCCCTGATCGCGGACCGATTCGAGGATGGCCTTGCGGCGGTCTTCGAGCTCGCGCAGGTAACCCAGGCGCTCCTCGAGCGTGCGCAATTGCGCGTCGTCGAGCGCACCGGTCGCTTCCTTGCGGTAGCGGGCGATGAAGGGAACCGTGGCGCCGCCGTCGAGCAGCGCCACTGTCGCCTCGACCTGCTCCGCCCGAACCCCAAGCTCCTGCGCAATTTTCTGGTTGATATTTGCCACGCGAGAACCTCTCTAACCAAGCACGCATCGCGGAGGCGAACCACCGGCTGCGGGACGCCGCTTATGGACCATTCGGGGCTGATTCATCAAGGTGCGGCGGACGACCGTCGACAGGGGATTTTTTGTCGGGCCGATGCGATCTCGCCACAATCGTGGGAGCGTGGGAAGACGACGCACATCCTGCTGTCGTCCTGGCGAAAGCCAGGACCCATACCGCGTGATACATCGATTGTGGGCGGTAGGCGTGCCGAACGACGAGCCTTCGCCAAACTCCCCCTGGGGGTAATGGGTCCTGGCGTTCGCCAGGACGACGATGGGAATTGCCTCGACACCTTGACAGGCGCCCCGGTTCAGCGGCTGTTTTGTCCGCCGGACTCCTGAACCCCATGTGAGGACTATCATGCGGACGACATCGGTCGGCGTCTTCAAGGTCGCCACCAACGGCCCCGGCGACGTCTCCGGATTGATGAGCATGATCGCCTCCGGCGCGATCGATCCGACATCCATTCTGGCGGTCCTCGGCAAGACCGAAGGCAATGGCGGCGTCAACGACTTTACTCGGGAATACGCCGTTGCCGCGCTGAGCACGGCGCTAGCGCCACGGCTCGGCCTGTCGCCGCAGGAGGTCGAGCAGCGCATCGCCTTCGTGATGTCCGGCGGCACCGAGGGCGTGCTCAGCCCGCACATCACCGTGTTCACGCGCCAGGACGTTCTGCAGCGCCCGGCAGGCATCTCCGGCAAGCGCCTGAGCATCGGCATGGCGCAAACGCGGGATTTTCTCCCGGAAGAGCTCGGCCGTTCCGCTCAGATCATGGAGACAGCCGCGGCCGTGAAGGCCGCGACGGCTGATGCCGACATCGCCGATCCCGCCGACGTCCACTTCGTGCAGATCAAGTGCCCGCTGCTCACCAGTGATCGCGTTGCGGCAGCGAATGCGCGCGGCCACAAGACGGTGACGACCAGCGCCTACAGTTCGATGGCCTATTCCCGCGGCGCCTCCGCGCTCGGCGTTGCGGTCGCGCTCGGCGAGATCGCAACCGACATTCGCGACGAGGACGTGCTGCGACGCTATGATCTGTTCTCGAACGTCGCCTCGACCTCGTCCGGAATCGAGCTGATGCACAACGTCGTCATCGTGCTCGGCAATTCGATGTCTTCGACGAGCGACTTCGAGATCGGGCATGCCGTGATGAGCGATGCCATCGACGCTGCCGCCGTGCTCGCGGCGCTGGAGAGCGTTGGGCTCCGTGCCGCGCCGCAGACGACGACCGGCCGTGAGCTCGTCAACGTCTTCGCAAAGGCCGAGGCCTCGCCTGATGGCAGCGTGCGCGGCTTCCGCCACACGATGCTGGAAGATACCGATATCAGCTCGACGCGCCACGCCCGGGCTGCCGTTGGCGGCTTGATCGCCGGCCTCGCCGGCACCGGCGCGGTCTACGTCTCCGGCGGCGCCGAGCACCAGGGCCCCGCCGGCGGCGGGCCGGTCGCGGTGATCGCAAAACTCTCGAATTGATGCGTGCGCATGCAATGCGGGATTACCTCTCCATCCGGCGCAACCCTGCCCTTCGCGCCGCCTCAGTTGATTAAAATGTTCCCGTGCGAAACTAAGGTGGCGCCGCACGAAGAGGTTTGGACCGCATGACTTTTCCGATGAGCTGGAACGAATGGACGCAACACGATGGCGTGGGGCTGGCCGCGCGCGTCCGCAAGGGCGAGCTCACGGCGAAGGAATTGGCGCGCCAGGCCGCCGCGGGCGTCGCCAAGGTCAATCCGGCACTGTCGGGCGTGGTCGAGCTGTTCGATGACGTGATCGCCGATCCGGCCAAGGACGGCGCCAATCTCGCCGGCCCGTTCGCCGGCCTGCCCTTC
Source organism: Bradyrhizobium sp. Ken51 (assembly GCF_055807435.1). Classification (NCBI taxonomy): domain Bacteria; kingdom Pseudomonadati; phylum Pseudomonadota; class Alphaproteobacteria; order Hyphomicrobiales; family Nitrobacteraceae; genus Bradyrhizobium; species Bradyrhizobium sp. Ken51. Next base: position 329,364 of record NZ_JBVVPB010000004.1, on the reverse strand, counting down.
CTGATGAAGGACCTCGGCCCGACCATGAAGGGCCGGCTCCAGGAGATGGGCTCGCTGTTGATGCGCGGCAATCGCGCCAGCGCCGACACGTTCCTGACCGGCAAATTTCGCCAGGCCGGACTGAACCTGATCGGACGCACCACGACGCCGGAATTCGGCGTCTGCAGTTCGGCCGACAATCCGGCCGTCTATGTCACGCGCAATCCCTGGGATACCGACTACACCACCTGCGGCTCGTCGGCCGGCAGCGCCGCAATGGTCGCCGCCGGCGTGGTGCCGATCGCACATGCGACCGACGGCGGCGGCTCGATCCGCATCCCCGCCGGCGTTAACGGCAATATCGGGCTGAAGGTCTCGCGCGGCGTGTTCTCGCTCGCACCGCACATGTCCGATCTCACCGGCCTCGTCTCGATCCAGGGCTGCCAGTCGCGCTCGGTGCGCGACACCGCCGCCTTCGTCGATCATGCAAGGGGAGCGGCGCCCGGCGAGTTCATGCCGTTCTGGACCACGGCGCAGCCTTATTCCGAGATGATCAAGCGCGATCCGTCAAAACTTCGCATCGCACTGTCGCACACCTGGGGCGACTACACGGCGACGCCCGAGATCGCGGCCGAGCTGGCGAAGGCCGGCCGTTTCCTCGAAGGCCTCGGCCATCACGTCGATTACGCCCTGCCCGAGCTCGACTTCCGCGCCGCGTTCGAGGCCCAGACCACCTGCTACATCTCGAATTTTGCGGTGGTGATCTCCAACATGCTCGCCGCACGCGGACTGGAACGGCCGCCGGAAGATCTCATCGAGCCGATGAATATAAGGATCTGGGAAGCCGGCCGGCATACGAGCTTCGCCGAGCGGGCGAAGATGCAAGGCGTGTTCAACACGACCTCGCGCGCCTTCGGCGCCTTCTTCGAGCAGTGGGACGTGATCCTGACCCCGATCACTGCGCTGCCGACGCCGAAGGTCGGCACCAGGGAATATCTCACCATCTCCGACAACCCCGACGTGCTCGACTGGTTCGGCAATCTCTGGCGCTTCTTCGCCTTCACGCCGCTCGCCAATCTCTGCGGCATGCCGGCGATCTCGATGCCGATGGCGACGCAGGACCACGGCCTGCCGCTCGGCATCCAGGCGATTGCGAAACAGGCCAATGACGGCCTCCTGCTGCAACTCGCCGCCCAGATCGAGCGCGCGCTCGACGGCAAGTGGAACGACGGCAGGAAGCCGAAGGTGCATGTGAGCTGAGCGCGTTGATCGCATTAACTGCGATCCGCTAACGGCCTCAGTTCTTCACCGTCGGGATCTCCTCCGGCCGGGGCTGCTGCTGGCCCTGCTGGTACATCGCCAGCGCCTTTTCGAGCGCTTCGCGCAGCGCCAGCGCGGCGGCCACGCTGCAGCGCAGATGCGCGGTCTGAACGACGTCAACCCTGACGGCGGCGCCGACCGGCATCAGGAGGTTCGCGGCGAGTTCGATCTGAATGGCGCCGTTGTGGTGTCCGAAGCAGGATGCGCCGTCGAAATAGATGATTGGCGCCCGCTCCGAGCTCGAGGTCGAAATGATGACGGGCCCCTGGCTGGTGGCGGGCATTTCGGGATCGGCCATGGGCACTCCTTGCGGCTAGTCGAACGAACGAGGCGCCCACCATCGTTGCTTCGGCCCGCCCTGTCGAGGCCAAACCGCCCCCGGCACGCCTGCCGCGGGACACGCATCCGGGGTTTTGCGCCGCGCCCGCCACTGGTCTAGAAAGTCGTCATGTCCAGCTCACCGACCACACTTTCGTTCGAGGACCTCGCCGAAGCGATCAGGGGCCGGCGCTCCGATTACGGCCAGATCAGCGGGCTTCAGCTCGACCGCGTCGCACCGCGCGAGGCCTGGTCCAGCCTGCCCTACCGGCCCGTCTTCGTCGGCGACACCGAGACCGGCGTCCTGCATGGCGGCGTCGTCACCGCGATGCTGGACGAGAGCTGCGGCATGGCGGTGCAACTCGCGCTCGACGGTACAAGCGCGATCGCGACACTCGATCTGCGCATCGACTATCAGAAGCCGGCGACGCCGGGCCTCGACATCAAAGCGCATTCGGTCTGCTACCGCACCACGCGTTCGATCGCCTTCGTGCGCTCCACCGCCTATCAGGAGTCCGAGGACGATCCGGTCGCGACCGCGACCGCCTGCTTCATGATCGGCGCCAACCGCACCAACATGCTTGCGGACCGCAGGACGGATTCGCCCGGCATTCCATCGCTGGAGGCGCCGGACGATCCGGAAGGCCCGTTCGCCAACAGCCCGTTCGCGCGCTGCCTCGGCATTCGCGTCAATGACGACGACACACTGACGATGCCGTTCTCGCCAAAGATCATCGGCAACCCGATCCTGCCCGCGATTCATGGCGGCATGACCGGCGCCTTCCTCGAGACCACCGCGATCTTCGGAGTGGCGCGCGAGCTCGGCGCCGCCGCACTGCCCAAGCCGATCGGATTGACCGTCAACTATCTGCGCTCGGGCCGCGCGCTCGACACCATCGCCAACGTCTCGATTGTGAAACAGGGCCGGCGCATCGTCGCCTTCGAGGCGCGGGCCTGGCAGGACGATGCGAACAAGCCGATCGCCACGGCCTTTGGCCATTTCATGCTGCGGCCGACGCCCGGAAACGACGAGGAATAGGCGCATTTTCCCTTGACGGCCAAGGCCTGGGCCCCAACGATAGCGCGTCTCTCACGAGAGGTATTGGGTTGAGGCATCCGCTCGACATCATCGCCATGTTCGCCGCGCTCTGGCTGCTGGCAGCGATGGTGCTCGACGCGCTGACGCCGAAGGAGCTGACGACGGTGATGATCGGCATCGCCATCGGACCCGCCGTCGTCATCACCGCCGTGTTCTACTATCTGCGCTGCCCGCGCACCGATTTCGCCGTGATGTTCGCAGCACTCTGGCTGATCTCCGACATCGGCATTGCGTTCATCTCGCCGGCGCAGCTGCCGCATTTCCTGATCGCGCTCGGCTTCGTGCCGGCGCTGCTGATCGGGATCGTCCTGCACTGGCAACGCTTCCAGCGCCGCCATGAGCGGCTGCCGGTGCCGTCGGTCAAGCGGGGTTAGCGCGGCAGCAGATTGGTCTTGGCGAGATCGACGACCTCGTCGCCGCGGCCGTTCATCACGGCGCGCAAGACCCAGAGGCTGAATCCCTTGATCTGTTCGGGCGTGATGGTCGGCGGCATCGACAGCTCCTGCTTCGCCGTGACCACGTCGAGCAGCGCCGGCCCGTCGTGGGCCAGCATGTCCTTCATCGCTCCCGGGAGCTCGCCGGGATCCTCGACGCGCCTTGCGAAGATGCCCATCGCGCGCGCCATCGCCGCGAAATCCGGATTCTCCAGATCGACATTGGTGTCGACGAAGCCGGCCGCCTTCATTTCCAGTGCGACGAAGCCGAGCACGCCGTTGTTGAAGATGACCACCTTCACCGGCAGCTTCATCTGCGTCAGCGTGATCAGATCGCCCATCAGCATGGTGAAGCCGCCGTCGCCCGAAAGCGAGATCACCTGCCGGCCGGGCCGCGCGGCCTGCGCGCCGATCGCCTGCGGCATGGCGTTGGCCATCGAGCCGTGCACGAACGAGCCGATCAGCCGGCGGCGACCGTTCATGTCGAGATAGCGCGCGGCCCACACCGTGGGTGTGCCGACGTCGGCGGTGAACACGGCATCCTCTGAGGCGTGGTCGCTGATGACCTTGGCCAGGTATTGCGGATGGATTGGTTTGGTGCCCGGCGTGCCCTTTGCGAGTGAGTCCAGGCCCTCGCGCGCCTTCTTATAGTGCGCGATCGCATCGTCGAGGTGCCTGCGCTGCGTCTTGGATTTCAGAAGCGGCAGCAGCGCCTCAAGGGTGAGCTTGACGTCGCCGACGAGGCCGAGATCGATCTTGCAGCGGCGCCCGAGATTTTCCGGACGGATGTCGACCTGCGCGATCTTCGCATCGGTCGGGAAGAACTGCTTGTAGGGAAAATCCGTGCCGAGCATCACCAGCGCGTCGCAGGCGTGCATGGCGGCATAGCCGGAGGAGAAGCCGATGAAGCCGGTCATGCCGACGTCGTACGGATTGTCGTATTCGACATGCTCCTTGCCGCCCAGCGCATGCACGATCGGGCTCTTCAAGGTTTCCGCAAGCTGCATCAGCGGCGCATGCGCGCCGGCGCAGCCGCGACCGCAGAACAGGGTAATGCGCTCGGCGCCGTTGAGGAGGTCCGCAAGCGCCTTCAGTTCATCGGCTTGCGGCACGATTTTCGGCGCGGACAGCGCAAGGCCACGCGCCGTCGACAGCGCACGCTTGGGTGGCGAGCGGAACGCGACGTCGCCCGGCATGGCGACGACCGCAACACCGCGCATGCCCACCGCCGCACGGATGGCGTTTTCCAGCACGTAAGGCAGCTGACTCGGATCCGAGACCAGCTCGCAATAATGGCTGCACTCGCGGAACAGGTTTTGCGGATGCGTCTCCTGGAAATAGCCGCTGCCGATCTCGGCGGTCGGGATTTGCGCCGCGATCGCCAGCACGGGCACGCGGCTGCGGTGTGCGTCAAACAGGCCGTTGATCAGATGCAGATTGCCCGGACCACACGAGCCCGCGCACACCGCAAGGCTGCCCGTCATCTCCGCTTCCCCGGCAGCGGCGAAGGCCGCAACCTCCTCGTGCCGGACATGGATCCACTCGATCGTGCCGCGCCGTCGCAGCGCTTCGGTCAATGCATTCAGGCTGTCGCCGACGATGCCGTAGATGCGCTTGACACCGGCCTGTTCGAGCGTTGCCACGAACAGATCGGCCACGTTGTTGATCGCCATGTCGGTCTCCTGATCTCGCTGGTCCAGCAAGATAGGATAACGCGCGGGTGTGACCGCATCACGGCTTGTTTATTGCGGGCTCAGTCTTTCGCAATCGCCCGATCGTAGGCCGCGATCGTCAATTTTGCGCGAGCGGCAACGTCCGTTGCCGTCATGCCAGGCTTGTAGAGGCTGGAGCCGAGCCCGAACACGGTGACGCCGCCCTTGATGTACTCCGCAAAGTTCTGGTCGGAGACGCCGCCGACGGCGGCAATCATCACGCCGGCAGGCAGCACGGCACGGATCGCGGCAATGCCGGACGCACCGAGCACGCTTGCCGGAAAGAATTTCAGGCCCGATGCGCCGGAGCGCGCGGCAAGCAGCGCCTCGGTCGGCGAAAACACGCCCGGCAACGTCACCATGGCGTATTGATGCGCACGCGTGAGCACCTGTGTATCGACATTCGGCGACACCATCAGCTTGCCGCCGACATCGTTGAGACGATCGACATCTGCGGTGGTCAGCACCGTGCCGGCGCCGATCAGCACGTCCGCCGGCGCCTGTTTCACGGCTGTCGCGATGGAGCGGAACGGGTCCGGCGAGTTCAGCGGGATCTCGATTGCGGTCATGCCGGCTTCGATCAGCACGCCGACGATGGCCTGCGTCTCCTCGGGCTTCACGCCGCGCAGGATCGCGACCAGTGGCCGCTTCATCGCCGGAAAGGGAACGCTCATCTCAACAGTCCTCTCATTTCGTCCAGATCGCGGCAGCCGCCATCGACAGACCGCGGCGGACGGCTTCATCGGCATCGACCGGGTTCACAGTGACCGACAGTGTGTCGAAAGCCAGCCGGTACAGCATTGCGAGCCGCCCCGAGGCAATCAGCGTGATTCCTGCTTTCGGCATCGCGCCGGACAGCCCTGCCGCCAGCTCGACGCCGATCAACGTTCCCGACAGCGTTTCGCGCGCCGCGGCCGGTGTGCCCCCGAACAAAAGCTGCCGCGACCGCGCGCCGAACAGAAAATTGGCGGCGAAGGCCGGCGCTTCATACGCGGCTTTCACCGCCGCCTGGAAACTCGCGACATCCTCGGCGTCCTCGGCGCCTGCGACCGCAAGCGACAAAATCGTCTCGCGCGACACGGCGCTGAAGAGCTCGCCGGTCATGAAGGTGGAGAAATGCGCAACCGTGCCGTCCTTCAGGCGCACCCATTTCGAATGCGTGCCGGGCATGCAGACCAGCGCTTCGCCGGCGGCATCGAGCCCGAGGGCGCCGAGCAATTGCGTCTCCTCGCCGCGCATCACGTCGGGCGCTTTTGCATCGCGCTGCGCAATACCCGGCAGGATGCGTATATCGCGCGTCTCGCCCGGCACCCGCGCAGCCTGCTTCAGAACGGCCGCGAGCGGCGCCGGTGTATCGACATATCCGGCTTCGACCCAGCCCGTCTTGGCGCCGGCCATGCCGCAGACCAGAACCGGCAGATGAGCTGGTGCTTCGACGGCGGCAAGATGCGATTGCAGCACGGCCGCGAAGCCGGTCTTTGCCGCCGCCAGCATGCCCTCATCGCTGCGCCGTTCGGCCAGCACCACGCCGGTACGATCGATCAACCAGAGCCGGAAGCTGCTGGTGCCCCAGTCCACCGCGACGTAAGCGGGTTCGGTCATCTCGGTTCTCGTCCTCGTCTCACCGGCAAGACGCCGTCTCGCGACAATGAGACAACGCCCCGCAAATCTGCCCCGGGATATCGGCTATTGCTGCCGCAAACCAGCCATTTCTCGCCAGGTCTGAGGCGCCGCTCGCGCAGGCACACCGCTCTCGAAGAGGTGGCACACCGCTTGCTAAGGTGTTCCCGCTCACGTCCGTGAACCGCGCAACAAGACGCGTCAACATCAGATGAGGAAACCCATGGAGATCGGTTATTTCACGATGCCTTCGCACCCGCCGGAGTGCGGCCTGAAGGAAGGGAACGACTGGGACCTGCAAGTCATGCGCTGGCTCGACGAGCTCGGCTATCAGGAGGCCTGGGTCGGCGAGCACCATACCGCGCCCTGGGAACCCAATCCCACGCCGGATCTGCTGATCGCACAGGCCCTGATGCAGACCAAGAACATCCGCATCGGGCCGGGCGGCTTCCTGCTGCCCTATCACCACCCCGCCGAGCTCGCCAATCGCGTCGCGATGCTCGATCATCTCTCCGGAGGGCGGCTCAATTTCGGCGTCGCGGCCAGCGGCCTGCCGAGCGACTGGGCCATGTTCAACGTCGATGGGATGAGCGGACAGAACCGCGACATGACGCGCGAGGCGCTGGAGATCATTCTGAAGATGTGGAGCGATCCCGCGCCCTGGACCTACAAGGGCAAGTTCTGGACGGTGACCAAGCCGGACACGATGTTCGACTTCCTCAAGCCCCACATCAAGCCGTTGCAAACGCCGCATCCGCCAATCGGCGTCGCCGGTCTCTCGAAGAACTCGGACACGCTGAAGCTCGCCGGCGAGCGCGGCTTCATCCCGATGAGCCTCAACCTGAACCCGGCCTATGTCGGCAGTCACTGGGATTCGGTCGTAGCAGGTGCCGCCAAGACCGGGCGCAAGCCGGACCGCGCGGATTGGCGGCTGGTGCGCGAGGTGTTCGTCGCCGATACCGACGAGGAAGCGTGGAGGCTCTCGACCGGCGACATGATGGGCCGGATGATGGGCGAGTACTTCCTGCCGCTGCTCGGCCATTTCGGCTTCAAGGACTATTTGAAGCACGCGCCCGACGTGCCCGATAGCGACGTCACCGTCGAATATTGCGCCAAGCGGAACTGGATCGTCGGCTCGCCCGCGACCGTCGCCGAGAAGATCGAGAAGATCTACGAGGAGGTCGGCGGCTTCGGCGTGCTGCTGGTGTTCGGCTTCGACTACAAGCACAAGGCTGAAGCCTGGCATCACTCGCTGTCGCTGCTCAGGAACGAGGTGATGCCGCGCCTGAAGCATCTCGGCTCCGCGAAGAAGGCGGCTTGACCCGACGCGGGTGCGGCGCGATCGTGCCGCACCCGTTCTTTCTGGAGACCATCGCGTGAGCGTGGACGCAAAGGATTTCAAGCAGGCGATGCGCCAGTGTGCCGGCGCCGTCGCGCTGGTCACTGTGGGGGCCGAGCACGGCAAGCGCACGGGGTTGACGGTGACCTCGGCCTGCTCACTGTCGGACTCACCGCCATCCCTGATCGTCTGCGTCAACCGCAACGCCAGCGCGCACGCGCGTATCCGCGAAGAAGGCGCGTTCGCGATCAACTTCCTGCACGAGGACCACGCGGCGCTGGCGCTGACCTTCAGCGGCCAGAAGGGCGTCAATGGCGACGACCGTTTTGCGTTCGGGGAGTGGACGCGCGGGGTGACCGGCGCGCCGGTGCTGAGCGATGCGGTCGCGGCGTTCGATTGCGTGCTGGCCCAGGAATTCGAGACGACGACGCATTCGATCTTCATCGGCGAGGTGCGCGGCGCATCGCATTCCGACGGCGCGGCGCCGCTCGTGTATCTGCGCAGCAGCTTCCACGCCCCTCGCGAAATCCGCGGCACCGTGACGGTCGGCGACCTCGACTCGCGGCATCTGAGCTGGAGTGATTTTTCGTAGAGAGCGACGCCGAGCGAGCTGCCGTTCCCTTCTCCCCTTGCGGGAGAAGGTGGCGCGAAGCGCCTGATGAGGGGTATCTCTCCGCATACACAAATGGCTGAGGTGAATGCGGAGACAGACCCCTCACCCGTCTCGCCACTACGCTGCGAGCCACCCTCTCCCGCAAGGGGAGAGGGGAAGAACGCTCGCCGCATGCAGCTGAGTCCTACTGCGCCGTCTCGATCTTCAACTGCTTGAGCTTGCGATACAGTGTGGCGCGGCTCAGCTTCAACGCGCGCGCCGCTTCAGTCACACGACCACCGTGCTTGCGTAGTGCCTCCACGATCGTGGCGCGCTCCGCCGCCGCGAGGTCCGCTTCCACCGCCCTTCCACCAAACGGCGGCAGATCGAGATCGGCATCGGTAATCACGCCGTCCTCCGCCGTGCAGCCGGCGAGCCGCAGCACATGCCGGAGCTGGCGCATGTTGCCGGGATAGGGATAGGCCGCGAGCTGCACCCAAGCCTCGTCCGAGAGCGAGCAGTTCGGCGCTTCCTCGCGCGCGATCTGGCGGATGACGTCGTCGCGGTCGGCGCGCTCGCGCAAGGCCGGCAGCCGCACCTCCATGCCGCGCAGACGGAAATACAGGTCGGTGCGGAAGGCGCCCTCCTCGGCCATGCGGCCGAGATCGCGATGGGTGGCGCTGATCAGGCGAATGTCGACCGGCACGGGCTTCAGCGCGCCGAGCGGCCAGACTTCGCGGTTCTCCAGCACACGCAGCAGCCGCGTCTGCAGCGCGATCGGCATGTCGCCGATCTCGTCGAGGAACAGCGTGCCGCCGTCGGCCTGCACGATCAGGCCCTTCGAGCCGTCGCGGCGCGCGCCGGTAAAGGCGCCGGCCTCGTAGCCGAACAGCTCGGCATCGATCAGGCTTTCCGGCATCGCCGCGCAGTTCAGCGCGACATAGTTGTGACGCGCGCGATTGCCGGTTGCGTGAATGGCACGAGCGAACACATCCTTGCCGACGCCGGTCTCGCCATGCAGCAGCACCGGCAGATTGTGATCGCCGACGCTTTTAAGTCGCTTCACGCTCCTGATCAGGCCGGGATCGCGGCCGGCCAGGCGCTGCAGCGCATCGATGCGATCGACCGGTGCCTCGCGGCGCGGCGCGAGCGGACGGGTCGAGGCCCTCGCCCGCAGCGGCGGCGCGACATGGCCATGCCCCAGCGGAGTGCCATCGGCCCGGCGCAGCTCGACGAGATCGTCTGCGTCGCGCGCAGCAAACTTGACGTACCGCGACAGATCGATGCCGGATGCGATCAAGCCGTCGGTGAGACCCAGCAGTGCGCGCGCCGAACGGCAGGCGCCCACGATGCGGCGATCGTCGTCATAGGCGAGCAGGCCGCTGCCGCCGTCGCCCGGGACGGTCGCGATCCAGGCGTTGCGGAAATGACCGCGGAAGATCGCACCCTCCATGCGCCGCGTCGCCTCCATCGTCACCGCCAACGCAAGCTGATGCGCGGTGCGTTCGAGGTCCTCGCGGCACGAGGTGATGTTCACGGCGCCTGCAAGCCTTCCGGCCTCGTCGAACAGCGGGGTCACGGCGCAGGAGAACATGTGCCACTGCGCGCGAAAATGCTCGTCGCGATGCACCAGGATCGGCTTTTGCTCGGCAAGTGCCGTGCCGAGCCCATTGGTGCCTTCGAAGGACTCGGAAAAATTTGAGCCGGTGTAGATCTTCCAGTCCATGAATAGTCTTGCGTCGGCTTCGCCGGGCAGGCGGCTGAACAGCATGGTTGCGTTCACGTCCGCCAGATTGACGCAATAGCCGGCATCGCGCAGCACACGGGCGAGATCGTCGAGCTCCGGTGTTGCGAGCCGGATCGTCTTCTCCATGGGTTCGGCGACGTGACGGATCTCGGCTTCGGTGAGCGTCTGCGGCGGCCCCTGACGGGCGGGATCAAGCTTGTGGCTGACCAGGCAGCGCCGCCAGGAATTGGCAATGCGCGAAGAAGCATCGACGTCGGCCACGTGGTTGGCGGCGGACAAGACACGGGCGACATGGTTCGAGGCCGAAAGGCTGGCCATCGCGGACGTCTCCACCCAGTATTATTGTGCAAAGTCTGGCACCGCAGACGGGGATGTCAATCGGGAACCGGAAACGCGGCGAAGCGCAATCAGAATTGCTGCACCGCCCTCACCACGTATCGATGCATGGGCGTTTCTTCGCGGTCCGCGCCGGCGGCTTCGGCACCGAGCGCAAGCCTGCCATGATCCACCGCCTCGTCTCAGCGGGGTCGATGACGTTGTCGATCTCGAACACCGAGGCGATCGACACGGCCTTGCCGTTGGCATAGAGCTCGGCGACCTTGTTGCGATAATAAGTCTCGCGCTCGACGGGGTCGGCGATCGCCTCCATTTCCTTGCGGAAGCCGAGGCGGACGTATCCCTCCAGGCCCATGCCGCCGAACTCGCCGGTCGGCCAGGCCGCGGTGAAGAACGAGGCGTGGAAGCCGCCGCCGATCATCGACTGGGCCCCGAGCCCATAGCCCTTGCGCAGCACGATGCCGAACAGCGGCACTGTCAGGCTCGCGCCTGTCACGAACATGCGCGAGACGTGGCGCACGATGGCCGTCTTCTCGGCTTCCGGTCCGACCATGAAGCCGGGCGTGTCGCACAGGGAGACGATCGGCAGATCGAAGGCGTCGCAGAGCTGGAGGAAGCGCGCGGCCTTGTCTCCGGCATCGGCGTCAATCGCGCCGCCGAGATGGCGCGGATTGTTGGCGATCAGGCCGAACGGCTTGCCCTCGATGCGGATCAACGCGGTGACCATGCCGACACCGTAGTCGCGGCGCAGCTCCAGCACGGAATCCTTGTCCGCGACGAGGTCGATCACGCTGCGGATGTCGTAAACGCGCAGGCGGTTCTCAGGGATCGCGCGGCGCAGCAGCCGCTGGTCGGCGGCCTGCCACTCCGTCACCGCGCCCTGGAAATAGGACAGGTATTTTTGCGCAACACGCGTCGCCTCCTCCTCGTCCTCGACGAGGATATCGATGACGCCGTTCGGTGACTGGAACGTGACAGGACCAATCTCGGCCGGATGATAGACGCCGAGCCCGCCGCCCTCGATCATCGCGGGGCCACCCATGCCGATCGAGGCGTTTTTGGTCGCGATGATGACATCGCAGCAGCCGAGCATCGCGGCATTGCCGGCGAAGCAATAGCCGGAGACCACGCCGATGACCGGCACGAGACCCGAGAGCCTTGCGAACTGCACGAAGGACGGACCATCAAGCCCGGTCATGCCGAGCCGGTCGGTATCGCCGGGCCGGCCGCCGCCGCCTTCGGCATAGAACACCAGCGGCACGCGCCAGTCTTCCGCGAGCGTCAGCATGCGGTCGATCTTCTTGTGGTTCATGTGGCCCTGCGTGCCCGCGAGCACGGTGTAGTCGTAGGCCACGACGATGCAGCGCCCGCCTTCAGGACCGAACTTTTCGGCGTTGACGGTCGCGACACCCATGACGAGGCCATCGGCCGGCGTGTTCTTGACGAGATCGTCGAGCTTGCGCCGGCGCCGCTGCGCAGCGATCGCAAGGCTGCCGTACTCCATGAACGAGCCGTCGTCGACGAGCTGCGCGACATTCTCGCGCGCCGTGCGCTGATTGGTGTTGCGGCGGCGCTCGACCGAGGCCGGGCGATTTTCGTCGAGCGTGTTGGCCTGGCGCGCGATCAGTTCGGCGAGATCGGGACGGATGTGGTCGAGATCGATATCGGCTTCTGTTGCCGACGCATCCGCCGCAACCTCGAGCGGCTCCAGATACATGATCGGCTCGCCATGCATCAGCGTGACGCCGTCGCCGGCCACGAGCTTCATGACGCGACCACCCTGCTCGGCCATGACCAGATGCTCCATCTTCATGGATTCGATCACGGCGAGCTGCTGGCCCGGGCGCACGATCTCGCCCTCCTTCACCTGAATGGTGACAATGGTCCCCTGCAAGGGTGCTGCGACCATCACCGTGCCTTCGGGCACGATCTGTGCGGTATGCGCCTCGGTGCCGGGACCGCCGCTTCGTTCCGTCGCCGCAAAATAGAGTGGTTTGGCCGCGCCATCCGCGGCTTCGACAAGCTTGCCGATGTTGCGATCGATGAAGTCTGTCGCGATGCGGTTGGAGCGGAAGTCGGGATGCGCCAACACGGCCTGGAGGAAGCCGATATTGGTGACGACGCCGTCGATCCGAAACTCCCGCAAGGCGCGCGAAGCCTTGGCGACGACATCGTGCCAGGCTTCACCGGGCGTATGCACGATGACCTTTGCCAGCAGCGAGTCGAAGGCGGCGCTGGTCTTGTAGCCGGCATAACCGAAACTATCGACGCGGACGCCGGGGCCTGATGGCGGCTCGAACACGGCAAGCACGCCGCCGGTCGGGTGCGTCGCCCCTAGCTCGTCCAGCGTCTCCATGTTGACGCGGAGCTGCATGGCATAACCGCGCGGCTTCGGGATCGAGCCTTGCGCCAGGCCGAGCGAGGCAAGCGAGGCACCGGCAGCAACCGCAAGCTGGGCGCGGACGAGATCGAGGCCGAGCACCTCCTCGGTCACTGTGTGCTCGACCTGAAGCCGCGGGTTGGCCTCGATGAAGGCAAAACTGTCGTCGGCGGTGCCGTCGACCAGGAACTCGAACGTGCCGAGATTGTCGTACGACGCAGCCACGGCGAGTTGCTTCGCCGCCTCGATGATACGGCCACGCAAGCCGTCGCCGAGCGACGGGCTCGGCGCCACCTCGATTAGCTTCTGGTGCCGGCGCTGAATGGTGCATTCGCGTTCCCAGAGGTGGGAGATCGCACCACGATGGTCACCGATGATCTGCACCTCGATATGGCGCGCCTGCCGGATCAGCCGCTCGGCATAGACGCCGTCGAAGCCGAACGCGGTCTTGGCCTCGGACTGGCAGCGCGCGTAGGCCTCCGCGAGATCGGCAGCGCACTCGACCACGCGCATGCCACGGCCACCGCCACCGGACATCGCCTTGATCACGATCGCCGCATTGCTGCCGAGCGAGATGAAGAACGCCGTGATATCCTCCAGCGAGGACGGCCCGCTGGTGCCGACGATGATCGGCACGCCGCAGCGCTTTGCCAGCTGCCGTGCCGCAACCTTGTCGCCGAACAGTTCGAGCGCCGCGGCCTTCGGCCCGACGAAGGCGATGCCTGCATCGGCACAGGCCGTGGCGAACGCAGCGTTCTCGCTGAGGAAGCCATAGCCGGGATGCACGGCGTCGCATCCAGACGCCGTTGCCGCCTTCACCACGGCCTCGATGTCGAGATAGGCCCGCGCGCCGCGGCCGGGGATTTCGACCGCCTCATCGGCAACCCGCACATGCAGCGACAGCGCGTCGTCGGCGGAATGGATCGCGGCCGTCGCGATGCCCGCGTCTGCCGCCGCACGCGCGATGCGGATGGCGATCTCGCCACGATTGGCGATCAGGAGCTTTTTGAACGACATGCAGCGTCTCCATGCCCGCGCACCCAAGCGCGGGTCGGCAGGTCCGATGGTTCTGCTTCGTCACTTTAACCGAGGTCGTCAAGGGCAAGAACGCCGGTCGCGATGACCGTTCCCGCGGGCCGGAATTTCAGTCGGTCGCGCGCGCCGTGACGAGGCGAATAATCCGCGCCACGGCAGACGGGATCGGCGCGATGATTGGCACGGTGAACATCGGCTGAAGCTCGCGCGCGGCTTCGCCCAGCGGCCCGCCACCGATGATGACCGCCTCTGCGCCATCCTGCGCGATGCAGGCCTCGACCGCACCGGCGAGAGCCGCGCGCAGCCACGCCGGATCACGCATCAAGTCTTGCGGATCGCCCTTGGCGAAGCGGGCGCCGGTGTAATGCGATCGCAAACCCAGCGCTTCCGGCAGAGCGTCGATCTTCGCTTCCAACAGCGGTGTCGTGGTCGCCACGCCGAAGCGGCGGCCGTTCTCGGCGGCTTCCAGCATCGAGGACTCGCCGATGCCGACCGCGGGCAGTTTCATCGCGGCCTTGATCCCCGCCAATCCGGGATCGCCGAACGCCGCGACGATGATACCGTCGCATGCATGCCGGTTCGACTGCGCGATCTCGAGAACTTCGGTGGAAGCTGCATCCAGCGCATCCGGCGTCACGATCATTTGCGGCGCGCGCGTTGCGGTCGCGCCGTCGACGTCGAAGCCGTCCACGGCGGCCGACTTCGCGATGGCGACCATCATCGCTGTGGTCGCCACGGAACTGTTCGGATTGATCAGGAGAACGCGCGCGCGACGATCGGAATTTGGGCCCATCCCCTGCTATACTAGGCCGCTCGCACCCCCGCAACGAAAGCGCTGACCTCGTTTTCCAGCGATTGCAGCTTCTGCGACAGCCGGCCGCTCGATTGCAGCACGAGGCCGGCGGCCTGGCCGGTCTCCGCCGTGGCATCAGTGACGCCCGAGATGTTCTGCGAGACCTGGTCGGTGCCGGAGGCGGCCTCCCTTACGCTGTGGGCGATCGCCGCGGTCGCGGCGCCCTGCTCCTCGACGGCTGCGGCGATCGACGAGGAAATCTCGTTGACCTCCATGATGGTCTTGCGAATGCTGTCGATGTTGCCGACCACCTGGTTGGTCTCGGCCTGGATCGCGGTGATCTGCGCGCCGATCTCGTCGGTCGCCTTCGCGGTCTGGCTTGCCAGCGACTTCACTTCGCTTGCCACCACGGCAAAGCCCTTGCCAGCCTCGCCGGCGCGCGCCGCCTCGATGGTGGCGTTGAGCGCGAGCAGATTGGTCTGCGAGGCGATCTGGTTGATGAGGTCGATGACCTCGCCGATCTTGTGCGCGGCGGCGGCAAGTCCCTGCACCGTGTCGTTGGTGCGCTGACCGTCGGCGGCGGCCTTGTCGGCCACGCTTGCAGCCTGCGCGACGCGCTGGCTGATCTCGGCGATCGAGGACGACAGCTGCCCGGCGGCGGAGGCCACCGTCTGCACGTTGCTCGAAGCCTGCTGGCAGGCGGTGGCGACGAAGCTCGCACGGTCGGTCGCCTTGTTCGCGGTCTCGGACATGCCCTGCGCGGCCTGCTGCATCGCGCGCGCCTCGTTGAAGACGTCGCGGACGACGGCCTGAACGTTGGCCTCGAACTTGCCGGCGAGGTCGGTCATCGTCTTGCGCTTCTCCTCGTCGGCCTTCTGCTTCGTCTCCTGCTGTTCGGCGTGCATCCGGCCGACCGCCGACGCATTGTCCTTGAACACGGCGAGCGCCTTGGCGAGCCCGCCGATCTCGTCGCGACGATCGGTATGGGGCACATCGAACGCGCTGTCGCCGGCGGCGAGGCGCTCGGTGAGCGCAGTGATCTTCGCCAGCGGCCGGGTCACGCTGCGGCCGATCACGAAGGAGGCGCCGAGCACGAGCACGAACACGGCCAGGCACACCAGGGCGAACGTCATCGCATTCTGGCGGAAGACGGCGTCGACATCGTCGAGATAGATCCCGGTACCGATGATCCAGCCCCAGGGCGCAAAGCCCTTCACATAGGAGATTTTCCCGACCGGCTGGTCGAAGCCGGGCTTCGGCCAGAGGTAGCTGTAGAAGCCCGCGCCCTGCTTCTTGACGACGTCAACGAAGCCGACGAACAGCGCGTTGCCGGACGGATCCTTCATCCCGGCGAGATCCTTGCCGTCGAGTTCGGGCTTGATCGGATGCATGACCATCTTGGGGGTCATGTCGTTCAGCCAGAAATACTCGACCTTGTCGTAGCGCAGGCTCTTGATTTCCGCGATCGCGCCGGCCTGGGCCTGCTCGCGCGGGAGTTTTCCCTCACTCTCGAGCTTCTGGTAGTGCGCCAGGATGCCGTAGCCGACGTCGACCATGTGCTGCGTCTTGGCCTCACGGTCTGCGATCATCTGCGCGCGCAGGGTCGAAAGCGCGATCGGCGCCAGCGCGATCATGCCGAGGAGGCTGATGCCGACAATCAGGACCAGCTTGAAACTGATGCGGGAGAAAAACATAGGTGCTCGCAAGATTTGGAAGGGCTGATATGCCAGTTTATCCCGCGCCCCTTAGCAAAGCTTTAAGCATTCGGGGTCCCCGCAAAACACGCAAAACTCCGTAGGATCCTACCGGCACGCCGCGGACGGCCTCGCAGGTTCACGAGGCCAGCTGCATCCAAGATGCGATCTCTTCAAAACTAGAAGGCCTCGATATCGCCCCTCCGAGCGTTGACTTGCAGGGGGCCCTGACGGAACGATCGACGCAGATCATCAGCGCCAGCCGGGGCGTGGGCGCAGCCGGAGGCCAGAGGCTCAATGCATCAATCGACATCGACAGGATCCCTCGACCTTCCGTCGCTGAACGCGGCGGAGCGGCTCTTCATTTGGGGATTTCGGGCGAAGGCGCGCAGCGGAAGCGCCGTTCCGACCGCGGCCGACGTCCAGCAAGTGTACGACCACTTTCGCGTGGGCGATGCCGTGCCTTCGCTGGAGTCCATCATCGAGATTTTTGCCTGCACGGCGCATACGGCGATCGCGGTGCACTGCCCGACCTGCCCGCGCATGTCCGACAGCGAGCACGGCATGTTGCGGGCGATCGCCGCCGCGCAGAAAGAGCGCGATGATATCGCGCGCGAGCAGTTCGAATGCTGGCTGCCGCCTGTCGGCGCCGACTGGGCCCTCGCACCCGTGCGGGGACTTGCAACGATCTTCCGCATGGCGGGCCTCATCCTGCCCGACCGACACGTTCCGTCTTTCGACCATGACCGGACCATGGCGATGAAGAGCTGGCTGGTCGGAAGCCCCACGTTGCACTGACGGGATCGCGCGTGATGCAGGACAGTTACGGCTCTGTGTCTGTCACGGAAGCCGGCCAGGCGCGGCTCTGTCCGCTCCAGGCCGCGCTTGCGACGCGGCCTGACGTCGAGAGCTACGATGATTTTGGCCGCGTCACGCTCTCGCTGTTCCGGTTCATCGCCGCCGCCTATGCGACCGGCGCGTCCGATTGCTGGGAGGCGGCTTATCGCTTTGCCGACGAGGCGCCCGGCATCGCCGATAGCCCGCTGCTGGTCGCACGCGTTGCCGCGCTGGTCAGGATCCTGCGCAGCGGCCGGCCGTGCCAATTGTGCTTCATGCCGCCGTCGTGCCGGCGTCTGTCGAAGGACGAGGCGGAATTGATGCGGCTGCTGGCGGTGGCGCGCGGCAATCGGCCGGGTGAGCTCGAATCCGCCGTCTGCCAGTTCGTCGGCAACGAGAACTGGATCGCGACAACTAGGGCAGTCAACGCGCTCGCGTTCTGCTGATACAGTCCTTCCAGACCACCGTGTTCGCCTCGCGCAATTCGCTTGAGGCGGCAGCTTCACCGATCGGCAACGCACGTCGCCATGATCGCATCGAGCTCCGCCTTCGAGAGCACGCCTAGCTCGGCGATGAACACGATGCGCGCGGCGGGCAGGCCCGGCGTCGGCACTTCGCCTGGCACCAGCGTGGCGCGGCCGGCGGCGAATTGAAACACCATCTGGCGCCCGGGCTGCTCGACGGTCTCGAACAGGCCTTTGGCCCGCGCGAGTTTTGGCGCAAGCTGACCGATCGCCTGCTGCAGGCGGGGCAGCGAGAGCGGCTGGTCCGAGGTCCAGCTCAGCGTTTCGAAGCGTTGCTCTGCCGGACGTTTCGGTCCGGGCTCGCGCCGCGCGGGGGCGCGATCGACGGTCGCGGGAAACAGCAGCGCGGACGGAATCTCGCCATGCTGCGCATCGACCACCACAGCAGGGACGCGCTGCGCGCGGATGGCCTCGCGCATCCGCCTGCCGGCGCCCTCGTCCGCCAGATCCAGCTTGCTCAGAGCCACGATGTCGGCGACACGCAGCTGCGAACGATGCAGCGCGTCGTCGAGAGCGGCGGGGGGTGTTGCCGCGTCCATCACGCAGACCACCGTTTCCAGGGGCGCCTCGCGCAGGATCACGGGATCCATCAAATTGCGGACGATGTCGGCGGGATCGGCGACGCCGCTGGTCTCGATGACGATGTACTCGGGCTTCGGATCACGCCGCAGCAGCGTCGAAAGCGTGCGCAGCAGGTCACCTTCAAGCGAGCAGCAGATGCAGCCGTTGGCGAGGCTGACCACGCCGTCGCTGGCGCCCGCGATCAGCTCGGCATCGATGTTGATCGCACCGAAATCGTTGACTACAGCGGCGATCCGCCGCCCCTCCGCATGCGCCAGCAGATGGTTCACGACCGTGGTCTTGCCGGCCCCCAGAAAGCCCGTCACCAGGAGAATGGGGACCGGCATGTCTCAGCCCCCAACGACGGGGCGGCGCACGGGACGGCCGGGCCGCGCCGCCACGTCCAGCACGCCATCTGTGATCAGCACCTCGCCGCTGACGATCAGATGCCGCACGCCTTCGGAGGGGCGGTTCATCGCCGTGAAGGTCGCGCGGTCCGAGAGCTTCTCGTAGTCGAACACGACGATGTCGGCATCGGCGTCCTTCGCGAGCCGGCCCTTGGCGCGCATCGCGGGCGTGCTCTGCGAGAGGATCTCCGCCGGGATCAGCGCGCATTTGCGCACGCCTTCGAGCAGCGACACCGTCTTGCGCTCGCGCACCCATTCGCGGATGAACTTTGTGAAGCAGCCGGCCGAGCGCGGATGCGAGGTGGCGTCATCCGGCAGCGGCCAGGCATCGCCGGTGTAGGTCTTGCCGTCAGACGTCGTCCACGGCATCGCGTCGGAGGCGATGGCGCCGCCGGGATAGAGCACCGACATGTCGAGGAGGTCGCGGTGATGCGCATTGTTCTCGGTGTCGAGGATGTGCCACAGCACCAGCGAAGACGGCTCTTCGCCCTGCGCCTTCAAGAGCTCCTCGCGATCGCTGAAGCGGTGGCCGTCGGTGACCCGCTGCACGGAATCGTAGCCGGTGCCGTTGCGCTCGACGAATTCGGGGTCGCTGAAAAACGCGGCCGCCAGCACGGTCGATCCGGTGCCGTAGGGATAGGCCTCGACCGTGATCGGCAGGCCCTGCGCCTGCGCTTTCGCGATCAGCACACGGCAGCGCTCGACGTCAGTCTTGCTCGACGAATTGAAATGGCAGATGTGCATGTGCGCGCCGGTGGCGCCGGCATAGCCGATCAGGCGGATATAGGCCTCCGCCGCGCTCTCGGGGTCGACGCGCGACATGTAGGCGACATGCGTGAAGGTCGGCACGTCCTGCGCGGCCGCGAGCTGGCAGACCGCGGTCAGCTCCTGCACGCCGGCGCCTGGCGCATAGGCGTTCAAGATGCCGATGCCGATGCCGCCCTCATTCAGGCCGCGCGACAATCTCTCGAGGATTCCCGCAACCTCCGCATCGCTCGCCACGTTGTCCATCCAGCGGCGATCGCGCATGGCATTGCCGAACGCCTCCAGCGAGCTCTCCGCATTGGAGCCCGTCATCGCGCCGATGCGCGCGAAGGCCCAGTTGGTGGCGGCGCCGTAGTTCAGCACGCGTCCCTTCCGCGCCTGGCGCTCATACCACGACCCGACCGGCAGCACGCCGGCTTCGAGATCGAGCGTCGTCGTGACGCCATCAAACGCCTGCATGCGATCGGCGGGGAGCGACTGGCCATGCGCATGCAGGTCGATGAAGCCGGGCGCGACCACGAGGCCGGTCGCGTCGATCACCCGCTCGGCGCCGCCGAGCGAGGCGCCGACCGCGGCGACCTTGCCGTCCACCACCGCCACATCGCCAACCGCGTCCATTCCGCTGGCGGGATCCACCACCCGGCCGCCAGAGATCACCAAGCCGCTCATGTCGTCACTCCCTCACGCTGAATTCGCATCAAGGCAGATTCCCGGAGGGACGACCACCTCCACCGATGCCGACGCATCATGCTCGCAAGGGAGGCTCGAAGGCAGGCTCGAAAGGGAGGCTCGAAGGAGAGGTCAATTCACAGCAGGTCGCGGACACGCGCTCGCAGTCTCGCGGCAGGTTTGCCCGAGGTATGCTTCTCGCTTCACGCCCTCGAAGAAAGGGCGCAGGCAAGACCGGGCGCCGGCTGGCACCCATAAAGACCCCCATGCGAACTGATTGCACACGCAATGCACAGGGGAGACACAGGGCAGCCGAGACCAGGCCTTCCCTGCGCGATGGTTTGACGGCCTATGCCGCGCTCTCCCCGGAGACGAGTTCCTTCTTGCCTCCGTCACCTCCGTGAAATGCACGGCACCGCGCCGGTTGACGCGCTGACGCCTTCGCAAAGGCTTGACCGTAGCAACGACGGCCAGGACCACACGGTTTTGCCGTACGCGAGCTTCCTGCTTCGCCCAAGGCTTCGCAGGACATGGCCCTGCTTCGGCAAAAGACTTCGCAGGCATTGGGCGCCGTCCGTCGATGCGGTTCGTGCCATGCTCACGAGGTTCATCTCGCCCTGCATGCACAATCCCGCCTTTAACGCCGCCCGCGTCCACCGCAACTCCCAACCCGCGTTCGTGACGACGTACGACCGCCCCTCTTGTGGGCTGGGATGGGCGACACATACGACATTTCCGAATTTCGGTAAAGCGGAATATTTTTGCTGGCGGGGATTGACTTGCGTTTGCGGCTGTTTCGCGCGACCGCCGGAGACGACCGACGCCACGACCATGCAATGGACCGCGAAGCTGCTCCGCCGTCTTCTCGCCCCCATTGTCATTCAGGAAGTTAGATGGGGCGCTACGGTGGACAAAGTTCCCAAAGGTTTCGTGTGATCGCTCGACCTCTTCTGCAACGCGACCCTCACCATTCTATTTCGCGCCGCGCTCTCCTCGGTGGATTTATGTCGGCAGGGACCGCCATTGCGCTCGGCGGATGCGCCGGCTTGGGTGCGACCGGGGCGCGTTTCGACGCGTCATCGCTCTCCCTTGATCCCACATTGCTCGTCGCCACCACGCGCAAGCCCGTCAACGGTGGTCGCACGAAACCCTGGTTCGGGCCGGAGCGTGCAACCAACATGACGGTCGCGAGGGCGAAGCTGGTGGCGCCGGACGAGAGCCGACTTTCTCTCGCCTCGGTCGGATTTGGCGATTGGCGCCTTGATCGGCTCGAACCGGTATCGGCAGACGTTGGCGATCTGGTCGCGCAGGCCGGCGGAGGAGACGTGCTTATCTATGTGCACGGCTTCAAACAGACATTCGAGACGGCGATGCTGGATGCCGCTCATCTCTCGGATGGGATCAAGTTCCGCGGCCGAACCGTGGCGTTCTCCTGGCCTTCCAAGGCAGGGCTGTTCGACTATGCCTATGACCGCGACAGCGCGATGTGGTCCCGCGACGATTTCGAACGCGTGCTCTCTGCCCTCGTGTCCGCTCCGGGCGGCGGCCGCGTACACATCGTTGCGCACAGCATGGGAACCATGCTGACGCTCGAAAGCCTGCGTCAGCTCTATGCCCGATACGGCGACACAGTTACGAGCAAGATCGGCGCGGTTGTGTTTGCTGCGCCAGATATCGACATGGACGTGTTCACGTCGGCGGTCCACCGCATCGGTCCGCTTGCCGGCAAAATCACCGTGATCGCCGCGACGAACGATCGCGCACTGGCGCTGTCGGGACAAATCGCAGGTGGAATGACCAGGGTGGGCGCCGCCGAGAAGGCCGTCATCGCGCGGCTCGGTGTGCGCGTGGTAGATGCCTCGCAGGAAGGCTGGGGCATCATCAACCACGATCTGTTTCTGTCGAATGCAGAAGTGCAGCGGGTGATCCGCCGCTCGATCGACGGCACGATCGCGTAAGAGAGCGCCTGCGCCGAGCCGTGGAAAGCTCGCTCCTGCGCTTGCTCGTTGCGGCTTCAGGCGGGAACGGCCGGGGTTTGAAGTGCCCAGTCTCGTACGCGAATGGCGCTCCCTAGGGGAATCGAACCCCTGTTTCAGCCTTGAGAGGGCCGCGTCCTAACCGCTAGACGAAGGGAGCGTGAGGGAGAGGACATAGCCTCGAATTTTGCCGGCGGCAAGCGGGGATCGCGGGGTTTTGGAACTCTGCTTGGCGTCGTCCCGGCGGAATCCGAACCCATTAGCTCGAATGCGGATGGTTAAGCAGATCGGAGCGACGATCTCGTTCATGCAAGCGGATTCGGTGGCTATGGGTCCTGGCCTTCGCCAGGACGACGATGGCGGCGAGTCCCGGGGCCGGACTCACGGCTCATTGGCAAATTTCAGCTTTCCGGCCGGCCGCAAGGTATGGGCGTCGAAGGTACGGATCTCGGTGACGCCGCCGATGTCGAGCGTGATCACGAGGCGGTCGCCGGCGACGGCGCTCGAGACGATTTTGGCGCCCTTGGGCAGGGTGGCAATGACCTCGCCGGCCGGCTCGGGCGCCCTTCCCTCCGACTTGAAAAGGCGGTAGCCCACCGCAATCAGCACGGCGCAGATTGCCAGCGCCGTGGTCAACCCCGCGATCAGCATCATCCGCCGCACCCGCGCGAACAGCGCGGCCTGCTCGGGGCTCGGTTCGGGAACAACGGTATCAGACGTCGTCATGGAAAATTCTGGCTCTGCGCAAAGGTTGGAGGTTGTCGTCGAAGGCTCCGAGGGCTCGACCCGGCTCGACCGCGTGCTGGCGGTGCACCTTGCCGAGCTGTCGCGATCGAGGCTGAAAGCCCTGATTCTGGCGGGCGCGGTGAGCCTCAGGGACGCCGCGATCCGGGACCCCGCTTATCACGTCGCCTCCGGTGATACGATCACAATCGACGTGCCGGAAGCGGCCCCGCCGGAGCCGAAAGGCGAGGATATCGCCCTCGATATCGTGTTCGAGGACGACGACATCGTCGTCCTCAACAAGCCGAAAGGGCTGGTGGTGCATCCCGCGGCCGGCCACGAGACCGGCACGCTGGTGAACGCGCTGATCGCCCATTGCGGCTCATCGCTGTCGGGCATCGGTGGCGTCCGCCGGCCCGGCATCGTGCACCGGCTGGACAAGGACACCACCGGGCTGATGGTGGTCGCCAAGAACGACCTCGCGCATGCCTCGCTCACCGCGCAATTCGCCGATCACGGCCGCACCGGGCCGATGCGGCGCGGCTACATGGCCTTCGCCTGGGGGCTGCCGGGGCGCCATCGCGGCACCGTGGACGCGCCGATCGACCGCCACCCGCATGCGCGCGAGAAGATGGCGGTACGCCAGGGCGGCCGCGAGGCCGTGACGCATTGGGAGCTTCTGGAGAGTTTTAACGGGCGCGACGGCAAGCCGATCGCGACGCTGCTCGCCTGCGAACTCGAGACCGGGCGCACCCACCAGATACGCGTCCACCTCGCCCATATCGGCCACCCCCTGATGGGCGATGCCGTCTACGGCCCGCATTTCAAGACCAAGGCGAACCAGCTCGGCCCCGAGTCGCAGGCCGTCCTGGCCGCGCTGGGGCGGCAGGCCCTGCATGCTTACCTGCTGGTATTGGAGCACCCGAGGACTGGAGAATTACTCCACTGGGAAGCGCCTCTGCCGGAGGATTTGCTTCTCCTCCAGGGGGCCCTGAAAGCGGCGCTATGACGCAGGCCGCTTCAGAAATGCTTTACATTACAAAAAGTTATAGCTGCCACACGGGGACGTGACGTCAGCAATCCTTCCCTTTTTGCCTCCCGATGGAGTATATTGCGCTTGCGTTGAAGACCAACGCGGAACATCGCAGCACCGATCGGCTTTAACCAAGCGGTCGTCTGCCTGGCCCGCCGCTATCGGGGGCCTGAACCTGTTTGGAGGGCGCACTATGGCCCGTACAGCTACCCTGCCGGTCCTTAATGGCGAATCCGGCCTTTCCCGTTACCTCGGCGAGATCCGCAAGTTTCCGATGCTGGAACCCCAGCAGGAATACATGCTCGCCAAGCGCTGGCGCGAGCACGATGATCGTGACGCCGCGCACCAACTCGTCACCAGCCATCTCCGTCTCGTGGCCAAGATCGCCATGGGCTATCGCGGCTACGGCCTGCCGATCTCCGAGGTCGTCTCGGAAGGCAATGTCGGCCTGATGCAGGCGGTGAAGCGGTTCGAGCCCGAGAAGGGCTTCCGTCTCGCCACCTACGCGATGTGGTGGATCAAGGCGTCGATTCAAGAGTACATCCTGCGTTCGTGGTCGCTCGTGAAGATGGGCACCACCGCGAACCAGAAGAAGCTGTTCTTCAACCTGCGCAAGGCGAAGAGCAAGATTTCCGCGCTGGACGAAGGCGATCTCCGCCCCGACCAGGTGGCCATCATTGCCAAGCGTCTCGGCGTCACGGCTCAGGACGTGGTCGACATGAACCGCCGCCTCGGTGGCGACGCGTCGCTCAATGCTCCGATCCGCGACGACGGCGAAGCCGGCGAATGGCAGGACTGGCTGGTCGACAATTCGCCCAACCAGGAAGCCATGCTCGCCGAGCATGAGGAGTATGATCACCGCCGCGACGCCCTGAACGGCGCGATGGGCGTGCTCAACCCGCGCGAACGCCGCATCTTCGAGGCCCGCCGCCTCGCCGATGAGCCGATGACGCTGGAAGACCTTGCCGCCGAGTTCGGCGTGTCGCGCGAGCGCGTCCGCCAGATCGAGGTCCGCGCCTTCGAGAAGGTGCAGTCCGCGGTCAAGGGCACGATCGCAAAGGCCGAACAGGCCGCGCTGGAAGCCGCGCTCTAAGCGCGGGGTTTTTAGCGCCAGAGATTGGCGGATCGACAAGAGACAGAAAGCCGGCGGCAACGCCGGCTTTTTTGTTTGCGTGTGAGGTGCAGCATGTTGTTGGAGACGCGGGCCAGGCGTCTTGAACCCCCACTGCCGGTCGGCCGACCAAAAACATTGGACTGACAGCCTCAAGAGAACGGACACAGACCGTGTCGATCATCCTGCAATCCACCGTCGGCGGCTTCTCCGCCCAGTTCATGCGCAAGCTGCCGCTGGTCGAGCAGGCGATGCGCGAGCACGGGCTCGAGCCGTCGGAGTTCGTGATCTCGAAGGACTATGCCTCGACCGCGACGATCCCGCTGATGGGTCCGTTCTTCTTCAATTACAGCGTCTACTTCGGCGACGAGACATTCACGGTCACCGAGCCGAACGACATGGTGTTCCTGGACTACTTCTTCAAGCGCGTGCTCGCGGCGGATGACCCGCCGGAAGTGCCGCGGCGGCCGGGCTTGATCCGGCGGTTGTTCGGCTGGATGTCGGAGCCGGTGTAGTTGCTTTTCCCCTCTCCCCTTGCGGGAGAGGGTGGCTCGCGAAGCGAGACGGGTGAGGGGTCGCCTCCGCGAGCGCATCTCTCACATCGTCATTCGCGGAGACAACCCCTCATCCGGCGCTTTGCGCCACCTTCTCCCGCAAGGGGAGAAGGGAAGAGCGCACCGCCGGCGCCTCGCTAACTCTACTCCCCCCAAACCCGCGCCAGGGTCGCGAGCCAGCAGCCTTCGCAATAGCGGGCGTCCTTGTAGTCGATCCAGTTGTGCGCATAAACGCGGTCGAGCGGGATCCCGTAGCGCGCGCGCAGGATCTGGACGAGGATCTTCCACGCCGCGACCTGCGCCGCGGTCGGGCCCGTCGTGACGTCGGGATAGTTGCCGGCGAACTCGACGCCGATCGAATTGTGGCGCACCACCTGGCGATAGGTCGGCTTGTTATCGATGTACTTGTTGTCGTTGCGGTTGGCGCCGTCGCCATGGGTCGGCACCAGGTTTTCCGCCACCGCCCAATAGACGGTGCCGTCGGTCTCCACCCACAATGTGACGCCGCGACGCGTGGGATTCTTAGCCTGCTCCTGCGCACCGCCGCGCGCCGAACCTGCCGGTCCCTCGGTCTGGTGCACGATGATGTTGCGCCAGGGTTTTGCGTTGCCGACGTCCCCCCATGGCGCCAGCCACACCATCTTCAGGCCGGGGATGTCAGGCGTGCCGGAGGCGCGCGCGAGCTTTGCGAGTTCGGCGTCGGCCGCGGCGGCAGGTGCGATCAGAACGAGGGCGGCGAGAATGGTCGCGAGCAGGCGAGAGATCATCATGCGGGTCCAGTGCGGACCCGACGTTAGCACGCCCCTACGCGAATTTGCGCAAGGCCTCACCTGGATCGATCGGGTCAGGCATGAGCGGCGGCGCCGGATCGTGGACGGCAAAGTCGTTCTTGCCGTTCTTCTTGGCCGCATAAAGAGCGTGGTCGGCATGTGCGATCAGGCGATCCGGAAACTGGCCGACGCCACGGTCCCACTGCGCCACCCCGATCGAGATCGCGATGGGAATGTCGATGCCGGTGCAGTTGACGGCATCCTGGCGGCAGACCTCGAGCACGCGTCGGGCGATCGCAGCCGCTTCGCGCAAGGTCGACGACGGCAGCACGACGCAGAATTCGTCGCCACCGGTGCGGGCGAGCATGTCGCCGGGCCTCAAGCGCGTCTGCGCCATCAGGGTGAAGTGCTGCAGGCAGGCGTCGCCCGCGGCATGGCCATGGGTGTCGTTGATGGTCTTGAAGCCGTCGAGATCGATCACCAGCAGCGAGAACGGCTCGTTGCTGCGCTCCGAGCGGGCGCATTCTTCACCCAGCCGCTGCAACAGATGCCGCCGGTTGGCGACACCGGTGAGATCGTCAAGCAGCGCGAGGTCGGCAACTTCGTTGCGCAGGCGGTCCATCGCCATCAGCAGGAAGCCGAAATTGAGCGTCATCGACAGGAACAGCAGGCCCAGCACCATGACGGCATGAGACTGCCCTCCGGCGACCGACGAGAAATCGCCGCCGAGCAGATTGCCGATCGCACGGGCCGCGAAGATCGCGATGATCATGATGATCACGATGCCGGAGAGCCGGGCTCCCGGGCTGGCACGGCCTTCCGGCGGCGATAGCAGCAAACGCAGCGACAGCGCCAGCGGCAGCGCCTGGCCGAGCGAGTAGCTGAGCATGCGCAGCTGCATGTGATCGAATACGACCATGAAGAACACGACGCCGCTGAGGCTGAGAATTCCCGTCGCGGCCATGACGCGCCACGACACCGGCCGACCGTAGAAGCGCTGAATGCCCATGGCGGCAAGGCTGCTCGCCGCGATGATGCCGACGGCTCCGAGCAGCAGCGGGACAGGCGAGACGACGAAAAGGCGGATCAAGGCCGCCATCGTGCCGATCGCGCCGACGAAGCACGATGCCATCCAGAACCGCGCGGCCGCGAATTTCGGATAGGAGCGCGTCACGTAGGCCCAGATCAGACCGAGCGCCAGGAAGTTGACGACGAATACGGTCCAGAGTGTCGGCACGTTCAGCATGGCGCGCGCCACAAGCGCAGCATCGCGCCCTCCGTCCCTGCCAGCTGTCCGTTCATGACCCCGTCCCCGTTTTGTTGCGGGGACAATGCGACCGACGCGCTTAACGGAGTCTCACTGCGATCCGCGAAAACATGCCTTTGGTTTTGGATTCATGAACGGCCGGCGCATTGTCGGATCGTTAGGCATGGCCGGCGATGTGGATTCGCGAGCCAAAATCACCCGAAAATGCATCTGAGCTGTGGATAACGCGATGACACGGATGTGACAGCGCGGGGCAGAAGCGCGCGAATCTGCTGAGCTTGTCGTCGAGGATGTTGCGAGGCTGGCCCTCCGCCGAGCATCCCTCGTGTCGCGTTTCACCATTAACCCTGAAGAGGATCCTATGGCTAAGAAAGCGAAGAAGGCGAAGAAGGCGACGAAGAAGAAGGCCAAGAAGGCAGCGAAGAAGAAGTAACGAGGCTTCTTATTCTTTGCCCGGGTGGAGCTCGCTCCGCCCGGGCGTCGGGCAGGAATTGTGAGTTTGAAGACGGCGGGCGCAAGGCCCGCTCTTTTATTGGGCGGTTGCTGGAGGGGCGGAATCTTCCGCAGCGTCATGGCCGGGCTTGTCCCGGCCATCCACGCCCACGCCACGGCACGAAGAACGTGGATGCCCGGGACAAGCCCGGGCATGACGACCGCTCGAGAGGTGGAAAGCGCTACCGCTCCGCGAACGCCAGCTTGGCGCCGAGCGCGGCGAAGCCGGCGGCAAAGCTGCGGCGCAGCCAGGCCATGACACGCGGGCGGGAGATGACGCGCTCCCGCACCGAGGCTGCGCAGAGGCCGTAGACCACGAACACCGCAAACGTCATCGCCATGAAGGCGCCGCTCAATTCCAGCATCCGCGCCAGCACATGGGCTTCGTCCGCGGCGATGAACTGCGGCAGGAAGGCGAGGAAGAAGATCGACAGCTTCGGATTGAGGATGTTGATCAGGAAGCCGGTCACGATCACCCGGCCAGCCGAACGCTCGCGGATCTCGCCGTCGACCGCCAGTGCCCCGGTCTCGCGCAGCGCCTGCCATGACATGTAGAGCAGATAGGCGACGCCGCACCATTTCAGCGCGGCGAAGGCGAGCGCGCTGGTGTGGAGCACGGCGGCGAGCCCCAGCATCGCGGCCGTCATGTGCGGCACGATCCCGAGCGTGCAGCCGAACGCGGCCGCGATGCTCGCGCGCGAGCCACGGGTCAGCGCTGCCGCCAGCGTGTAGAGCACGCCGGTACCGGGCGAGGCGACGACGATCAGCGAGGTGAGCAGGAAGGACAAGGTCATGGACCGACCTTATCACCGCGCCGCGGACCGTGAAAGCCGGCCTGCCAGATCGACCGTCAGGACAGCTGCGCGATCTCGGCCTCGCGGAGCACGTCGAGCGGCGCCCAGGGCTTGGCCCAGAACTTTGCGCCGTTCGGCAAGGGCTGCATCAAGGGGCGGCCGGAGGTGACGACGATGTCGAGCTTCGGGTTGCGGTCCTTGGCGACATGCGCGAGCTCGACGCCGTTCATGCGGCCGGCAAGCTGCACGTCCGTCATCATCAGGCAAAGCGCCCCGGCGCTCTTCTCCAGCACCAGCTCGGCCGCCTCGGCGCTCTCGCACTGAATGACGTCATAGCCGCTTTCTTCGAGAAGAAGGCTGAGCATCTCCCTCTGCATGAGGTCGTCTTCAACGATCAGTGCGGTGGCTCGAAACGGCTTTGCTTGTCCCATCGGCGGCTCCCAATGCTGCCTGTCTTCATGAAGTAACGTACGTTAAGGTGGGAACAGCGATGCGGTTCGGTTCCAATATGAAAAAATGTAAAGCATAGTTCCGCTCGAAGGCTTGACGGGGGATATCATGACATCGATCCGCGGCGCCGCCGCCATCAGCGGAGCGGCAAGCGGCATCGGCCGGGCGCTCGCGAGCGAGCTTGCGCGGCGCGGCTGCGATCTCGCGCTCGCCGATCGCGACGAGTCCGGGCTGAAGACGCTCGCGGCCGAGATCGGAGCCGCGCGCAAGGTCAGCCTGCATCGCGTCGACGTCAGCGAGCCCGACGACATCGCGCAGTTCGCGCGTGAGGCGACCACCACGCATCCCGCGCTCGGCATCGTCGTCAACAATGCCGGCGTGGCGCTGATGGGCTCGTTCGAGGAGATCGACCAGGCACAGATGGACTGGCTGTTCGACATCAATTTCTGGGGCGTGGTGCACGGCACGCGCGCCTTCCTGCCGCATCTGAAGACGATGGGCGAGGCGCACATCGTCAACCTGTCCTCGATCTTCGGCATCATCGCCCCGCCGGGACAGTCGGCCTATGCCGCGGCGAAATTCGCGGTGCGCGGCTTTTCCGAGAGCGTGCGGCACGAGCTTGCCATGGCGGGCAGCCCCGTCAGGCTGTCGGTCGTGCATCCCGGCGGCGTCGCCACCGCCATCGCCCGCAATTCGCGCACCGGGACCGGCGTCACCGATAATGCGCGCCGGTCGCAATCGATCGAGCGGTTCGAGAACGCAGCAAAGACCACGCCGCGAGATGCCGCGCTGCGCATCATCAGGGGCATCGAGAGAAACGAGCCGCGCATCCTGATCGGCAACGACGCCCGCTTCATGGATCTCCTGCAGCGCTTCCGCCCGGCAACGTACTGGGCCCCGTTGCAGCGCAAGCTGGAGAGGATGGCGAAGGGGACGAAGTGAGGGGCGCCGTCGAATTGCACGATGCCAGGCGCCACACCCGCCGCTGTCGTCCTGGCGAAAGCCAGGACCCATAGCCACCGAATTCAGTTTGGCGAAGACTGGCAGTTACTCAGCACGTGACTGCGAGTCGTTGTAACGATTCCCGCCTGGGGTAATGGGTCCTGGCGTTCGCCAGGACGACGGCGGAGAGGCATCACGCCCCTCACTGCCCCGCCAGCCGATCGGCAAAATACCCGATCGTCTTGCGATAGATCACCGCCCTGTTCCATTCGCGCATGGCCTCGAAATTGGCGGTGCCTTCGCCGTAGGGTTGGCCCATCTTGAAGCCGCTGGTGTGGAGCAGGTTCGCGGTCGAGGCGAGCACGTCGGGGACGCTGTGGCGGAGATCGACGTGGCCGTCGCCGTCGAAATCAACGCCATACTTGATGTAGGACGACGGCAGGAACTGAGTCTGGCCGATCTCGCCGGCAAAGGCGCCGATCAGGTCGCGCAGCGGCAGGTCGCCGCGCTGTACGATCTTCAGCGCGGCGAGCAGCTCGCCCTGGAACAGCTCCGTGCGGCGGCAATCATGCGCGAGCGTTGCCAGCGTGCGGATCACCGGCATCTTGCCGATGTCGCCCTTGCCGAAATCGCTCTCCAGCCCCCAGATCGCAACCAGGATATAGCGGGGCACGCCGAACTGCTGCTCGATGCGCGAGAGCAGCGCGGCGTGGCGCTGCAACATCGCACGGCCGCCATTGATGCGGCCGGGGCCGACGCGAGTCGAGACGTACTGCTCAAAGCTCTTGTTGAAGGTGTAGCGCTGGCGCCGGTCGAAGGCGAGCACCGCGCCGTCCTGCTGCACACCGCTGAGCGCCGCGCTGGTCACGCCCGCCGAGACGCCGGCGGCTTGCGCTTCCGAGGCCATGCTGGCGACAAAGCTATTGAAGTCGCCGCCGCAGCGCGCGGCCTGCGCCGATCCACTGGCCAGACAGGCGATGAAGGCGATGGCCAGGGCGTATCGCAGCATATGGGGAAATCCTTTGAACAATGAGCGGGGGGAAGCAGCGCGCGATCATGCCCGGGAACCGGATTCGCGTCAAAGCGGCAAATCCTCGCCAGAACCGATCGCTGCCTGCCTGCGACAAATCAAATGCGCTCGCCCCCTCCCCAACCGATCGAGATGTCCATGACCATGTCGCGCCGGGTGCTCGCCGCCCTCGCCTTGCTCTCCCTCACCGTGATGGCCGCTTCCGCACAGACGCGCGATGTCGCCGGCAGCCGCGACTATCCCGGCATCGGCCGGTTCGCCGGCAGCGTCATCACCGGCTATGTGATGAAGGATTTTGACGCGGCGCGGATGCAGGCGGCTCCCTTCAAGGACGGCCAGCCCGTCGATGCGCGGCGGCTCGAGGGCCGCATTGTCCGCATCGCCTATCGCACCAATCCCGGCCCCTCGATCCTGGAAGTGTCGCGAATTTCGAGACGCAGCTTGCCAAAGCCGGTTTCGAGACCCTGCCCGCCTGCGACACCGATTCCTGCGGGGCCATTTCTTTTACCGAAGCCATCGACACGCTGCCGGTGCCGCAGATGTGGGTCGATGGTTTCAACTATCGTTACTACGCCGGCCGCAAGATCGAGGGCGGGCGCGAGACCTTTGCCAGCGTCCTCGTCAGCCAGAACAATCAGGACATCACCGCGCAGGTCACCGTCGCCGAGCTCGGCGCCATCGCGAACAAGATGGTGGACGCCGCCGCGATGGCGAAGGGACTTGGCGAGACCGGCCACATCGCGCTCTACGGCATCTATTTCGACACCGACAAGGCCGTGCTCAAACCGGAAAGCCGGCCGACGCTGGAGCAGATCGCAAAGCTGCTGACGAGCCAGCCGCAGCTCAACGTCTTCATCGTCGGCCACACCGACAGCCAGGGCGCCTATGAGTACAATCTCGACCTGTCGAAGCGCCGAGCCGAAGCCGTCGCCGCCGAGCTGGTGAAGAGTTTTCGAATTGTGCAAACGAGGCTGCGCACCGCTGGCGTCGGCTTGCTGGCGCCGGTCGGATCCAACACATCGGACGCCGGCCGTGCGTTGAACCGCCGGGTGGAGCTGGTGGCGCCGTGAGAACGGCGCGTGCGATGGTGATGGGACAGCGTGAAGTGCGGAACGGATTAACATATGTTAGTCAGCGCAACTTCTGCACGCATGCGGGAATACGTGCAGGGAAACGCGCTTTCTGACAAGGTGGGTACCGGTCGCTGCATTGCGAGAGCAGGAAATATCCAAGCAATTGCTTTGCAAAACGCGATGTCGCGACCACTGCATATCTGACGCGCTCGCTGCGACATCGCAGCGTCAACGATTTGCCTTGCCACGGCATGGCGCGAGTTATAATCTTCTATTCTAGGTTGTCGCCCCGCCAGCCCCGGGCGACGCTGAAGACCAAAATAAACGGCGGGCTTCGCGGCCCGCCGTTTGTTGAGGCAAGGGTGAGGTAAGGGTCTCCTCGAAGGAGCGCATCGGGTTTTACGAAGCGTTGGACGCTTCCGCCCGACATCCAGGCGCCTCGCAAACGGGTTCGTCGATCGATCGCGCAGCCGGTTCTGCCGCTGCAGGGCGCGCAACCGGCCACCGGAAACCTGCCAAAGTCATTTGACTATGGCCCCCTGATCGACGAAAAGCCGGCCATGGCCAAAAAACCCGGAACCAATCCCAAGGGCGAATTCGCCTTTTTCAACGTCTTCTATGAAGACGGCTCCCAACGCTCAAACCGGCGCGTGCCCGCCGAATTGCTCGGCGGCCTCGACGGCGACGAGCCGGCCCGCGCCTTCATCATGGAGCAGGACCGCGAGATCGCCGAAAAATCCGGCCGCCCGCCGATGGAAATCAAGAACCTCGAGCGAGTCGGCGCGAAGAAGAAGTAAGTTTCAGCCCTATCCACGTCATTGCGAGCGGAGCGAAGCAATCCACGTCTCCACATGCCGCGCGATGGATTGCTTCGCTCCGCTCGCAATGACGGGGCGAGAGCTGAAGCTAAAACAAAAACGGCGGGCCTTGGGCCCGCCGTTTTGCTTTGGATCGATGTTCGCGCTCAGTTATCCAAAAAGCTTCGCAGCTTCCGCGACCTGCTCGGATGCTTCAGCTTCCGCAGTGCCTTCGCTTCGATCTGACGAATACGCTCTCTCGTCACCGAAAACTGCTGGCCGACTTCTTCCAGCGTGTGGTCGGTGTTCATGCCGATGCCGAAGCGCATGCGCAGCACGCGCTCTTCGCGAGGGGTGAGCGAGGCCAGCACGCGCGTGGTGGTTTCGCGCAGATTCGACTGGATCGCGGCGTCGATCGGCAGGATCGCGTTCTTGTCCTCGATGAAATCACCGAGGTGTGAATCCTCTTCGTCACCGACGGGCGTCTCCAGCGAGAGCGGCTCCTTGGCGATCTTGAGGACTTTTCGCACTTTCTCCAGCGGCATGCCGAGCTTTTCGGCCAATTCCTCAGGAGTGGGCTCGCGGCCGATCTCGTTGAGCATCTGGCGCGAGGTGCGCACGATCTTGTTGATCGTCTCGATCATGTGCACGGGAATGCGGATGGTGCGCGCCTGGTCGGCGATCGATCGGGTGATCGCCTGCCGGATCCACCACGTGGCGTAGGTCGAGAACTTGTAGCCGCGGCGGTACTCGAACTTGTCGACCGCCTTCATCAGGCCGATGTTGCCTTCCTGGATCAGGTCGAGGAACTGCAGGCCACGGTTGGTGTATTTCTTGGCGATCGAGATCACGAGACGGAGGTTGGCTTCCACCATCTCCTTCTTGGCCTGGCGGGCCTCGCGCTCGCCCTTCTGCACCGAGTGCACGATCTTGCGGAACTCGATGATCTCCAGGCCGGTCAGCGCCGCGAGCTGATGCACCTCGTGGCGGAGGTCCTTGATGCGGTCCTTCTCGTGATGGACGAAGTTCTTCCAGCCCTTGGCCGACAGCTTCGAGACACGGTTGAGCCAGCGCGGATCGAGCTCCGAGCCGGTGTAGTTGCGCAGGAAGTCTTCGCGCGCGACGCCGTGGCTGTCGGCAAGGCGCATCAGGCGGCCCTCATGCGAGACGAGGCGCTTGTTGATGTCGTAGAGCTGCTCGACCAGTGAGTCGATACGCGCCTGGTTGAGGCGCAGCGACTTCACCTCGACGATGATCTCGTCCTTGAGCTTGCGGTACTTGCGCTCCTGGTGCGGCGAGAGCGAGGGGCCGTGCGAGGTGCTCTCGAGCTGGTTCTGGATGTCCTGCTCTTGCAGCTTGCGCAGCTTCTTGTAGCTGTCGGCGATCTTGTCGAAGATCTCGACGACCTTCGGCTTGAGCTCGGCCTCGATCGCCGCAAGCGACATCTGGTTCTCGAACTCGTCGTCTTCGTCCATGTCCGCTTCGGCGGCGGACTCCGCGGGATCCTTCGCGGCCTCGCCGGCATTGCCGGGCGCAGGCGCGGCGCGGAACGGGGTCGGCGCCGGCGGTGCTGCGGGCGGCGCGACATGCGCGGGCGCAGCGCCGGTGACCTGGCCGCCTTCGGCCGCCGCTTCACCGTTCTCGCCGTTGGGACCCGCGATCATTGCATTGTTCATGCCGGCCTTGGCGTCGGGCCCGGCATAGGTGGCTTCGAGATCGATGATGTCACGAAGGAAGATCTTTCCTTCGTTGAGCTCGTCGCGCCAGATGATGATGGCCTGGAAGGTCAGCGGGCTTTCGCACAGACCTGCGATCATCGCCTCGCGGCCGGCCTCGATGCGCTTCGCAATCGCGATTTCGCCTTCGCGCGACAGCAGCTCGACGGTGCCCATCTCGCGCAGATACATGCGCACGGGATCGTCGGTGCGCTCGCCCGGCTCGCTCTTCTTGACCTCGGTGACGGCCTTCTGGGTGACTTCGACGAGCTCGTTGTCGGTCTCGTCCTCGCCGCTCTCGTCCTTGTCCTCCTCGCCTTCGCTATCGTCGGCTTCGGTGACGTTGATGCCCATGTCCGAGAGCATGGACATGATGTCCTCGATCTGCTCGGGAGAGGTCTGGTCGGACGGCAAAACTTCGTTGAGCTGATCGAAGGTCACGAAGCCGCGCTTCTTGGCCTGCTTGATCATCTTCTTCACGGCCGCGTCGGACAGATCGAGCAACGGCGAGGGCGCGTCCTGGGAGTCCTTCTCCGGCGCGTCCGCTGCCTTGTCGTCTTTTTCCTTGTCCTTCGCCTGCAGCGTCTTTGCCTTGGTGGCCATCCATTGCTCCTAAACGCGTTTCACACAGACGTTCGCCCGTTCGCCGCGCCCGCGTGAAATCACTTGAACCTGTTGCTCGATGCTCTCGCTTCGTCAGATCTCGACACGGAAAGGGCGGCGCGGACCTCTTGTCGCCACCCCCGACCTTTCACTCGCCGGATTTGCCTAACGCTTCGTAGAGCCTCTTTGTCGCAGCGGATGCAGGTGTAGTGCCAACAGCAATTGCGCGGATTCATTCCTGACGCGTCTGTTCTGCCTGCGGCCGCCTGGTGGCCAAAGTGCTACAAGACCGTTAAGCCTCGATTAACCCTGTTTTTGCCGCCAAACCTCGGATTTGGCGAGTCTTTTAGCGGTTCCGGTCCCGGCCGTCCGCATGATTCTTTCATCACACGCTCTTCTGGAACCGGCCCGACAGCTCGCCAAAACCCTCGATCAGGGCCTCGGTGCCATCGACTTCGCCTATCCGAGCCTTGACGTCGCGCAGCCACGCCATGTTGGCCTCGCTGGGATCCTCCCCCAAGGCCATCTCGGCGTCTTTCAGCTCTCTAAGTAGTGAATGGTACTGCCGATGCAAGGCGACCAGCTGATGCCAGGTGGAGAGAACGTCGTCCCGCGCGGCGCCCTCGCGGGCGCCCCACACCGCCGCGGTCGTGATGCCGCCATCAACCCTTTGAAGAGCCTGCGAAAATCCGCCCTTCTCGAGGTCGCCGCGCATCTTCTCGGCGAGCTCACCGGGGTCCGGCGAATGGTGATGGTCGTTGGCAAAGGCCGCGATGATGCCGGCCCGGAGCTTGTGGACCTCGGGATGGGCGAGCTCCAGGGCCGCGACTTCCTCGAGATGATCGTGCAGCAGCCATGGGTGGTTGATCAGGATTTGCAGGATCAGGGCCTCGCGGCGGGAGATAGCGCTGCGCTGGCCGCGCATGATCGGGCTTGCCGCCAGCTGCGCGCTCGCCGCCTGGTAGGGCCCGGAGGGCAGCTGGATCGGACCGGGCGGGCCGCGGCGGCCACCAAATCCCTGACCGCCGAATCGATTCGCGCCTCCCCCACCGCGGGGCTGGAACTGGCGACCGACGGGCCCGGGGCGGAAATTGCCCCGGCCGCCGCCAAAGCCGCCGCGCCCGCCTTCGGGGGCAAAGGCGCGCTGAAGCCGCTCGGCAAGATCCTGCCGATAATAGCGCCGCACCACCTCGTCGCGGATGCCGTTGGAGAGCTCCTTGATGCGCGCCTCCAGCGCGGCGCGGCGCTCGGGCGTGGCGAAATTGCCGCCTTCGAGCTCGCGCGACCAGATCATCTCGGCGAGCGGACGCGCCGCCGCGATCACCTCCTCGATCGCGCCGCGACCGCCGGAGCGCACGAGATCGTCCGGGTCCTGCCCTTCCGGCAGCAGCGCGAAACGAAGACTCTTGCCCGGCGCGAGGAAGGGCAAGGCGAGGTCCGCGGCACGATACGCCGCCTTCTGGCCGGCGCGGTCGCCGTCGAAGCAGAGGATCGGCTCGTCCGCCATCTTCCAGAGCAGCGCGAGCTGGTTTTCGGTGAGCGCGGTGCCGAGCGGCGCCACGCTGCCGGCAAAGCCCGCGGTGACCATGGCGATGACGTCGACATAGCCTTCGACCACGACCAGGGCGCTGCCGTCATGGGTGGCTTTGCGCGCCGTCTGGTGGTTGTAGAGATTGTCGCCCTTGTGGAAGAGCGGCGTCTCCGGCGAGTTCAGGTATTTGGCCGGAACGTCCTTTTCCAGCGCGCGCCCGCCGAAGGCGATGACGCGACCGCGCAAATCCGTGATCGGAAACATCACGCGATCGCGGAAGCGATCATAGGGCACCGGGATGTCGTTGCCGGCCACCAGCATGCCGGTCTCGACCATGTCGTCGACGGAGACGCCGAGCTTGCCGAGATGCTCTTTCAGCGCGAAGCGATCGGGCGGCGCATAGCCCAGCCGAAACTGCAATTGCGTCGCCGGCGAGATGGCGCGATCGGCGAGATAGCCGCGCGCCTTGGCGCCGACGCGCGAGGCCAGCGTCTCGGCGAAGAACTTCGCGGCGAGATCCATCACGTCATGCAGCGAGCGGCGCCGCTGCTCCTGACGCGCCGCATCCGGCGTCACCGCCGGCAGCGGCAGGCCCGCCATATTGGCGAGCCGCTCCACGGCCTCCGCGAACGGCAGGCCATCGGTCTCCATCATGAAGCTGATGATGTCGCCGTGCTTGCCCGAGGAGAAGTCGTGGTAAAAGCCCTTCTGGTCGTTGACGTAGAAGGACGGCGTCTTTTCCTGCTGGAACGGCGACAGCCCCTTCCATTCCCGCCCCGCCTTCTTCAGCTTGACGCGCTTGCCCACGACCTCGGAAACCGAAAGCCGGGCACGCAGCTCGTCGAGGAATTGGGGCGTGAAGCGCATGGGCTCTGTGTAACGCGAAACCGTGTGAGTCGGGCGAAGGGATCAGGGATATAGGGACGACCCGTCCAGAAGTCAGGTTTGTCAGGCTTATACGCGCTGTTCACAGCCCTTCCGTCATTCCAGGGCGGGCGGAGCCTGAGCCCGGAGTGACAGAGGCCTTGAACCCGCCCCGGTTCCACGCTTCCATGGGCCATGTTCAGGACCTTCCGAGGCGGCCAGAGCGGGGGTTGGCGCATCACCTCGATTTCGCCCGTGACGGGCGAACCCCTCCCCTTCATGCCGGCGCTGTCGGTCACCGACAGCGAGGCCATCGCGCTGCCGCTGGTGCCCTCGCGCAATGCCTGGCGGCTCGTCGGTGTCGCGAGCAGCTTGCGCTACACCGAGCGCGCCGAGAAGCAGCAACTCACGGCCGTGCAGGCCGGCCTCGGCCGGCTGGAAGCAACCAGCGCGGCGCTGATCCCGATCCGCAAGTCGCAGGCCTGGTGGGATCTGACCCAGGAGGAGCGCCGCAGGATCTTCGAGGACAAATCGCATCACATCGCGAGCAGCCTGCGCTTCCTGCCCGCGATCGCGCGCCAGCTCTATCATTGCCGCGACCTCGGCGGGCCCTTCGATTTCCTGACCTGGTTCGAATTCGCGCCCGCGCACGCCTCGCTGTTCGAGGAGCTGGTGGCGATGCTCAGGCGGACCGAGGAGTGGAGCTATGTCGAGCGCGAGGTGGACGTACGCGCGGTGAAGGAAGTGCTGTCGGCCTAGTGATCGAGGAAGCGGCCGGATTCGATGCGCGGCAGATCGGTGACCGGCCAGTTGTAGATGTAAGTCCAGGCCGGTGCCGTCGCGCCGTCCGCCCCTGTCACGTCGACCAGCTGGCGCAGATATTCGGTCGGCTCCGGAAAGCCCTCACCGCAGGCCTCGTACATGTCGAGCTCGCGCAGGAGCTCGTCCGGCACGCGCAGCTGGAAGAGTTCGCCGTGGACGCGGTCGGACGGCACATCGGAGAGCAGCAGCCCCGGATAATGCTTCACCAGAACGAGCCGGCCGCGGCAGGTCGCTTCACCGAGAAAATCCGCGTGGCCCGCAAGCAGCCGCGCCATCGGATGGTCGAAGCCGCGCATCAGCGTGCCGTAGACGAAGAGACGATTGGAGGTCATGGCCTTCTATAACCGTCAATCAGCAGCGCGCAAATCGCGGCCGATCTACGAAACCTCCGCCTCCAGCTCCTCGTCGCTGCGTTGCTCGTCCGACACCACCCTGATGGTCACGTCCATGGCCTCGAACGCGCCCGCAGGGCCGATATAGACGCCGTGCAGCGGGATCGCCTGGCGCGGATCGCGGGCGACCGCGACGCGGATGAGGTCGCGGGTGCCGACGATGCCGTTGGTCGGATCGAACTCGATCCAGCCCGCGCTCGGCAGATAGACCTGCACCCAGGCATGCGTCGAACCACCGCCGACATGGCGCTGCGCGATATCCTCCGGCAGGAAGATGTAGCCGGATACGAATCGTGCGGCGAAGCCGAGATGGCGCAGCGCCTCGATCATGAACAGCGCGTAGTCGCGGCAGGTTCCGGTGCCGGACTGCAAGGTGTCGAGCGGATGCTGCGTGCCCAGTTCGTGGCGCTTGCGATACTTGAACCGCTCGCGGATGCCGTGGGTCATGCCGCTCAGGATCTTGAAGGTCGGCGTCGGCGCGTCCTCGTCGAGAAAGCCGCGCGCCCATTCCGCGATCTCGCCCTCGGGATCGGTATATTGCGGCGTGATGTACTGGACGAGGTCGGGAAATTCCTCGTCCTCATAGGCGAACGGATAGAAATAGGCCGAATCGTCCGGCGTCAGCGCGAACTC
Organism: Bradyrhizobium sp. Ken51; assembly: GCF_055807435.1. Taxonomy (NCBI): domain Bacteria; kingdom Pseudomonadati; phylum Pseudomonadota; class Alphaproteobacteria; order Hyphomicrobiales; family Nitrobacteraceae; genus Bradyrhizobium; species Bradyrhizobium sp. Ken51. The sequence goes on along the minus strand of NZ_JBVVPB010000004.1, from coordinate 289,631 downwards.
CTCGACCGGATTGTGCTCGACGGTGACGTGCCAGTCGAACACCAGCGCGGCCGCGCGCTCGTCGAAATTCGCGATCGCGACGGAATTGCCGAACACGTCGTGGATCCAGTGCAGCGACATCGGCTCGGGCGAAATCTCGAGCCTGGAGTCGAGCACCCGCAGATCATGCCCGTCGCGCGGACGCAGCATGATCCTGTGTTCGCCGAACGCCACGGGGCGGATGTAGCGATATTCGGTCTTGTGATGAATCGTCAGCAGCGGCATCGTCAGGCAATCATGGTGATGTCGGGCGGACCAATCTACAGCAATCCCGCCCGATTCTTCGGGTGACTGCTGTTTCATTAGGCAATCAGGATGGCTTTAGACACAATCGAGGCGACCAATCAACTCCTCAGCGAGGGTGACGTCCCTCCGGTGCACGAGGTGAATGCGCAAGGGACGTCGCCTTTTTTGCTCACCTCGGACCACTACGGACGGGTGCTGCCGCGTACGCTGGGCGATCTCGGCGTCGCGGGAGGCGAGCTGACGCGGCACATCGCCTGGGACATCGGCATCGCGGGTGTCGCCGACCGGCTGGCCGAGATGCTGGGCGCGCATCTGATCGCCCAGCGCTATTCGCGGCTTGTGATCGACTGCAACCGCCCGCCCGCCGCCGTGAGCTCGATTCCCGTGATTTCCGAAGCAACCGCGATCCCGCGCAACGAGGGGATTTCGGAGCAGGAGCGCAAAGCGCGCAGGCGCGAGATTTTCGAGCCCTATCACCGCCGTATCGATGCAGCGATCGGCCGCCGCGTGCACGACAAGCGGCCCACGGTGCTGGTGTCGCTGCACAGCTTCACCCCCGTTTACGCCGGCGTCGCGCGTCCCTGGCACATCGGCGCGCTCTACAATCGCGACACCGTGCTGCCGCAGCTGTTGCTCAGGCATCTGCGCAGAGAGAGCGATCTCGTCGTCGGCGACAACGAGCCCTACGCGGTGAACGACCTCACCGACTACACTATTCCCGTCCACGGCGAAGCCCGCGGCCTCGTCAACACAGGCATCGAGATCCGCCAGGATCTGATCGCCGACCAGTCCGGCCAACAGCAATGGGCCGAGCGGCTGGCGCGGATTTTTGCGGAGATCGAGCTGGAGCTGCGGGCGGCGAGGCTGGTCGACTAGCTCAACGCCGGTTATTTCGCCCTGGTCAGCGCCAGCCAGATGCCGCCGCCGATCATGAAGCCGCCTGAGATGCGCGACATCATGCGGGTGCGGCGAGCCGAAAAGAACTTACGGGCGCGCCCGGCCGCGATGGCGTAGAGCGCGTCCGTCATCACCGCAGTGACCATGAAGGTGGCCCCCAGCAGCGCGACCTGCGGGAAGTGGTCGCGGTTCATGTCCATGAACTGCGGGATGAAGGCGCCAAAGAACACCAGCACCTTCGGGTTCGACAGCAGCACCAGGAAACCTTGCAGGAAGAATCCGCCACGCGGCGGCGCTGGCGGCTCGTCCACATTGACGCCCTCGACCGGCGCCCAGATCAGCTTGATGCCGAGCCAGACCAGATAGGCGGCGCCGGCAAAGCGCACCCAGTCGAACCAGTAGCCCATGGTCGCCATCAGCGAGGTCAGGCCGACCGCGACGATGCCGATGACGATGGCGAGGCCGGCCTGCGCACCGGCCACGTTGGTCAGCGCCGCACGCGTGCCGTGGCGCAGCCCGTTGGCGATGACGAGAGTGACGATCGGCCCCGGCAGCAGCGCCAGCGCGATGCAGGCGGCAAGGAAGGCGAGATAGGCTTGCAGAGACATCATGGGGAGGACTCGCTGAGAGCGGTTCGGAGCATTAATGCATGACACTCAATGTCCGTCCAGCGCCGCAGCCCCACGTCTTCATCTCCGGCGTCTGCAGGAACACGAGCATCGCGCGCCGCACCACCATCTTGACATGCAACCATATGGTTGCATATTATCGTCGCCATGGATGAGGTCTTCAAAGCGCTCGCCGATGCGTCACGACGGTCGCTGCTCGACAGGCTTCACGCCAGGAACGGCCAGACGCTGAACGAGCTCTGCGAAGGTCTCGCGATGACGCGCCAGGCGGTGACCAAGCACCTTGCCATTCTGGAACAGGCCAATCTGGTCACTACGCTCAGGCACGGCCGCGAGAAGCTGCACTATCTCAATCCGGTTCCGATCCATCAGATCGGCGAACGCTGGATCAAGAAATTCGAGCGCGGCAAGCTCGCCGCACTCGGCGAGTTGAAACGCCGGTTGGAGAAGCGCGATGAGTAAGCCGCAATTCGTCTATGTCACCTTACATCGAGACCACGCCAGAGAGGCTGTGGGAGGCGCTGACATCAAGCGAGTTCAGCAAGCAATACTGGTTCGGCGCCGAGGTCAGATCCGACTGGAAAATCGGCTCCCCTTTCGCGCTGCTGCTGGACGGCGAGACCACCGATTCCGGCGAGATCCTCGAGGCCGATCCACCGCGGCGGTTGTCCTACAGCTTCAAGCACCAGAAATACGAGGAATTGCGCGGTGAGCCGATATCCCGCGTCGTGTTCACCATCGAACCGTTCGGCTCGCTCGTGCGTTTGACGGTGCTGCATGACGGCTTCGTCGAAGACGGCAAATATCTCGGCGCCGTCTCCAACGGCTGGCCGGCGATCCTGTCCGGTCTCAAGAGCCTGCTGGAAAGCGGCAAGGTGCTGGCCATTCCGCGCGCAGCCCTCAACAAGGGATTCGATGCAAGATGAACCTCGATCAGTTCAAGCCGCTCACCGTCTACACGATTTACATCGCCGCGACGCCGGACAAGGTGTGGGAGGCGCTGACCTCCGCCGAGTTCAGCCGCAAATACTTTTCCGGCTTTGCAGTTGAGATGGAGCCAAGACTCGGCGGGAAATTCATCGTGCGCGCGCCCGACGGTTCGGAACACATCTCGGGCGATGTGTTCGAATACGATCCGCCGAACAAGCTGACGGTGACGTGGAACGTCAACTGGCCCGACCTCGTCGCAAAGCTCGGCACGACGCTTGTGACTTATGAGATCGAACAAGCCGGCGAGGCCGTCCGCCTCACCATGAGCGAACGTCACGACCGCCCGCTCAGCGACGACATCCTTTCCGGCGGCCGCACCGGCTGGCCCGCAATCCTGTCAGGGCTGAAGAGCCTGCTGGAAACGGGCAAGGCGCCGCAGATCAAGATGGCGCCGCCGGCGCAGATGCTGGAAGCGTTGAAGGCGATGGGTATCAAGACGCCGTAGCGGGCGAACCCGGCGCCGTCATCGCTTCTTCTTCACCGGCGGATTGATTTCGTCGATCTTGCGACTGCAATCCGCTTCCGAATCGTGCGGGCCCGAGACAAAGGTCCCGCTGACCTTGATCGCGTACCAGCCCGACTCGACGCCGAGCCGGAGCGCTTCTTCTGTCTTGACGTGTCGTGGGGAGAGAGCTTGCATCTGGTGCTTTCGGTTGGCGTTCGATCTCATGATCGAATCGCGGTGAAACCTTCAGAGGTCCGCGGCACGCGCTGCCGCGTCCAACTCACCCGCTGGAGCGGGCAATCTGCGCAACGACCGCTGTTGCGACGTCGCGATGAGTCGGCTCCGCCGGTGCGAGGAAATGAGGCGCTTCACGTCGCGCGAATAGTCGTGGCGCTGCATAGCGCAGAGACGACAGGTCTTTCCGACATTATCGGCACCGTGCGCGCAATCGCCGCAATTAGCTATCGTTTTCTCGCCCGCGCCGCGCTTTTGAGGCGCCAAATGCCGTGCGCGATCGAATAAGCCGTCGAAGCCTTGTGATCGGCGGCTTCGTAGCCATGTTGGGAGCTTAGCCAAGGGAAAATCGTATGAAGCTCCGCGTCGGATTTGAGATGCTGTACGAATTCCCGCAGCCCACGCCTATGATCATGGTGTTGGGCACGCACTTTACGCGCGCCTCCGATGTCATCGTGCCCGACCTGGTGACCACCAGACCCTCGGTGCCGATCACTCCCTATCGCGACCTCTTCGGCAATTGGTGCAGCCGTATCGTGGCGCCGGCCGGCGCCTTTCGCCTTGCCGGCGACGGCGTCGTGAGCGACAGCGGCCTGCCCGACCCGGTGTTCCCGAAAGCGGCTCAGCACGCCGTCGAGGCGCTGCCGGCCGACACGCTCGTCTATCTGCTCGGCAGCCGCTACTGCGAGACCGATCGCCTGTCGGATATCGCATGGAAACTGTTCGAGCACACCCAGCCGGGCTGGGCGCGGGTCCAGGCCATCTGCGATTTCGTTCATCGTCACATCGCTTTCGGCTATGAGCACGCGCGCGCAACCAAGACGGCGCGGGAGGCCTACGACGAAGGCAAGGGTGTGTGCCGCGACTATGCTCACCTTGCTATCACGTTCTGCCGCTGCATGAACATCCCGGCGCGCTACTGCACCGGCTATCTCAGCGACATCGGCACGCCGAAGCCCTGGGCTGTGGGAGATTTCGCCGGCTGGTTCGAGGCTTATCTCGGAGGAAGCTGGCACATGTTCGATCCCCGCAACAACACGCCGCGGATCGGCCGCGTGCTGATCGCACAAGGACGCGATGCCGCGGACGTCCCGATCACCCAGACCTTCGGTCCGAATAAGCTGGTCAATTTCAAGGTATGGACCGACGAGGTTGCCTGATGACAGACAACAGCGTTGCGCTCAGCGCCGATGAATTTGCGTCGTTGGCCGAGATCGGCAAGGGCAAGGCGCAAGGCGAAATTCCGCAAGCGCATGGCGAGCGGCTGACCAACCTGGGTTATGCGATCAGGCGCCTCGGTGAACTCGAACTGACCTCATCAGGCGAGCGCCGGCTGGCAACGGGCGAATAGCTCGCTGCCGTTGCGTCCGGCTCGCTGTTACGCCACCGGCACCACGATCCGCCGATAAAGATGCCAGGTCGCGTGCCCGAGCACGGGCAGCGCCACCACCAGCCCCAGAAAATACGGCAGCGCGGAGACGATCAGGACCATCACAATCACCGCGGCCCAGCCAATCATCGGCAGCGGGCTGGCCACGACCGCGCGCACGCTCGTCACCATCGCCGTGACGAAATCGACCTCGCGGTCGAGCAGTAGCGGAAACGACACCACGGTCAGTGAAAACAGGATCAGCGACAGCACCGCGCCGACCGCGTTGCCGATGCCGAGGAACAGCAAGCCCTCATTCGTGGTCAGCACCACCGTCATGAATTCCTGTAGGCTCGAGAACGAGGCATGCAGGCCAAGCAACAGCGCGATCAGAAGCCGCACCTGATACATCCAGACCACGAACACGAACAGCGTGACGAAGGCCATCCAGCCGATCTCGCTGCGCGCGCGCACGGCCGACCAGATCGCGCCGAGCGAGATGGCCTCGCCGCGCTCGCGACGGCGGCTGACTTCATAGAGCCCGATCGCCACGAATGGCCCGAGCAGCGCGAAGCCGGCGGCCAGCGGATAGACCAGATAGACCATGCCGAACGCGGTGAAGCACAGCATGATGGCAATGCCGCCGGCGGCGTAGAGCGCACCGAAGCAGAGGCCGTACAGCGGCAGCGCCTGGAAATCACGCAGGCCCTCGACCAGCGCCTCGGCGATGTCGGTCGCCGCGACGGGACGCACCACCGGATCGACCTTGCCCGAAATGGACATCAGCTTCCTCCTCGTTGGCCGGCGCGATCTCCGTCGCGCGCGGATTGGCCTCGATCTTAGCGTCCCCGCGGCCGGTCCGCACGCGCGAGTTGACGGCCGGACGACGGTATCCCGAAGCCGCCGGCGCAGACCCGGGGAAACCACCGCGCCGTCAGCGTCGCTTCGTTCGGGAAGCTCATCCGTGCTGCACGCGGCTCGAAATCTTTCCCCGTCGGAGACTTTTTCGGCCCGATGCCTATGGACTGAGCTGAGGGTGGTGCCGCAAATTGGGTCCTTGAACGAGCGCGCGATGACCCGAATGGACCGTCCCACCGATGAGCTTGCGTACCCGGCTACTGATACTCGTCATCGCGGCCATGCTGGTGCCGGCGAGCCTCGTCGGGCTGCGTTTCGTGCAGAACCGGAGCAGTGAAATCAACGCCGCCCTGGCCAATCTGGCGGCTTCGGCCGACGACATTGCCAGCGATCTGGGCGAGAAGATTCAGGGCACTGCGCAGCTTCACTACGGTCTGGCCCGTGCGCGCGACCTCGACACGCGCGACAAGGCGGCGTGCTCGGCGTTTCTGTCCGATGTGCGCGAGGAATACCCTCAGTTCACGGGAATCCTGACTATCGACCCGGACGGCAGTCTGTTCTGCGACTCGCTGCGGACCAACCGCACCCTCGACCTGAGGGATCGCGCCTATTTCAAGCAGGCCCTGGTCTCGCGCAACGTCGTGGTTGAGCCGGTATTCGGCCGGCTGACCGGAATATCGGTGCTCCAGATCGCATATCCGGTGCGATCGGAGGCGGGCGCGCTGAAGCTGGTGCTGCTTGCCTCGTTCAACCTGCGCAAATTCGCCGAGTATCACCACAAGCGGCTGCTCGCCGAGAAGGATATCCTGCTCATCGACGCCAAGGGCACCGTTCTCGTCGCCCCCTCGACAGCCGGCTGGAGCGCGCCCGTGGGCGCGTCGATTGCGGGATCCGACCTGCTCCGCTTCGCGACGGCTCCCGATCAAGATGCATATCAAGAAGTGACCGATCGCGACGGCCGCACGCAGGTCTGGGCCGTCGCCCACTCGCCTTCGATCCGTGATGCCGGCCTCCATATCCTGGTCGGACGGTCCAAGGACGGATTGGTCGCGGCGGCGAATCGCCGGCTCTACGAGGACATGGCGATCCTCGCGGTGGCCTTGCTGCTGCTGCTGGCCGGCGTATGGATCCTCGCAACCGTGAGCGTCGGGCGCCAGGTCGGGCGGCTCGCCAACATGGCGAAGAGGCTCGGGCTCGGCGATCTCAGCGCGCGAATTCCCCCTCCCCATCCGCGCGGCGAACTGGGCGGATTGATGACCCTGCTCAATGGCACCGCCGAGTCGCTCGAGCAGCAACGCGCGGCCATCGCGGACCTCAACCAGAAGCTCAGCCAATCCCAGAAAATGGAGGCCATGGGCCAGCTCACCGGCGGCGTGGCACATGACTTCAACAACCTCCTCACCGTCATTCTCGGCAATTCGGAGCACCTTGCCGACAGGCTGGCGGGAAACACGGAGTTGCACCGGATCGCCGGCGACATCGCAACAGCGGCCGAGCGCGGCTCCGACCTGACGCGGAGCCTGCTCGCCTTCGCGCGCAAGCAACCCCTGAGACCGCGGGACATCGACATTAGCGAGAAGATTCAGGAGATGGAGCAGTTGTTGCGTCGGCCGCTGGGCGAGCACATCGAATGCGCCTTCGCGCTCGAACCGGATGTGGGGTTGACCAGCGTCGATCCCGGCCAGCTGACGACGGCACTGCTCAATCTCGTGCTCAACGCGCGCGATGTCATGCCGTTGGGCGGTAGGCTGACCATCGAGGCGCGCAACGCTTCGCTCGGTGAGTCCGACCTTGACGTCAACGGCGAGCCGCGACCGGGCGACTATGTCATGGTGGCCGTGACCGACACCGGCAGCGGCATGACCGCCGAGGTGGCAAGCCGGGCGTTCGAGCCGTTCTTCACCACCAAGGAGGTCGGCAAGGGGACGGGGCTCGGCCTGAGCATGGTCTACGGGTTTGTGCGGCAGTCCGGCGGATTGGTGCAGATGCAGTCCGCGCCGAGACAAGGCAGCACCGTCAGGCTGTTCTTTCCCCGCCTGGCAACGCCGCCGAACGAGACCCCCTCACCCGCCGAAGGGATCGTCACGCGCGAAGCAAGCGAGACCATTCTCGTCGTCGAGGACAACGACATGGTTCGGACCTATGTCGAAAGCGAGCTGAAGACGCTCGGCTACCGCGTCATCACGGCGGCGAGCGGCCCGGAGGCGCTCGACTTGTTGCGCCAGCCCGGGGACATCGACCTGCTGTTCACCGACGTCGTGATGCCCGGCGGCATGTTCGGGCCGGAGCTAGCCAGGCAAGCGATCCAGCTGCGGCCCGGGCTCAAGGTGCTCTTCACTTCCGGCTACAGCCAAAATCCGGTCAAGGCGCCCGACGGGATCGGCGATGCCCGCATCCTGACCAAGCCGTTCCGGCGGCGAGACCTCGCCGCGATGCTGCGATCCGCGCTGTCGAAGCCGTCGCGGTAGTCAGGAGCGCGACGCGAGGAGAAGCGCCGCACCCAGATTGGCCACGAACAAGACCGCGTCGATGACGAAGATCCTGAGCATCGGGCCCTTCAACACGGGCCAGTAAGCCACCCCGACGCGTCCTCCGCGCAGCAGGACCGGAAGGTTGTAGGCGAACTGGCTGAAATGGCAGGCGGCAAAGAACAGGAACAGCGCAGCTGCGCTTCGACCGGCTGGAAGAAAACCGGACGGGCTGCCAGAAGATAGAGCGACAGAAGGCCGATCGGCAGATTGATGCCGCCGAGGAATGCCACGCTGGCCGACAATGTCGGCGCGATCGGATTGGCGCGCTCTTCCCGCGGCACGAGAATCTTCAGCGTGTTGGCTTGCGCAATGCTGAACTGGATGAAGGCGCCGCCGAACCAGAACGCGTTGAGGAGCAGGACGATATCCGAAAGACGCATGGCGGAGCCCTCCCTTGGCTCGTCGGCCAGGAAAGTGACAAAGCCCGCTCCTCATGTCAACCATGTTGACTTCAAGAATTGTCAATTGGTGTCGGCGATCGCCTCCATGACGCCCATCCACGCAGCCGCACCTGTCGCTCCGACGCGATCGAACGCCTCGCGCAGCACCTTGCGCTCGTGGTCCGATGCACGCTGCTCGATGCGCTGCCCCGCGGCGGTCAGGCGCAGCAGCTTCGAGCGATGCTGCTCGGGCGAGCGTTTCGAGGTCAGGAGCTTGCGCTCCAGCAACAAATTGAGCGGCCGGTTCAGGGCCTGCTTGGAAATGCCGAGGATCTCGATCAGCGAGCCGATCGCGATATCGGGCCGGCGCGCCACCACGTAGAGAATGCGATGGTGCGGGCGCGACAGTCCCTGCTTGGCGAGATACGCATCGGCTTCGAGTGTCATCCCGCGCCAGCCGTAATACATGAGCTCCAGCGCCGCATCGAGATCGTGCAGCTTCGCAAGTGAGGCGCGGTGAAGCCCCGCGGCTTGAGACGTCTTTGCCATTGCAGGAAGCTACCCCCTCGTCCGCAGTTCGCGCCGCAGCACCTTTCCGGTGGCGGTCATCGGCAGTGTCTCCGCGAACTCCACGAAGCGCGGGTATTCGTGGGCGGCGAGTTGCACCTTGACGAATTCCTGGATCTCGCGCGCGAGTGCGTCGCCGGCGGCAAAGCCCGGGCGCAGCACGATCCAGGCCTTGATCGATTCGGTGCGGATCGGATCGGGAATGCCGACCACCGCCGCCATCGCCACCGCCGGATGCTTCATCAGCGTGTGCTCGATCTCGGACGGGCCGACGCGATAGCCGGCGGTGGTGATGACGTCGTCCTCGCGGCTGACGTACCAGAAGTAACCGTCCTCGTCCTGCACGCCGAGATCGCCGGTGAGCAGGAACTCGCCGGCATATTTCTTCGCCGTGGCGTCCGGATTGCGCCAATATTCGAGCATCGTGCAAGGACAGGGCTGGCGCACGCCGATGATGCCGCGCTGGCCACGCGGCTGCTCCTCGCCTCTGTCGTTGACGATGCGAACGTCGAAACCCGGCGTCGCCTTGCCCATCGAACCGGGGCGGATCGGAAACAGATTCGCGTTGCTGCCGATCACGAGATTGCATTCGGTCTGGCCAAACACCTCATGCGCGTCGATGCCGAAAGTCTCGTGCACCCAGCCGAGCATCTCGCCGCCGAGGGACTCGCCGCCGGTAAAGATGCTGCGCAGCCTGACGCCCGGATGCGTCACCCTGGCCTGTCGCATCAGCTTCAGCGCGGTCGGCGGCAGGAAGACATTGCGCACGCCGAGATCGGCCATCATCTGCATCGCCGCCTGCGGCTCGAACTTTCGCGCGCGGTGACCGACCAGGGGAATGCCGTGATACCAGAACGCGAACAGGCCGTTGATGAGGCCGCCGATCCAGGCCCAGTCCGCCGGCGTCCACATCAGATCGCCGGGGCGCGGCAGGAAGTTGTGGCACATCTCGACATTGGGGAGATGTCCGAGCACGACGCGATGCGCATGCAGTGCGCCCTTCGGATTGCCTGTCGTGCCCGAGGTGTAGATGATCAGCGCGGGATCGTCCGGAGACGTGTCCACCAGCGTGAAGTCGGGCGATGCAGCCTTGACCGAATTCCAGAACGATGTCGTGCCCGCCGGCGTTCGTTCGCCAACGATGTAGACATTCTTCAGCTCCGGCAGGCGGTCGCGAATCTTCGAAAGCTTCTCCCAGCCACCCTCGTCGGTGACGATCGCCTTGGCCTGCGAGTTCGACAGACGGAATTCCAGCGCGTCTTCGCCGAACAATGCGAACAGCGGAATGGAGATCATCGCCGAACGGAACGCCGCCATGTGTGCGATCGGCAGCTCCAGCGACTGCGACAGGAACACCGCGACGCGGTCGCCGCGGGCAAGACCATCCGCCTTCAGCACATTGGCGAAGCGGCGCGACATCTCCGCGACCTCGTCGAAGGATGTGCGCGTGATGGCGCCGTTCTCGTCGACATAGACCAGCGCCAGCCGGCCAGTGCCGTCAGCATGGCGATCGCAGCAGGCCTCCGCCATGTTGAAGCGCGCCGGGATCTCCCAGCGGAAATTGCCATAGAGTTCGTCGTAGGTGCTGGCTTCGGTGAGCATGGTCGTTTCCCGGCGGCGTCGTCATGGCCGGGCGTGTCCCGGCCATCCACGTTCTTGTTTGACCTCAGTTTAAGGACGTGGATGCCCGGGACAAGCCCGGGCATGACGCAGATTGCGTTTCAGCGCACCGTCGCGAAGAACTTGCGGACATCGCGCACGAACAGCTCCGGCTGCTCGAATGCGGCGAAATGCCCGCCCTTCTCCATCTCGCTCCAATGCGTGATGTTGTGGAAGTTCGGCTCCATCCAGCGCCGCACCGGCGTGATGATCTCCTTGGGGAAGACAGCGACGCCCGTCGGCACCTTGACGACCGGCGTGGTCCGGCGCTTGCCAAAGCTTTCCCAATAGAGGCGCGCGGACGAGGTCGCCGTCTCCGTCGCCCAGTAGAGCATGACGTTGTCGAGCAGCTCGTCCTTGGTGAAGATGTTTTCGGGATGACCGTTGCAATCGGTCCAGGCCCAGAATTTTTCCAGAATCCAGGCCGCCTGCCCGCTCGGTGAATCCGTCAAGCCGTAGCCGAGTGTCTGCGGCCGCGTCGATTGCTGCTTCGAATAGCCGGAATCGAGGTCGACGTAATGCTTGAGGCCGGCGAGCGCGCGCTTCTCTTCCGGCGTCGGTTCGCCCTCGACCTTCGGTGCTGCGTTGAAGGCGAGCGTAATGTGGATGCCGGCGCAATGCTCGGCGTCCTGCATGCCGAGCGAGGTCGTTACCGCCGAGCCCCAGTCGCCGCCCTGCGCGCCATACCTGATATAACCGAGTCGGTCCATCAGCCTGGCCCAGGTCGCGGCGATACGATCGACGCCCCAGCCGGTGGTGTTCGGCTTGCCGGAGAACCCAAAACCCGGCAGCGACGGACAGACGACGTGGAAGGCATCGGCAGGATCGCCGCCGTGCGCGGCAGGATCGACCAGCGGCGCGATCACCTTCTGGAATTCGACGATCGAGCCGGGCCAGCCATGGGTGATGATCAGCGGCAGCGCCGACGGATGCTTGGAGCGCACATGCAGGAAGTGGATGTCGAGCCCGTCGATCTCGGTGGTGAACTGCTCGAAGCGATTGAGTTTTGCTTCGCGCGCGCGCCAGTCGTAGCCATCAGCCCAGTAGGTGCAGATCTCCTGGATCGATGCCAGCGGCGCACCTTGGCTCCAGTCGGAGACGAGCTCCGCCTCCGGCCAGCGCGTGCGAGCAAGGCGCGACTTGAGGTCGGTGAGGATATCGTCGCTGATGGCGATGCGAAACGGTTTGATGGCGGTCATCGGAGAGGCCCTGCTCATCGGAGGTTCTCGTCATGGCCGGGCTCGTCCCGGTCATCCACGTTCTTTCTCTTCATTCTGAAGAACGTGGATGCCCGGCACAAGGCCGGGCACGACGGGATGATAGTCTGTCAGCTCTTGGCAAATCTTTCGGCGCGGCCGTCTAGCCCGTCAGAGCAGCCTTCACCAAACCGGAAGCCTTGCCGAAATCCATCTGGCCGGCGTACTTCGTCTTCAGCACGGCGATCACCTTGCCCATGTCCTTCATGCCGGCGGCGCCGGTCTCGGCGATCGCGTCCGAGATCGCCTTCTTGACGTCGTCGTCCGACATCTGCTTCGGCAGATACGCAGAGATCACCGCGATCTCCTCGCGCTCCTGCGCGGCGAGCTCGGCACGGCCGCCCTTCTCGTAGAGCTCCACCGACTCCTGGCGCTGCTTGATCATCTTCTGAAACACGCCTAGCAGATCCGCGTCCGTGAGCGGCGGCTTGCCACTGCCGCGCGCCTCGATGTCGGCGTTCTTGATGGTCGAGTTGACCATGCGCAGCGTGGACAGCTTGCGCTCTTCCTTGGCCTTCATGGCCTGCTTGACCGCATTGTTGATGTCGTCGCGCAGCATGGTCGTGCTCCCCTAGAATATCCGACGCCTGATCTAGGCCGTTCGCGGCCCTGAGACAACCGGGGTTCCCAGCCATTCGACCAACGCCCGCACCGTCGCCGCGGGCTGCTCCGGCTGCGGCAGATGTCCGCAATTCTCCAAAACGACGAGCCTTGCGCCGGCAACGCCCTCCGCCATCTCCTTCGAGAATGCGTTGGGAATCGTATTGTCCGCATCGCCCGTCAGCACCAGCGTCGGGCATTTGATCGTCGCAAGCGTCGGCCGTGAATCCACCCGCGCGATGATCGCGGTCTGCTGTCGCAGATAGCCCTCGACGCCGACGTCATCGCCCTGCTCGTGTACGAGCTGGCGAATGCCGGCATCGTCGCGGCGCGAGGGATGCACCAGTTCGGGAAACATCTCCTCGCGCGCCGCACGGAGCTCGCCGCGCCGGGCCCGCTCCATCAGACCGCGGCGACGCGCGGTCGCCTCCGCCGTGTCGGGCCGGGCCTGGGTGTTGATCAGCGCCAGCTTTGCCACCCGCTCGGGCGCCTGGCGCATGATCTCGAGCGCGATGTAGCCACCCATGGAATGGCCGGCGAGCGCGAAGCGCGGCGGCGCCTCGCTCAGCACCCGCCGCGCAATCGCCGCCATGTTGTCGTCGCGAATATGGTTGGCGACCATCACCGCGCCGAACCGCCAGAGCGCCGGGATGACCGGCGCGTAGATCCGGGCCGAGGAGGCTAATCCCGGAACCAGCAGAATCGGCGTCGTCTGGTCCATTATTGCCTCCCAAGCCCCGGAATTTGCCGGAAATTATGCCACCGAGCTTAGGGGCCCAAGGCGACCTGTCAAATATGCAAAAACGCATGTGAATCGGCGCATCTCCGCTTTGACGTCGGCGCCCGCGGAGACTATGAACCGGGCTCATGACACAACATGACAACGATCCTGCCTGGCCGGACCACAAACCGACCGCGCTGTTGGTGCTTGCCGATGGCACGGTGCTGGAAGGCTTTGGCCTCGGCGCCGAAGGACAAGCCGTCGGCGAGGTCTGCTTCAACACCGCCATGACCGGCTATGAGGAGATCCTCACCGATCCCTCCTATGCCGGCCAGCTCATCACCTTCACGTTCCCGCATATCGGCAATGTCGGCACCAACGACGACGACATCGAGACGGTGAACATGGCCGCAACGCCCGGCGCGCGCGGCGTGATCCTGCGCACCGCGATCACCGATCCCTCGAACTACCGCGCCACCAAGCATCTCGACCAGTGGCTGAAGGCCCGCGGCATCATCGGCCTCTCGGGCATCGACACCCGCGCACTGACCGCGCTGATCCGCAACAAGGGCATGCCCAATGCCGTGATCGCGCACGCCAAAGACGGCGAGTTCGACCTGCACGGTCTGAAGGAAGAAGCGCGCGAATGGCCGGGGCTCGAAGGCATGGACCTCGTGCCGATGGTCACTTCCGGCCAGCGCTTCACGTGGGACGAGACGCCGTGGCTGTGGGACAAGGGCTTTGGCCGTCAGGACAAGCCTGAGTTCAACGTCGTCGCCATCGATTACGGCATCAAGCGCAACATTTTGCGCCTGCTCGCCGGCGTCGGCTGCAAGGTGACGGTGGTGCCGGCAACGACGTCGTCTGAAGATATTCTGGCGATGAAGCCAGACGGCGTGTTCCTGTCGAACGGTCCCGGCGATCCGGCCGCGACCGGCAAATATGCCGTGCCTGTGATCCAGGACGTGATCAAGTCGGGCACGCCGACATTCGGAATCTGTCTCGGCCATCAGATGCTCGGCCTCGCGGTCGGCGCCAAGACGAAGAAGATGCACCAGGGCCATCACGGCGCCAATCATCCCGTCAAGGACGAGACCACCGGCAAGGTCGAGATCACCTCGATGAACCACGGCTTTGCAGTGGACGAGAGCACCCTTCCGACCGGCGCGACGCAGACCCACATCTCGCTGTTCGACGGCTCGAATTGCGGCATCCAGCTCGACGGCAAGCCGGTGTTCTCGGTGCAGTACCACCCCGAGGCCTCGCCGGGTCCGCGCGACTCGCACTATCTGTTCCAGCGTTTTGCGGACCTGATGCGGCAGAAGAAGAGCGCGTAAATCGCGCGCTCTCCTGCAACTGCTTTGACGACATCGAGCCCGGGCCTTCTCCCGGGCTTTTGTTGTTCCGGGGCGCAGCGCCAACCCGCACTGACAGCGCACGAGGAACGCCGCTTAGCTCCCTTCGTTGATCCCTACTACGCTCACGCAGGAGCCCGCCATGTCCGTCGTCCGCGACAATGCCGAGCCGCTCGCCATCGTGTTTGAGGATGACGGGCTCGTGCCGAACAATATCCTCCCCTTCCTGGTCTACCAGGCCGCGGTGAAGCTCGATTCCAGACGGCCGGAAGAGACGATCGAACGCTTGTTCGAAGCGAACGGCTGGGGCGGCACGTGGCGCAATGGCGTCTTCGACTATCTGCATTATCATGCGACGGTGCACGAGGTGCTCGGCGTTGCGCGTGGCAGCGCGCGCGTGCGCTTCGGCGGCGACCATGGCCAGGAGCTGGAGATCAAGGCCGGCGACGTCGCGATCCTGCCCGCCGGCACAGGTCACCAACGTATCAAGGCCAGCGAGGATTTCTGCGTGATCGGCGCTTATCCGCCGGGCGCGAAGATGGAGGTCACCCGGGCAACGCCGGAGAACCACGCCAAGGCGCTGAAGACGATTCCAAACGTCGCGCTGCCGCCGGCCGATCCGGTGACGGGGAAGGACGGGGCGTTGATGCGGTTGTGGCGGTAGCTGCAAGCAAGGTGATGTAGGGTGGGTTAGCGAAGCGTAACCCACCTCTTCTGTTTCCGCGGAGGCAGACGTGGTGGATTACGCCTGCGGCTAATCCACCCTACGACCTATCCTACGCCTCGTTCGCACCTTCCTGTCTTGTGGCTTCGAACAAAAACCAGGTGCGGCGCTCCGTCTCGTCGATGAAGTTCTCGAGGATGCTGGCACTGGCGACGTCGCCGGCCTCGTCGCACACGTCGTGCGCCTTGCGCATTGCGGCGGCGACATGCTTGTTGTCCTGCATCAGCTCGCGCAGCATCTCACGCGGCGGGACGTAGTCTTCGTTGTTGTCCTTAATAGTCTGGAGTTTCGCGACCTGGCCGATCGACTTCAGGGTCGTGCCGCCGATCTTGCGGACGCGCTCGGCGAGCTGGTCGGTGGTGGCGAATATCTGGTCGGACTGTTCGTCAAGCAGCAGATGATAGTCGCGGAAATGCCGGCCGCTGATGTGCCAGTGAAAATTCTTGGTCTTGAGATAAAGCGCGAACGCATCGGCCAGGAGCACGTTGAGTGCCTCCGAAACCTTGTTGACTGCCTGGGACGACAGATCGGTGGGGGTGTCGAGGTCGGGCGAGACCTTTTGTGGGGCTTTGCTCACGAGAAACCTTCCTGTTAGGACGCGGACATTGACGGCGCGCCGCCGCACCCCTAACGCAGGCGGGCAGCGCCGGTTCCTTCAACGGAACCGTTTGGCCGGGGCCCTCGGATACCATGGACGATTGGATCGATTATTACGACTCGACGCATACGATCTATGTCAGCAAGCTGCATCGCGACTTGCACTTTCAGATCATCGCGCGGGACATCATCGGCTACATCTCCTCGCCCGAGGCGACCGTGCTCGACTATGCCTGCGGCGAGGCGCTGTCGGCGAGCCAGGTCGCGGCGGCTTGCGGCAAGCTGATCCTTGCCGAGCCCGCGCCCGGCGTGCGCGGCCGGTTGATCGCCCGGTTTGCCCCGAACACGAAAATCCGCGTCCGCTCGCTCGACGACGTCCACAACATGCAGGAGCAGTCGATCGATCTCGTCGTGATGAACTCGGTCGCGCAATACATGACGCCGGACGAGCTCGACGGCGCGCTCCTCAATTTCCGCCGCATCCTGAAACCCTCCGGGAAGCTGGTGCTCGGCGACATCCTCCAGCCCAATGTCGGCATGTTCAGGGACGTCACGGCGCTGCTCAGCTTCGGCCTGCGTCACGGCTTTTTGAAAGATGCACTGATCGGGCTGATCAGCACCGCACTGTCGGATTACCGTCATCTGCGCACGCGCATCGGGCTGCAGCGCTACAGCGAGGCGGAGATCACCGCCAGGCTCAAGGCAGCCGACTTCGCGGTCCAGCGCGCTCACCGCAATATCGGCCACAATAGCTGGCGCATGACGTTCGTCGCGCGGCCGCCGTTGGTTCGGTAAGTTTCCTGGGTTCGGTAAACTTCCTGGATTCGTTAGGCTTCCTGGGTCCGTTAAGCATAACGTCTGCCTGAGGTGGCTTGTCGCACCTCGATCGGTAATGATCGCCGCGGCCCGGTGGCGGAAGCGTTACGCGAGGGCGATGCATCGCTCTTTATCCTGGTTCAAATCCAGGCCGGGTCTCCACGCTTCGCCCCTCACGGGGCTACGCGTGGCGCGGCCACGCAAGCCGTCCAATCCTCACTCCATCTCGACCACTTCGCATTCCGACACAAGTCGCAGCCGGTCGGCATCCTTTGCCGCGGAGGTGATGACGGCATCCAGCAGGCCCGGAAAACGTGCGTCCAGATCTTCGCGGCGCAGCCGCACGAAGCGGTTGGTGCCGGCGACGCGGGTCTGCATCAGGCCGCATTCGCGCAGCTTGGCGAAGTGATAGGCCAGATTCGACTTGCCGCTGAGCCCGTTGAAATCGCCACAGCACAGCTCGCCGCTGACACGTTCCTGCTGCGCGAGCTGATACACGATCGCCAATCTGATCGGATCGCTCAGGCAATCCAGAACCATCGGCAGTTCGATCTGCGCGCGGGTGGGGTGGGGTGGGGTGCGGCTCATGTCGGAGACCATAGCGAAATGGCTTCGATGTTCAATAGTTCTTGAACCAATTGACTCCTGACCGTCCCATCGATAGTTCAATAAACATTGAACATAGGGAATCCTCGGATGAGCGTATTCTGGTTGGCCTTGGCGGCCTTTGCGATCGGCACGGAAGGCTTTGTCATTGCAGGGCTTTTGCCGTCGATCGCCACCGACCTGGCGATTTCCGTCCCCGCCGCCGGGCAGTTGGTCACGGCCTACGCCCTCACCTATGCGGTCGGCTCGCCGATCCTGGCGGTGACGCTGAACAATATCGACCGCCGCACCGTGCTGGCCCTGGCGCTATCGACCTTCATCGCCGGAAACCTCGCGGCGATGGTGGCGTCGAATTACGCCCTGCTGCTGGCCTCGCGCATGCTGATGGCGCTGGGCTCCGGCCTGTGCATGCCGACCGCGCTGGCCGTATCCGTGGCCGTCGCGGCGCCGGAGCGACGCGGCCGCGCGGTGGCGCTGGTTACCTCCGGCCTCACGGTTGCGACCGTCATCGGCGTTCCGCTCGGCAATCTCGTCGGCAGCCTGCTCGGCTGGCGCGCGACCTTTGCCATGGTCGCCCTGATCGGCGCCGTTGCGCTCGCTGGCCTCCTGCTCGGCCTGCCCCGCGGCCTGCCCCGCAACACGGCTTCGCTCGGCGATCGGCTGGCAGTGGCGCGTCACCGCAATGTCCTGACCGCGCTTCTGATCACGATCCTATGGGCGCTCGGCGGCTTCACAGTGTTCACCTATTTCGCGATCCCGCTGCGCGGCCTTGGATTCGATGCGTCGCAGATCAGCCTCGCGCTGCTGGTGTTCGGCGGCGCCGCCGCGATCGGCAACATGCTCGGCGGCGTCCTGGCCGACCGGCTCGGCACGCCCGCCACAGCAGGTCTCGGGCTTGCCGGCATGGCAAGCGCGCTGATCCTGCATTCGCTGGTCCTGAAGCTGATGCCGGGACAGGCGCATTATGCGGTGCTGGGCGCGATCTTCCTCTGGGGCATCTCGGGCTGGGCGTTCTACCCGGCCCAGGTCGCCAGCATCATCCGGATCGAGCCGCAGGCTTCGATGATCGCGCTCTCGCTCAACGCCTCGGCCATGTATCTCGGATTTGCGATCGGCGGTGCCCTGGGTGGCGCCGTGCTTGCGGCGTGGAGCCCGGCCGATCTCGGCTGGGTCGGCGGACTGAGCGTTTCGGCGGCTGTTCTGGTGCATCTCGCCCGGGGCTGGCAGGCCCGGCCAAAACCGGTCAAAATTGCCGGTTGATGGGCGTTTTTCGGGGTTTCGCCGTCCCGAAAACTGGTCTAAGACCCACCCCGCGCGCGAGGGGGGACCACCGCGCTCTCGGCCAAGGGACGCGCAGCAGGCGCGCCCTTTTTTTGTGCCCAAATTCCACTTCGGCGAGAGTTGATGCCCAAACGTACAGACATCACCACCATCCTGATCATCGGCGCCGGCCCCATCGTGATCGGCCAGGCCTGCGAGTTCGACTATTCGGGCACCCAGGCGGTGAAGACGCTGAAGGAAGAGGGCTATCGCATCGTCCTCGTCAATTCCAATCCGGCCACCATCATGACTGACCCGGAATTGGCGGATGCGACCTATATCGAGCCGATCACGCCCGAGATCGTCGCGAAAATCATCGAGAAGGAACGTCACGTCATTCCCGGCGGCTTCGCGCTGCTGCCGACCATGGGCGGACAGACCGCGCTGAACTGCGCGCTGTCGCTGCGCCAGCAAGGCACGCTCGACAAGTTCGACGTCGAGATGATCGGCGCCACCGCGGACGCGATCGACAAGGCCGAGGACCGCCAGCTATTCCGCGAGGCCATGACCAAGATCGGGCTCGAGACGCCGAAGTCACGGCTCGCCAACGCCTCCGCCCTAAAGAAGTCCTTCCGCGACAAGTACCAGGCCGAACGCGCAAAGGCCTCTGGCGCGGCGCTCGCAGAGCTCGAGCGGCAATGGACGCTCGGCGAGAACGACCGCCGCAAGCGCTACCAGGAATATGCGCTGGGCCAGGCGCTGATGGCGTTGTCCGAGATCGGCCTGCCCGCAATCATTCGCCCCTCCTTCACCATGGGCGGCACCGGTGGCGGCATTGCCTACAATAAGGAAGAGTTCCTCGACATCATCGAGCGCGGCCTGGATGCGTCTCCCACCAACGAAGTGCTGATCGAAGAATCCGTGCTCGGCTGGAAAGAGTACGAGATGGAGGTGGTGCGCGACAAGAAAGACAATTGCATCATCGTCTGCTCGATCGAGAACCTCGATCCGATGGGCGTGCACACCGGCGATTCCATCACGGTGGCGCCGGCGCTGACGCTGACCGACAAGGAATACCAGATCATGCGCGACGCCTCGCTGGCGGTGCTGCGCGAGATCGGCGTCGAGACCGGCGGCTCCAACGTGCAGTTCGGCGTCAACCCCGAAGACGGCCGCATGGTCGTCATCGAAATGAATCCGCGCGTGTCGCGCTCTTCCGCCCTGGCTTCGAAAGCCACCGGCTTTCCGATCGCAAAGGTCGCCGCCAAGCTTGCGGTCGGCTACACGCTCGACGAAATCGCCAACGACATCACCGGCGGCGCCACGCCGGCCTCGTTCGAGCCGACAATCGACTATGTCGTCACCAAGGTGCCGCGTTTCGCCTTCGAGAAATTCCCCGGCGCCTCCACCACGCTGACCACGTCGATGAAGTCGGTCGGCGAAGTCATGGCGATCGGCCGCACCTTCCAGGAAAGCCTTCAGAAGGCCTTGCGTGGACTCGAGACCGGCCTCACCGGCCTCGACGAGATCGAGATCGAAGGTCTCGGCCGCGACGACGACAAGAATGCGATCCGCGCCGCCCTCGGCACGCCGACGCCGAACCGGCTGCTCCAGGTCGCCCAGGCGATGCGGCTCGGTTGGTCGGACGAGGAGATCTTCAATTCCTGCAAGATCGATCCGTGGTTCCTCAGCGAGATGCGCGGCATCGTCGACATGGAAGCGAAGGTCCGCAAGAACGGCCTGCCGGGCAACGCCTTCGGCATGCGCACGCTCAAGGCCATGGGCTTCTCCGACGCCCGGCTCGCGGTGATCGCGGAGACGACGGAGGCAGAGGTCACGGCGAAGCGCCACGCGCTCGGCGTTCGCCCGGTCTACAAGCGCATCGACACCTGCGCGGCCGAGTTCGCCTCGCCCACCGCCTACATGTACTCGACCTACGAGGCGCCGTTCGCGGGCGCACCTGCGGACGAGAGCTCGCCGTCCGACAAGAAGAAGGTCATCATTCTCGGCGGCGGCCCGAACCGCATCGGCCAGGGCATCGAGTTCGACTATTGCTGCTGTCACGCCTGCTTCGCGCTGCACGACGCCGGCTACGAATCCATCATGGTCAACTGCAACCCGGAGACGGTGTCGACCGACTACGACACTGCGGACCGGCTCTATTTCGAGCCGCTCACCGCCGAGGACGTGCTGGAGATCATCGCGAAGGAACGCACGAACGGCACGCTTCACGGCGTGATCGTGCAGTTCGGCGGTCAGACCCCGCTCAAGCTCGCGCGTGCGCTGGAAGCCGCCGAAGTGCCGATCCTCGGCACCTCGCCCGATGCCATTGACCTGGCGGAAGACCGCGACCGCTTCAAGCGGGTGCTCGACAAGCTGCGGCTGAAGCAGCCCAAGAACGGCATCGCCTATTCGGTCGAGCAAGCGCGCCTGGTCGCAACCGATCTCGGCCTGCCGCTGGTGGTTCGCCCGTCCTACGTGCTCGGCGGCCGCGCGATGCAAATCATCCGCGAGGAGAACCAGCTCAGCGATTACCTGCTCGGCACGCTGCCGGAGCTGGTGCCGGGGGACGTCAAGGCCCGCTACCCGAACGACAAGACTGGCCAGATCAACACCGTGCTCGGCAAGAACCCGCTGCTGTTCGACCGCTATTTGTCCGACGCGACCGAGATCGACGTCGACTGCCTCTGCGACGGCAAGGACACCTTCATCGTCGGCATCATGGAGCACATCGAGGAAGCCGGCATCCATTCCGGCGACAGCGCCTGCTCGCTGCCGCCGCACTCGCTGGACGACAAGATGATCGAGGAGCTGGAGCGGCAGACCCGCGAGCTGGCGCTCGGCCTCGACGTCGTCGGTCTGATGAATGTGCAATACGCCATCAAGGACGGCGAGATCTACGTGCTCGAAGTCAATCCGCGCGCCTCGCGTACGGTGCCCTTCGTCGCCAAGGTGGTCGGCACGCCCGTTGCGAAGATCGCGGCGCGCATCATGGCCGGCGAGAAGCTTGCCGATTTCAAGCTGAAGAAGGCGAACCTCGATCATGTCGGCGTGAAGGAATCGGTGTTTCCGTTCGCCCGCTTCCCCGGCGTCGATACCGTGCTCGGCCCCGAGATGCGCTCGACCGGCGAGGTCATGGGCATCGACCGCTCCTTCGCGGTGGCGTTCGCCAAGAGCCAGCTCGGCGGCGGCACGCGGGTGCCGCGCAAGGGCACGGTGTTCGTCTCGGTGCGCGAGAGCGACAAGACGCGCATCACCGAGGCCGTCCGCGAGCTGCATTCGCTCGGCTTCAAGGTGCTGGCGACGTCCGGCACGGCCCGCTTCCTGACCGACCAGGGCATCCCGACCGAGAAGGTGAACAAGGTGCTGGAGGGCCGGCCGCACATCGTCGACGCCATCACCAATGGCGATGTCCAGCTCGTCTTCAACACCACCGAAGGCCCGCAGGCGCTCGCCGATAGCCGTTCTCTGCGGCGCGCGGCCCTCTTGCATAAAGTGCCGTATTACACCACTCTTTCCGGGGCCGTGGCGGCCGCGCAGGGCATCCGCGCCTATCTGGGCGGGGACCTTGAGGTTCGGACCCTGCAGAGCTACTTTTCGGAAACCTGATCGCGAGCGGAAGGCCCGACCTTCCGCTAAGTGATTGGCGATGAAGCCACTATGGCCGGAGGAACTGTCCGGCCATATGGTTGTTCTGTTCCGGCGCCAAGCCCATATGAACGTTCGGCGGCAAGCGCGTTGAGCCCCCGGACAGACTGACGAATCAAGTTGCGTGCGCTCTGGCATGTCAGGGCGCGCGCGACCGAAGGACGAGAGAAGAGATGGAAAAGGTACCGATGACCGCGGGCGGCTTTGCCGCGCTCGGGGAAGAACTGAAGAAGCGCCAGTCGGAGGACCGTCCGCGGATCATCGAGCATATCGCCGAGGCGCGCTCGCACGGAGACCTTTCGGAGAACGCGGAATACCACGCCGCGAAGGAAGAGCAGTCCCACAATGAAGGCCGTATCGCCGAGCTCGAGGACAAGCTCGCGCGCGCCGACATCATCGACATCTCGAAGCTGTCCGGCGACACCATCAAGTTTGGCGCGACCGTGACACTGGTCGACGAGGACACCGAAAAGAAGACGGTGTGGCAGATCGTCGGCGAGGTCGAGGCCGACGCCAAGAAGGGCCGCATCTCCATCACCTCGCCGCTCGCGCGCGCGCTGATCGGCAAAAAGAAGGGCTCAACCGTCGAGGTCAACGCACCCGGCGGCGCCAAGGCTTACGAGATCACCAAGGTGGAGTGGCGGTAACGATTTGCCGTCGCATGTGATTTGAAAAAGGCCGCGCAGTGCGCGGCCTTTTTTGTTGCTGGGTGTTGCTGGTAATGAGGTGGGATGATCCCTCACCGCTCGTCATTGCGAGCGCAGCGAGCAATCCAGAGTCTTTCCGGAGACCGCTTGGATTGCTTCGCTCCGCTCGCAATGACGGAGGAGACGCTACCTTCTTGCCCTCACGTCGAGCGGCACAGCCGCCTCGTATTTTGAATTGTGCAGCACCAACGAGGTCCGCACGTTGCGGACGTGTGGAGCGGCGGTCAAATGGGTGACGAAATCCTGGAAGGTGGCCATGTCGGGTGCGACGCATTTCAGGATGAAATCGACTTCGCCCGACAGCATCCAGCACTCGCGCACCAGGGGCTCGGCGCGGACGAACTCCTCGAAGGCGCGCAAATCGGCCTCGGCCTGGCTGGAGAGGTGCACCGCGGCAAACACCGTGACGTCGAAGCCCAGCTTGCGCGCATCCAGAAGCCCGCGATAGCCGTGGATATACCCCTCCTCCTCCAGCGCCCGGACGCGGCGCAGGCAGGGCGGTGGCGAAATGCCGACGCGCTTGGCCAGCTCGACATTCGTGATTCGACCGTCGGCCTGAATCTCGGTGAGAATTTTCAGGTCGATCTCGTCTAGGTTCCGCGACACGTGATTGGAACTCCTGGCCTTTACGGCGGTATTGGTGGGTCTGTCGCAATCCTCATAGCCCAGACCGCGCACTCGGCGCAATTTTATTGCGCGTGCAGCGCAATCGACTTTTGTTCCTTGTTGGAAAAATCCGCCGAGAGGGAATGCAATTCTTGCATAGCTCACCAGAAGGCTTAGATTACCTCTGATATTTCAGCGCCTCCGCGAGGCCTCCCGGCACGTTCCGCGCCCGCGCTGCAGTCCCCCGTGAAAGGCATCTGTCGAAATGTCCGCCGCTGTCCATGCAAAGGTCGTCATCATCGGCTCCGGCCCCGCCGGCTACACGGCGGCGATCTACGCCGCGCGCGCGATGCTCGAGCCGATCCTGATCCAGGGCATCCAGGCGGGCGGCCAGCTCACCATCACCACCGACGTCGAAAACTATCCGGGTTTCGCCGACGTGATCCAGGGCCCCTGGCTGATGGAGCAGATGGAGAAGCAGGCGCTGCATGTGGGCACCCAGATCAAGACCGATCTGGTGACCAAGCTTGACACCTCGCAGCGACCCTTTCGTCTGACCTGCGATAGCGGCGACGTCTATCTCGCCGACGCCGTCATCCTCGCCACCGGCGCCCAGGCGCGCTGGCTCGGGCTGCCGTCCGAAACGAAATTCCAGGGCGGCGGCGTGTCGGCCTGTGCCACCTGTGACGGCTTCTTCTACCGCAACAAGAACGTCGTGGTGGTCGGCGGCGGCAATACCGCGGTCGAGGAAGCCCTGTACCTCACCAACCATGCCTCGCAGGTCACCATCGTGCATCGTCGCGATCACTTCCGCGCCGAACGCATCCTGCAGGAGCGTCTGTTCAAGCACCCGAAGATCAAGGTGATCTGGGACTCAGCCGTCGACGAGATCTGCGGCACCGAGAACCCGAACAAGGTCACTCATGTGCGGCTGAAGAACGCCAAGACCGGCGCCTTGACCGACGTGCCGACCGACGGCGTCTTCGTCGCGATCGGGCATGCCCCGGCGACCGAGCTCGTGGCCGGCCAGATCAAGCTGAAACCGTCGGGCTATGTCGAGGTCGCCCCGAACTCGACCGCCACCTCGGTCCCCGGCCTGTTCGCTGCGGGCGACGTCGCCGACGAGACATATCGTCAAGCGGTCACGGCGGCAGGCCTCGGCTGCATGGCAGCGCTCGAGGCGGAACGATTTTTGGCCCTGCGCGCCAGCGAGCGCGCGGCAGCGGAATAGGCATCATGGCACGAACACGCGACGGATTCACGGATATGGACTGGGACAAGCTGAAGGTGTTTCACGCGGCGGCGGAAGCGGGCAGCTTCACGCACGCGGGCGAGCAGCTCGGCCTGTCGCAATCGGCGGTGTCACGCCAGGTGTCGGCACTGGAGCAAGAACTCTCGGTCTCGCTGTTCCACCGCCACGCGCGCGGCCTGATCCTCACCGAACAGGGCGATCTCTTGTTCCGCACCGCCCATGACGTGTTCATGCAGCTGCAGGCGGCGCGCGCGAAACTGACCGACAGCCGCGAGCGGCCGAGCGGCGATCTCAAGATCACCACCACGCCCGGCGTCGGCATCAACTGGCTGATCCCCCGGCTCGGCGAATTCACCGCGCTCTATCCGGAAATCCGGATCTCGCTGATCGTCACTGACGAGGAGCTCGATCTGTCGATGCGCGAGGCCGACGTCGCGATCCGCACCCGCAAGCCGACGCAGCCGGATCTCATCCAGCGCAAGCTGTTCGCGATGGGCTTCCACGCCTATTGCTCGCCTGATTACATCAAGCGCTTCGGCACGCCGCGTACGCTGGAGGAGCTCGACTCTCATCGCATCATCACGCTCTCCGACGGCAACTTCGCGCCGCATCTTCAGAACCGCAACTGGCTGGTCGAAGCGGGGCGCAACGGCTCGGGTCCGCGCGAAGCCTATTTCAGGGTCAACAACATTCTCGGCCTGGTGCGCGCCTGTCAGCAGGGCCTCGGCATCGCCGCGCTGCCGGACTATCTGATCGAAGAACAGAGCCGCCTCGTGCAGCTGTTCGGCGAATCGGATTCGATCCAGCTCGATACGTATTTTGTTTATCCGGAAGAGCTGAAGACGGTCGCACGCGTGCAAGTGTTCCGCGACTTCGTGGTGAGCAAGGCGCAGCGCTGGCCGTCCTGATTTCCGCATGTCTGACATGCGGCTTGGACGCTTGATGCAGGGCGCGAGGCTAGCCCATAATGTTTTCACGCTGAGCCTTCGCGTTGCGCATTTGTCCCCCTCCTCCAGTGGCGCGGGAGTTCAGTAATCCCTCTTGGAAGGTGATTGTGTCGGCCTCACGTGGCCAATACCTTAAGCCGGGCTCGATCGAGCCCGGCTTTTTTTTGGCAGATCCGGCCTTCGCCCTCCACGTGTATTGACAGTTCCATGCTTACCCCGCATCATTTGCGAATGATCACGAAGTCGTGCGCAATCTCGTCGAAGGCAGTCGCCTCGAAAAAAGGCCCCCATCTGGGGACCTCGGAATTTTGCGCGCGCTAACAGCCTTCGTCATCGCGAGCCGAAACTTCGAAAACCCCGCCGCCTGGACGGGGTTTTTTCATGTGCGCCCCCGTCTCAGGATTTTTCCCGAGAAGGAGATGGAACATGACCGGACTACAGGAACAATTGCACGGGCTCTGGCTGCCGCTGGTGACGCCGTTTCGCGACGGCGCTCTCGACGAGAGGTCGCTGCGCCGATTGACCCGGCATTACAGCGGACAGGCCGTCGACGGCTTCATCCTGGGGGCGACCTCCGGTGAAGGCATGACGCTGCGCGACGCGGAGCTTGAACGCCTCGTCGCCATCGTGCGGGACGAGCTGGCCGCCGCCCACAGCAAGATTCCGGTCTGCCTCGGATTGTCAGGCGCGGACACCTCGCGGCTGAAGGAGCGTCTCGACGAGACCGCGGACTGGCCGATCGACGGTTACCTGATTGCGAGCCCGTATTATGTGCGGCCGTCGCAGCGCGGGTTGCTGGCGCATTTCGAGGCGCTCGCCGATCACGCCGCCTGGCCGCTCGCGCTCTACAACATTCCCTATCGCACCTCGGTCAACATCACCAACCAGACGCTGCTGCGGCTTGCCGGGCATCCGAATATCATCGGCCTGAAGGATTGCGGCGCGAGCCGCGAGCAATCCATCGCGCTGCTGCGCGACCGGCCTGCGGGCTTTCGCGTGCTGACTGGCGAGGATGCGAATTATTTCGAGGCGCTCAGCGACGGTGCCGACGGCGGCATCGTGCTGTCAGCCCACCTCGAGACCGCGACGTTTGCGGCTGTCCATGCCGAGCTGAAGCACGGCAATCACGATGCGGCGCTGGCGCGCTGGCAGGAGGTCGCCGACCTGACGCGCCTGTTGTTCACCGAGCCCAGTCCCGCACCGGCGAAGTATTGGCTGTGGCGCGCGGGCCTGATCGACAGCCCCGAAGTGCGCCTGCCGATGGTCGAAGTCGGCAGCGAACTCGCAGTCCAGCTCGACCGCGAGATCGAGCGACGGATGCAAGTCGCGGCGTAGCTGATAGCCCGCACCCCACCCTCTCCCCGTAAGTACGGGGAGAGGGAGTGAGAGAGCGGAGTGCGTGGTTAACTGCGCCCGAACGGCCTTCGCTGCTGCCGCATGGTGCATCCACGGCTCGTTTACGCAAACGCGCCTATCGTCTTCATTCAAAGTCTTTTCAAATGGGGGAATGATCATGGGGCAACGCATCCGCCCGACGGCGGCAGACGTCTTCGCGTCAGCCGATTTCATGCGGGGAATTGTGGTGGTGTCGTCGTTCGGCTTCTGGGCGGTGATGCTCGGCCTGATGCCGGTGCTGGTGTTTCGGGTCTGGCTGGCGTGAGGCAAGCGCACGTCCGGATGGTTAACTCGTGGTAGCACCTGTGTTCGAAAGCGCGCGAGACTGCGACCCGGATTTTTAAAACATCCAATGTAGCGTTCACGCCCATAAGCGAAGAAATCGCGGGGGCGTTTGTGAATAGTCATAACGAAGTGGCGTCGCATTACGACGCTGAACAGCAGGGCTTTACCACCGAGGACATTCTCTGGGCCGCCGGCATCTGGTCGGTGATCCTCACTCTGTCGCCGGTGATCGTGTTCTACATGCTGATGGTGGCCTAGCTACCAAGTCATCTTCCCAAAAACGCAAAACGCGCGGATGTCCGCGCGTTTTTCGTCCGGGGAATGATTTATGAAAAATTACGCCGCCTGCTTGTGCATTGCGCCGGACGCCGACGCCGTGCCGCGAATAGCCTTTACCGAACGTTCGATCGCCGCCCACAGCCTTGCGATTTCCTGAGCCGCACGGCTCTCGGCCTGATATTCCCGCGCGCCCTCGCCGTGGCTCAGCGCCATCAGCAGATCCGAACGGTTGGTGATCTGGCCGCCCCACACCGGAGCACGGAACTTCGCCAGCGCTTCGCGGGCGATGGTGACGATCGGGCTTTCGGATTCGTCGCGGCGCGCCGGCGCACCGTTGAGCACGACCGCGTAGGGCTTGCGAGCCGCACGGCACATCTGGATGGTTTCCTGCACCGCGTTGACGTCGAACACGCCGGGACGGGCGGGAATCACCACCATGGTGGCATTGCGGATGGCGTCGTCAACGACGGCCGACAGGTTCGGCGGCGTGTCGATCAACACCCATTCATAACCGTCGCGCTTGGCAGCGGAGACGATGCCGCTGACCGAGTTCACTGCGGACTTGATCGGCGGCTCGTTGGTGCCACGCAGCTTGTGCCACAGCGTGAGCGAGCCCTGCGGATCCGCATCGACGAGCAGGATCGGCTTGGTCGCCTTGATCTGCGCGGCGAGATGCGCGGCCAGGGTACTCTTGCCCGAGCCACCTTTACGCGATGCAAAAACAATAACGTTCATACCTCTGCCTCCAGATTGACCCCAGGCGGCGAAAATGAATCACCGCGGTGATTCGGGAAAGAAAAATTTATCATAAGTTATGTCGGCGCCATGAAATAACAAAGCGCGTTGGCTTTTGAGTCACACTGTCGCGTGCGACGACGGCTTCATGCCGGCAATCGTGCGTTTTTTGGGCAGCCCGGCGGGAAATAATGGAATGCAACCTCGCCGCGCAATCCGTTTCGCTGGCCGTTTCCATCCCGCCTTGTCGCAAGCGTCCGCACGCGGAGGCGAACAAAACGAGTCCGGTGGCTGGTGTGGGACTGATGTCCTGATCAGTTTGGACTCAGCGACGAGGGGCCGGGCACGCAAATGCCCGGGACTTCAAACGCACTGCGCGCTTTGGCCCGGGCATGATCGAGTTTCAAAAAGGGAACGCGTGCCCGCGTTCAGCCTTCGCTGGATTTCTTCTTCTTGGCGGTCTTCGTGCTCTTCTTCGCAGGTTTGGGCGCGATGCTGGTCGGCTTGCCGGCGCGGGGCGCGGCCGCCATGCCCGGCTCCGGTCCCGGCCGGAAGAACACCCGGCACTGCGGCGAGAGCTGCGACTTCTTCTGGATCATGCAGGCGGTGATGGCATCGACGTTCGGAACGAAGTCGCCGCACAGCCGCATCGCATCGGGCGTGCAGGCCTGCTGCTCCTCCTGGGAGTAGGCAAAGCCTTCACCGGGGTGGATCAGGACGGCCAGGGCGATGCCCGTGATCGCAGCAGCAAAGGTCTTGTTGAAACGGAACGGCGGCATCGATCCCCCCAAAATGTCGAGTCGGAGCGGATAGTGGGTGAACGGGGGTTCGTTGGCAACGAGGGTAGATGCGAAAGGCGGGACGTGTGCGGTCTCGGCAACAGGGCCTCCCAAAACAAAAAGCGCGAAAACAACCCCATGCACAGTAGCCAAGTCCATGTGTTGATTGGACTTTGCCAATGGTGATTTACGGATTTTACGAAATGCGGTTTGACTCGTCGGGCAAAACAGGAGCATGATGCCATCATCACAGAACGTGCGTGGGGTGGTCGGCCTGTCTCCTGCGCTGGACAAAAGCGTGAGCGGGACGGAGACGATTGCATGGAGCGAAATGAGGCGGAGCTGCCGCTGTCGGGTGTGACGGTGGTCTCGCTCGAGCAGGCGATCGCGGCTCCTCTTGCCAGCCGGCATCTTGCGGACTGGGGCGCGCGCGTCATCAAGATCGAGCGGCCGGGCGATGGCGATTTCTGCCGCGACTACGATCACGTGATGAACGGGATGTCGAGCCAGTTCGTCTGGACCAACCGGTCGAAGGAGAGCCTCGCCATCGACATCAAAAGCCCCGAAGGCCAGAAGGTGCTCGAGGCCTTGCTGCCGCGGGCCGACGTCTTCATCCAGAACCTGGCGCCCGGCGCGGCGGAGCGGGTGGGCCTTGATGCCGCATCGCTGCTGCGGAAATTTCCCCGGATCATCGCCTGCGACGTGTCGGGCTATGGTGCGGGCGGTCCCTACAGCAACAAGAAGGCCTACGATCTCCTGGTGCAGTGCGAGGCCGGCGTCCTCGCCATCAACGGCACCGAGGCGGAGCCCGCCAAGGTCGGACTTTCGGTGGTCGATATCGCCACCGGCATGTACATCCTGAACGGCGTGCTGATGGCGTTGTATCGCCGCGAGCGGACCGGCAAGGGCACCGCCTTCCAGGCCTCGCTGTTCGATTCCATCACGGACTGGATGAGCTATCCCGCCTTCTACACGCAGAGTACGGGCCGGCCGCTGCCGCGAACCGGCGCCAGGCATGCAACGATAGCGCCGTATGGCCCTTTCCGCGTCGGCGACGGCAACACGATCTTCTTCGGCATCCAGAACGACCGGGAATGGCGATCGCTGTGCGCCATTGTGCTTGGCGACGCCGCCTTTGCCGACCACCCCCGCTTCCGCACCAATCCGCTGCGCATGCAGAACAGGGACGATCTGCAGGTCCATATCGAGCAGCGTTTTGCAGCGATGACCAGTGACGAGGTGCTGCGGCTGCTCGACGAGGCCTCGATCGCCAACGCGCACCTGAATTCGGTCGAGGCGTTCCTGGAGCACGAGCAGCTCCGCGCCCGCTCCCGGGTGCAACCGGTGGGATCTCCGTGCGGTCCGGTCATGAGCTTCCTGCCGGCCCTCACCATTCCCGGCCTGTCGCCCCGGATGGATCCGGTGCCTGACGTCGGCCAGCACAACCCATCCATCCTCAGCGAGCTCGGTCTCGCAAGGGAGACATGACGATGACGCCCCGGCGGCCGACGCGGGTCTATCTGGCCGTTCCCGCGCATCGCTCCCGTCTCGTCGCCAAGGCGGCTGCCTCGGCCGCGGACGCGGTGTTCATGGACCTCGAGGACGCGGTGCCGCCGACCGAGAAGAGCGCGGCGCTGGCGGAAGCCGCAGGGGCGCTGTCCTCGCTGGAGTGGGGCAACAAGGTCGTCGCGGTCAGGCTCAACGCCGTCGACAGCCCCTTCATCGCGCAGGAAATCCGCATGCTCGCTGCGCTGCCCAGGCTGGATTCGGTGATCGTGCCGAAGGCGGAGCACGCGAGCGACATCGCCGCCATTGCCGATCAGCTGCGCGCGGCCGCGCCGGATCGGCCCTCGCCTGTGGCGCTCGAACTGCTGATCGAGACCGCGCTGGGGCTCGTCAATGTCGACGCGCTCGCCGCGGCACACCAAAGCGTCGCCGCCCTTCATCTCGGCGTCGGCGATTTCGCGGCGTCGATCGGCGCCCGCTCCTCGGAAATCGGCGCGTCGCCGGACGGCTACCGCCACGTGGGCTCCGCCCAGAGCGGCTATGCCTCCGCCCCGCTCGATCTGTTCGCCTATCCGATGATGCGCCTGCTGGTGGCCGCGCGCGCGTTCGGCCTGCGCGCCATCGACGGTCCGTGCGGCGCGTTCCGGGATGGCAGGCTGACTGAAAGCAGCGCGCTCAAGGCGGCTGCGATGGGTTTTGACGGCAAGCAGGTGATCCATCCCGACCAGATCGAACCGACGCTGCGGGCGTTCGTCCCCTCCGACACCGAGCTCGCGCACGCGCGCCGGGTGGTCGAGGCCATGGAGCAGGCCGAGGCGCAGGGCCAGGGCGCGGTGACCCTCGACGGCAAGATGATCGACTATGCCAATGTTCGGATGGCGCGCAGGATCATCGAGATGGGATCGTAGCGGCGCATGGCCACGGTGCTGATCGTCGCGCCGGTGTTTGCGCTGATCGCGGCCGGCTATGCCGCGGTGCTGTTTCGCTTCGTCTCCGAGACCGCGCACAAGGGCATCTCGGAATTCGCCTTCAGCATCGCGATCCCCGCGCTGCTGTTCCGCACCATCGTCGTCTCGGAATTTTCCGGCGTCAGCCCCTACAGGATGTGGGGCGCCTATTACGGCGCGCTCGCGCTGACCTGGATCGCAGCGCTAGCGCTGTCGGCGCTGCTGCGCCAGCGGCGCGAGGACCGCGAGGACGGCGTCGTGTTCGCGATCGGCTCGGTCTACGGCAACATCGTGATGCTCGGCATTCCCCTGACGCTCTCGGCGCTGGGCAACGAGGCCGCAGGCCCGATGGCGCTGATCCTGTCGGTGAACACGCCGCTGCTCTGGCTCTGCGGCATCCTGCAAATGGAATGGGTCGGCCGCAAGCAGACCGGCTCGGCGCTGTCGGTGATCCGGCCCGTGCTCACGGATCTCGCGCGCAATCCGCTGATGCTGGGGATCGGTTTTGGCGTGGTCTGGCGTTTCACCGGCCTCGGCCTGCATCCCGTGGTCGACAGGACCGTCGAGCTGCTGGCGCAGGCGGGCTCGCCGGCGGCGCTGATCGCGCTCGGCATCAATCTGTTCCGGTTCGAGGTCAAGGGCGAGATGTTAAGCGTCGTCGTGATGAGCGCGCTCAAGCTGCTGGCGATGCCGGCGGCCGCGTTCGTGCTGGCAAAGCTGCTCGACCTGCCGCCGCTCGCGGCCGGCGTGGTCGTGCTGTTCGCGGCCATGCCGACCGGGGCGAACGCGTACATCTTCGCGGTTCAGTATCAGCGGCTGGTGAACCCGGTGTCGGGCGCGGTGGCGCTGGGGACGTTGTTGGCGGCGGTGACGTTGCCGGTGGTGGTGTGGCTGGTGGCGAGGTGAAGTGTCAGAGGCCTGCAGAGTGCGCCGCACCACCGACCGAATATCCAATCAGCGCAGGCCCAGGAACGAGAGCACCACACCAATTACGACGACGAGTCCGACCAGATAGATAATGCCGTTCATGTCTCAGCTCCTCAGCGTTGTCAGTCCTGCCGCAACACAAACACCCAAGGTCGTGAAAAGGTTCGGCGGTGCTCGGCGCCGTTTTCTCCTGAAATCGGGGAACGAAAGCGACCCATCCTGCTTCGTGGCGTGCTGAGCTTCGCCCCCTCAACGCGATGATTTTGCGTTTACACGCAAAGGTCGCTAGGCTGCCCTGATACGTCCTGCAGGGAGGGTGACATGGGACAGCGTGAAGAGAGACTGGCATTGATCAGAAGCGCTTACGCGGCACGCGACGGCGGTAACGCCGAAGGCTTGGTGACAGCCTTTCATCCCGAGGGTCTGTTCACCTTGATGGGCGACAACAGCGCGCTCGCACTGACGGGGACTATGCAGGGGCACCCGACCCTGCGTGGAGCCTTCAGTAAATTGATCGATGAATTCGGTTTCGAAGGTCGCGAAATCCTGGCCGAGCTGGTCGACGGAGATCGCGTTGCTGTCCACTCCCGCGTCGTCGTTCGACACCATCCGACCGGGAAGGCTTCCAGCACCGAGATCCTGGACCTGTTCAGATTTCAGGACGAAAAGATCGTCGAGCTGATCGAGTTTGCGGACACTGCGCAGATCAAGGCGATGATCTCCTGAACGCGCGATGGGGTTCTGTTAGTGTCGCCTGGCGTTGGTTAGCTTGGTGCACTGTCACACTAATTCGTAATTGTATGACCTTCAGGTTATGAACCAGGCTCCGAAAGGGTTATTGAACACGCTGGCCCTCGCGCCAAGCCATCTCCCAAAAGTCTGCCTCGAGTCGGGTGGCTTCCCTAAAGATCGCAATCAGCTCTGCCTCGCGCGCCGGCGTGGCGTAGAGATCGGCGAGATGCTCCATGTGCGCCCGCGCTTTGGCGGCGACCTCCTGGTACGGCGCGCCGGCGTACTCCGCGATCCAGACGCGGTAGGCGTTCGTCGCAGCGTCCGCGAGGGGGAGCGAGGCGAGCCGCGTTGCGATCTCCGCGTACCCGATCACGCAGGGGGCAAGCGCCACCTTGAGTGCCAGCAGATCGCCGCGCATGCCCGCGTCGAGCACGTAGCGTGTATACGCCGCGAGGTGAACTGCCGTCCGCTCCCTAACCACAAGAGGTCATACGGCGTGGCGCGCCTCTCAGAATCACGGTGACGGCGTATTATGTCACTACGTCGTGGAGTTTTTGCACTGACTCCGTCCCGCGGCACCTAGGAGCAAGTGGCAAAGACGTGCTCATTTCCCAGAGATGATCCCTTGGAAATCTGGATCATTGGTACTTGCCTCAGCGAAATACTGGCTGACTCGAAAATAGCGAACTACCGCTCTGCGAGATAATTGCAGTGCTACTTTCAACTTAGCTTTTGCCTCGACGTTGTTACCTGAAGCGACAAGCAAGGTTGCCTGATTGTATGCAATTATAGCCTTGGTATGGCCGTCAGCGCCCCACCATTCCGCAGCTTTAAATAGCCGCTCTGCTTTGTCGGTGTCTCCGCTAAGTCCCATCGCGAGCGCGAGGTTTGCTAATTCGATTGGTTCCGCTCCATGCGTACTAACCTTCCTCAGGAGCAACGACTTCGCTTCCTGCACCATCTTCTGTTGCAAATACACAAACGCGGTGTTGTTCACTGACGTAAAGATAGTCGAAGTAAACGCGCGAACACTGCGCCGTAAGAGGAAGCCCGCCCCTAACGCAGCAAGGCCCCCCGCCAGCACGGGTAGCAAATTCGACAAGTAGTCCCGCCAATCTCTCGGACGAGAGATTGAGACCTGTGTGTCTCCTTCCGCTCCAACCGAGTCGGCACTCCTCAATCCTCCCGTGGCTTTTTGAGTGTACCATTTCCTTCAACCAGCAACGATGCTGTTAGGGTCTCTGTCGGAGCAAGCGTGGGCAAATACAGGTTCAGGGTATGACTGTCCGGGGCACTTTCGGTGTAGACGCCGGCTGGCCCAGAGGACATCGATATTTGTTTCGACTTAATCTCCGCTCCGCTCGGCAATACAAAGCTGCCGCGGACATCACGAGCGGCCCTCGTACCAGTGTTCGCAATTCTGACAACAACGATGCCAAGTCGATTTTGGCCAGGCGAAAAAGACGCAACCTCTTGAATATTGTACCTTAATGTCTCCGTCTGAGGGGTTACCGTAGGCTCGCGCGTAACCCACCAAACGAACACTCCCGCCACTATGGCGACAATGCCAGAGACAAACGCTCCCACCAGCAAATCACGCCAATTCATAATCAACCTTTGCGACAAATCCCACAACTGAAGCGATCATCTTAGCGCAGGACTCGCGCGTACAACCAGATTTCGGTGACGTTGGACGATTTGGTGCAGTCGTGTTGCCTAACTCACGTAAGGGCGGGTTTGCTTTGTTGGCACCCTAAACGCATCGCGGCAAAGGGGTTGCCAGCGCTGGTAAAGTGGGTGGGTAACCGTTCGACCGCTGGTGTTTCTGTGTCGAGGAAGCTCGCTCGTGCCAGGGCAACCAAAGCTCTCCACCAACACTGGTACAGTTGGGTGGGCTCGAACCACCGACCTCCTGTTCCACAGACAGGCGCTCTAACCAACTGAGCTACAACTGCATCCTTGCGAGCCGCCCGGGGGGCGCCCTTGAAAGGGCCGGTACCGAGGGGGCTGGACGGGGCGGAAACTAGGTGCAACGGGCGTTTTTGGCAAGGCCGCAACACCCTCAAAACGTCCCGCAAACGAGGTTATTTCCAAAGCAAAACCCGGGCTCTAGGCCCGGGTTTCTTAATTGAGACGGCCGCGCCGGATCAGGCGGCGGGGTAGAGCTTCGCGGCGGAGGCCTTGATCGGCTCGGCGGCGGCGGTGGCAGCGCGCTGGGTGATCTCGGCGAGCTCCCGGGCCTGGGCCTGGAAGGTCTCGAGCTGCGTCTTGGAATGGTTGGTCCACAGCGCGAACGCATCCTGCGGCGCCTTCACGCTGAACAGCTCCTGGGTGAAGTCGAGATGGGCCTTGGTGTTGGCCTTCGCGAACTCCATCAGCTTGGCGGTGTATTCGCTCACGCCCTTGTGGGCGGAAGAGAACACGGCCTCGACGGTGCCGTTGTGGGTCTCGGCGGCGTCCTTGAACTTGGCGTAGCTCTCGCGGGCCTGCGACACGCCCTTTTCGGCGAACGCACGCATCTGCTCGGGGACCTCGAACGGAATGATCGAGGCAGAAAACGGATCAGTCGCACCTGTCATGGTTTGTCCCTCACACTAATGAAAAAACGGAGTGAGCCTTCAGGCGCGCCCGCCGGCCAACCGGGTGACGGATGCGAAGACTGGAAACACGAAACGAATGATGGCTCGCCCAGCGCCCGAACCAATGCCTGCCCAAAATGTCAACATTGTGCAACGCAACGGGTTTGGAGGGTGCATTGCGCAAATTTAATCGCGGGGAGGATGAGGTTCCCAAGCTGGGGAACCGGTGGTTGAGGTATTTGAGTCCGGCGGCCGCGCTCTCTCCGTTCCCTCCCCCCTTGTGGGGGAGGGTCAGGGAGGGGGGTGCCACATGGGGATTTTCTCTGTCGCGCTTTGGCCGCGGGGCAACGACTGACACCTTTTGCTGGGTTACCCCCTCTCCCTAGCCCTCCCCCACAAGGGGGGAGGGAACGCAGCTGAGTTGGGGCGCGAGCTTGGATTGATGCGACTGACCATTTGCCACGCGCGAATCCTGCGGATGCAGCGCCGGCGCGGCTTGCGGGCCTGGGGACATTAAGGTTATCGCGGCTTTAGGCCTTGGCCCGTAGGCTTGGGACGTGGACCTGCCCGCGGCTGCGGGCGATACTAACCCTTTCTTAAGGCTGTCATTCCCGGCAGCCTTGCTGACAAGCGAGACGCGAAGCCGGTCGGATGACGAGTTCGGATTTCCAGTTGCGAGGCGTGGGCGATCCCCGGCTGGCCGTGCACGCGACCTCCCCGCTGCCCGCCTGGCTCTGGTCGATCGACGGCACGCGCGTGCTCTGGGCCAATCCGGTCGGCGCAAGACTGTTTGGCGCGGCCAACGCCACGGCGCTCGCGGACAAGACTTTCGGGCCCGCCGACAGCCACCGCCGCCAGATCGTTCGCCTTGCCGGCCGGCTGCCTCCGAACGGGGCGATCCGGCTCGAACGGCTGCGCGGCTTCGGCGCGCGGCTCGGCACGCTGATGACCTGCGCCTGTGCCCGGCTTGAGTTCGCCGATGGCGGCCGCGCTGTGCTTGTCACCGCGATGGACCCGGGCTTGCGCGCCATGCCGCTGGTCGAGCGGCTGCTTCGTCTCGTCGATGGCGCCAAGGCGCCGATGGCGGCGTTCGCGCCCGACGGCCTGTTCGTCGGCGCCAGCGAAACCGCCCGCACCCTGCTCGGCTTCCGCGATCTCGGCGAAGCCGGCCTCGAACAAGCGCGCAGCGACGCGCTTCGCCAGGGCCGCGCCGAGACGCCGATCGGCATCGGCCAGATGGTGCTGCAGCGGGTCGGCAGCGGGGCCGATATCGGCCTGGTCGCGCTGATCGAGCCTGCGGTGCAGCAGGCGGCGGCTGCGAGTGAGGAGGTCGAAGCCAAGCCCGCTGAAGAGATCGCGCGCGAAGACATCGCTTCGTCCGAGCCTGCGCCGTCCCCTGCCCCACCCGCCGCGCCGGAGCATGTGCAAGCAGCGCCCTCGCACGAGGCGCCATCCGAAATCGCGCTGTTCGATGCATTTGCCGAGCCGGTCGACGCGCCGGAAGCAACGATCGCGCACGAACCGCCCGCGCGCGAGCCAGCGACGGAGATCGTCTCGATCCAGCAAGCCGTCGAGCAAGCGGCCGACGCCGCGCCAGAAACTCCGGTTGAAAACTCGCCCGAAGCCATGGTGTCGCCGCAGGACGCGCCGACCGTAACAGGCATGGTCGAGCCGCCGTCGGGCCACGAAGAGCCGCCCGCACCGCGTCAGCATCCGCTGCGCTTCCTCTGGAAGGCGGATGCAGAGGGCCGCTTTGTGCTTCTCTCCGACGAGTTCATCCACCTGATCGGGCCGCGCACGGCGGCCGGCTTCGACCGCCCCTGGCGCGAGATCGCCGACACCTTCGCGCTCGACCCTGAAAGCCGCGTGGCGCAGGCGCTTGCCAGCAAGGATACCTGGGCCGGGATCACCGTGAACTGGCCGGCCGACGGCGGCGAGCATCTGCCGGTCGAGCTTGCCGGTCTGCCGGTTTATGACGGCGAACGCAATTTTGCGGGCTTCAGGGGTTTTGGCGTCTGCCGCGATCTCGACGGACTCAACCGGCTCGATGCGCTCAGGCGCTTTGAGCTGCTGGCCGAACCGGCGGCGCCGCAAAGCCTGTCCGCCGATGTGGTCGAGCCGGAGCCCGAGCCAGAGGCGCCGCCTCCGCCGATCGAGCCGCCCGCACCTGAGCCTGAGCCTGAGCCTGAAGCTGAACTGCCCGAACCCACACCCGACGCGAATTCACATCCAACCGATCCGGAAACGCCAGTGGAAACGCCTCCCAATGTCCTGCCGTTCCGCGCGCCCGGCGACACGCGACCGCCGACGCTGACGCCGGTCGAGAACAGCGCGTTCAACGAGCTCGCGCGGCAATTGTCCGAGCGCCTCGAACGCGACAAGGAAACCATCGCGGCATCGACCGAGCCGCCGGATGCCGAGATCACGCCCGAAGCGCCGACGCCGGAGCCCGAGCCCAAGTCTGAGGCTGAGACGCCGCACGCGCCGGCCGAATGGCTGACCGCGCCCGCGCCGCCGGCGCACGGCCACAGCTCGCGCGACCGCGCGCTGCTCGACCTGCTGCCGACCGGCATCCTGATCTATCGGCTCGACCGCTTGCTCTATGCCAACCCGGCGTTTCTCGCGCGCATGGGCTATGCCAGCCTGAGCGCGCTGGAGAATGCCGGCGGGCTGGATGCGCTCTATGTCGAGCCGGGTGTCGCGGCGGCCAGCAGCACGTCGCAAGCAGGCACGCCTGTCACGATCAGCGCGACGCTCGCCAATGGCGAAGCGCCGCTGCCGACCACCGAGGCGCATCTGCACGCGATCGACTGGGACGGCGAGAGTGCGCATGCGCTGATCTGCGCGCTGCCGCAGGCCGCGCCCGTTGCGGCTGCGCCCGTGATCGCAGAGACCGTCGTCGCCGAGACCATTGTCCCCGAGATCTTCGCGCCCGAGCCCGAGGTCGGCGAAGCCGACGCGGAAGATCTCGCCGCGATCCTCGACACCACGGCCGAGGGCATCGTCATGTTCGATGCCGAAGGCAACATCCACGCCTGCAACCGCAGCGCCGAGGCGCTGTTCGGCTATGACGGCGAGACGCTGATGCAGCAGAATCTGGTGACGCTGTTCGCGCCGGAGAGCCAGCATGTCGTGATCGACTATCTGGAAAACCTCAAGAGCCAGGACATCGCGAGCCTGCTCGACCACGGCCGCGAGGTGCTGGGACGCGAGAAGAAGGGTGGCGTCATTCCGCTCGCCATGATCATGGGCCGCACCAGGCCCGACGGCCCGAACTTCTTCGCCGTGTTCCGCGACCTCTCGCAGAGCAAGCAGGGCGAGAGCGAGCTGACGCAGGCGCGACGTCTGGTCGACGGCGCGGCGAATGCCAAGGCCGACATGCTGGCGCGGATCAGCCACGAAATCCGCACGCCGCTCAACGCCATCATCGGCTTCTCGGAGGTGATGATCTCGGAGCGCTTCGGCACGCTCGGCAACGAGCGCTATGGCGAGTACATGAAGGACATCCGCGCCTCCGGCGAGCGCGTCATCGCCATCATCGACGACCTGCTCGAGCTGTCGCGGATCGAGACCGGCAAGCTCGACCTCAACTTCGCCAACCTCAACCTCAACGATCTGGTCGAGGCCTGCGTGGTCGTGATGCAGCCGCAGGCCAACCGCGAGCGCATCATCATCCGCACCTCGCTCGGCCACGCGCTGCCGCAGGTGAGCGCGGATGCGCGCGCGATGCGGCAGATCACCATGAATTTGATCTCGAACTCGATCCGGCTCGCCAGCGCCGGCGGCCAGGTCATCGTCTCGACTGCGCTGACCGACCGCGGCGAGGTCGCACTTCGCATCCGCGACACCGGCCATGGCCTCACCGAGCGCGAAGTCGCCGCCGCGATGGAGCCGTTCCGGACGCCACCGCCCGGCGACGCCGAGGACAATTCGGCGCTGAGCCTGTCGCTGACCAAGGCCCTGGTCGAAGCCAACCGCGCCCGCTTCAACATCAAGAGCGCGGCGAACTCCGGCTCGCTGATCGAGGTGGTGTTCGCACCGGCGCTGGCGAAGGCGTAAGCGGCGACCTCGATTTCCAGCCGATGCTGCACCCCCGCGGCGGCGCTGCGGCCGGCTTCGGCCGGGCCGCGCCCGACGAAGGCTGCCACGTCTTGCAACTTATCCCGAACGGAACCGAAGCCCCTTGTTGCGGCTTGAAGCCTGGACCAAGCGTTTCGCCTGCTGATCAGTTCGACACTGCAGCTCCCGCACCCCAGTGATTTCAAATGGCCGACCGAGCGAAATCCGTGGCATCGAAGCAGCGTTCGCCCAAGCGAAGCGACACGGTGCGGAGCGAGGGAGGCCCCACCGCAACTGAGCGAAAGCCGCTGCCCACGGGCGCGGGCGCGCGCATGAACGCACGGGTCGTGCTTGCCCTCGCGCTGGTCGCACTTGCGTTGTGGACGGCGGCGGGATTTCTCCCCGCGTTGATCTGGGCCGCGATTCTCGCAACCAGCCTGTGGCCGCTCTACACCAAGTTCGCGGCACGCGTGAGCTCCGGCCGCTCCAGCCTGGCCCCGCTGGTCTTCACGCTCGTCGTCGCCCTCATCCTGTTTACGCCGATGTCGCTTGCCGTCTATCAGATCGCGCAACAAGGCGATCTGCTCGTGGGCTGGATGAAGCAGGCCGGAGAGAGCGGGATCGAAGTGCCCGATTGGCTCGCCCGCCTTCCGATCGCCGCAGAGAGCATGGAGCAGTGGTGGCGCAGCAATCTTTCCGATCCCAAGGCCGCGACCGCATGGCTGAAAAGCGTCAACGCAGACAACGCATCGGAATTGCTTCGAACCTTCGGCGGCCAGCTGCTTCACCGCCTGTTTCTTCTGTTCTTCTCGCTGGTGGCCTTGTTCGTCTTGCTGCGCAACGGCCGGTCGATCTCGGGCCGCGTGCTGGAAACCTGCGATCGGCTTTTCGGTGAGGCGGGAGAGGGTCTCGCCGAGCAGATGGTCGGCGCGATCCGCGGCACCGTGAACGGTACGGTGCTGGTCGCCGCGGGCGAGGGATTATTGATCGGCGTGGCCTATTTCGTCGCGGGCGTGCCGAATGCCATCGTATTCACGATTTTGACCACGGCCTTCGCCATGCTTCCCTTTGGCGCCTGGCTGGCTTTCACCGCTGCGGCGCTGGTCCTGGTCTCAGGCGGAGGCAGCGGCTTCGCAGCCGCGGGCGTCTTCTTCTGGGGCGCGATCGTCATGTTGGCCGGCGATCATTTCGTATGGCCGACCCTGGTCGGCGACTCCGCGCGGCTGCCGTTTCTCTTTGCGTTCGTCGGAATTTTCGGAGGCTTGGCTGCCTTCGGCCTTCTGGGCTTGTTCTTGGGCCCGGTGATCATGTCGGCGTTGCTGGTGGTCTGGCGCGAGTGGGTCTTCCGACCTGCCGCGCACGAGAAGAACGGCTGAGTCACCGCGGGCGTATTCCCAAGCACGCGCCGAAAGCAAAAGGGCACGGCGCTTGCCTTCCTGGAGGATGTGGCCAGTGAGACGCGCGCCGGTCATGCCGAAGGGATAGCCGATCGCGATCGAGGTGGTGTTCGGACCGGCGCTGGCGAAGGCGTAAGGCGAGATCAGGCTGGGACTGGATTGGCGGCTGCCTTTACGTAGTGGCGCAACCCGCTCGGGCATGTAGTATGGCCCTGCCGGAGCGGGGTACCAAATTGGACGGAATCAATCTTCACGATCCCCTCTTCGCCACCTATGTCGTTGCCGCCAGCTTGATCATCCTCAAGGCCGTGGCGATGTCGTGGCTCACCGTAGTCCGGATGGTGAGGGCCCAGGGCGGCT
The DNA here is from genome assembly GCF_055807435.1 of Bradyrhizobium sp. Ken51. NCBI lineage: Bacteria > Pseudomonadati > Pseudomonadota > Alphaproteobacteria > Hyphomicrobiales > Nitrobacteraceae > Bradyrhizobium > Bradyrhizobium sp. Ken51. Next base: position 247,712 of record NZ_JBVVPB010000004.1, on the reverse strand, counting down.
ACCGTTCGCCGGAGGACATCCAGAAGACACGACTGAATCCCGCGCCCGATCCGGCGCAGCTTCTTCCCAACGAAGATGTGGAGCGGATCCGCCGGATCCAGATGAACGATCTCGAGAGCCTGCCGTATTTCCTGGTCGCGGGCTTTCTTTATGTTCTCACAAAGCCGTCGCTGCTTCTCGCGCAATGCCTGCTCTACGGCTACGTTGCCTCACGCCTGCTGCATTTTCTCGCCTATCTCACCGGGCAAATTCACGACATTCGCGCAATTCTGTGGACCGTCGGCTCGGTCATCCTGGTCTTCATGACCATGCGCACGCTGCTCGTTGCACTCGGCGCTTGAGGCTCAGTCGGCCACGCCGGCTATCTGCTGGGCCGAAAGGTAGCGTTCAAGCGCCTCGTGCTGCTTGAAAAAGCGCATGGCGCGCAGATCGCGGATCGTCGTTTTTTGTGCCGCATCGCGAACCCGGGTGACCTCGCGGGCTTCCTCCAGCCGGCCGACCCCGACCAGGTTGGCCGCGAGCATGCGATGTCCGGTGCCGTTGCTGGGATTGTGCCGAACCGACTTGCGCGCCCAGGCAACGCCCTCCTCGTACTGCCCGAGGGCAAAGTAGGACGCGGTCAATCCCGTCATCCACATATGGAGCATGCTGTCCTCGGGGCTAAGGACGAGAGACCGATGCAGGCATGCGAGTGCGTTGGCATAATCGCCTCCCATGCTGTCGATCATTCCGAGTACACCCCATGCGAAAGCCGAACTCGGATTGAGCCTTGCGGCTTCGCTGGCGTGAATGCGCCCCTGATCGTTGTCGCCGGCGGGCCCAAACAGCGTGAAGCCGTAGACAGCGTGGGCGAAAGCGTCCCCACTATCCTGCTCGACGGCGCGGCGCGCCAGACCGACCGCCTCGGACGCGGCATCCGCAGACATGTTGGCGCCGAGCGGCGGAGCCATCACGAGTCCCCAAGCCAGCGCCGCCAGCGTCGCCGTTCGCTCCTGATCGAGGCTCAGAGACCGCCGAAGCAGATCGATGGCCTTGACGATACCTTCGCGGGTGCCGCCCCATAAATGGTGAAGGCCGCGCAAATACAGATCATAGGCCGAAAGATCAGTTGGCGGCTTGCGGCGTGCGCGTTCGATCTCGGCGCTACGAACGGCGGGATCGACGACTGCGGCAACACTGCTGCTGACGTCGTCCTGCAGGTCGAAGATGTCGACCAGGGGGCGGTCGTAGCGATTGGACCAGACCTGGGCCTCGCTTCCGGTATGAGTGAGCTCGGCCGAGACGCGAATGCGGTTGCCCGCCTTGCGAATATGACCGCTCAGGACGTATTGCGCACCGAGTTGCTGCGCAATCTGCCGGCTGGTCATTCCCTTGTCCCGAAGGGCAAAGCTCGATCCGGCCGCGATCACCACGAGCTCGCGAAAGCGCGATAGAGCGGTGATGATGTCTGCAGTGACGCCATCGGCGAAGTAGTCCTGTTCGGTTTCACCACCCATGTTGCGGAACGGAAGCACCGCCACGGAGGGCCTGTCGTTGCCGAACACGTGCTCCGCCTGGTGCGAAAGGTCTGCCGTCGGCTCCGCTGCCGGCAGAACGATCTTCTGCTCCTGGACCTTGCGCAATTCCGCAGCCAGGGCGGTGGTCGCCGCATCGGGCGCGGTGCCGAGCTCTTGCTTCAGCAAGACAACGACGGCCTGATAATATTTGAGTGCCTCGGCGTTGCGGCCGGCCGCGGACAACGCGCGCATGATCAGGCGGTGCGCATCCTCGCGCATGCTGTTGAGTGCATTGGCGCGCTGGCCGGCGAGCAGGGCATCGCCGGCACGTCCGTCGGACAGCTCCTGGTCGCCGAGCGCTACCATCGCGCCGACAGCCAGCTCCGATAACCGCTCGCGTTCGCCGGCCAGCCACTCGCTCCAGCCCTCAGCGTTGACCGCGATGTCATCGACGAGGCGCCCGCGATAGAGATCTGCCGCCGCGGTCAGCGCGTCACGGCTGCCCTTTCTGACAAGCCGCTCGAATTGCGGCACATCGCAGGTGATCACAACGGCATTCAACGAAATGAATTCGCCGTCACTCCTGAGAGCACTCTGACCAAGAACTTGACGTAGCTTGAACAGCGCCTGTCGCAGGTTTTGCTTCGCCTGCGCTTCGAAGTGCGATCCCCACAGCAAGGTCGAGAGCTTTTCGCGGTGCTGAGGCTGAGGTGCCGTGCAGGCCAGATAGGCCAGCAATCCCGCGAGTTTCTTGTTCGGCAAGCTGACGGCGCCGTCCGGCCCGATCAGTTCAAAACGTCCAAGAAGTGCGAGAGTAAAACTTGGGCTGGGCGCGGGTGCAGTTTCGGTCATTCCGCCTCAAAAATAAGCAGATGCGCTCACGGATATACATCCTACACGAATTGCCGCCTTAGCGAACAATATTAACGCTGCGGTGACGGCCGAGTGACGCCGGCGACGACGACAGTGGGTTCAGATCGCATCGCGACGAGATGCCGGTTGGTTGATCGACGCGGAGCAATTTCATCCGGAAGTCAGCGTGCGCGCGCATCACCTCATCATGATCGTCGTTGGCTTATTCGTGGTGCTCGCCGGATTCGACGCAGCGTTGACGACCTTTGCACACCCGGCACTCAGGGCCGCTTCGCAGTCGGCGCCGCCCGTCGCACCGCTCCTTTTCGGAGGCGACTGATCGCACGCCGGCATCACAACAGCCATCAAACAGGAGGTCGCATTGACCGACATCGCACAGCAGGGAAGACAATCGCAGAGGTTTCTCGCGTCCGACCAAGAACAGCGATTGGTTGCGATGTGGAGACTTGGAGTGGTCGCCTTCTATGGCTCGCTCATGGCGCTGGTGATTGCCTTCGCGGCAATAAGCAAGGCGCCCCGAGAGCGCCAAGCCAACCTCGCCTCCAATGATTTCGTCACCCACTACATTTCGAACCCGCCGACACCGTAGGCGATCGGGACGAGCGACACCGAAGCATATGAGGACAATCGTGAACAATCACAACCGTGCTGCGTCTCCAATTCGGGCCAGATCTCCAGCATCGCACGACAGAAAGCGAACAGGCGGCGAGACGCGCCTGATGATCCTCGTTCTGCTGGGATTCGGCCTCGTTCACGTGATCGGCGCGATCCTCATTCAGCGCGCGTCGACCGAGCGAGGTGATCCGCCCCTGATCCTCGCTTCGCACACCGACTGACGGCCGCCACATGCAGCCGGTTCATGGGATTTGAAAACCCAGGAGGCAACATGCCAGCAATCATACGCACGATTTCCCGCACGGTCCTCTCGGTCATCGGTGCCGAATTGGCGAAGCACGCCTTCTTGTTGTGCGCAGCGTGCGTCTTTGTGTTCGTGCTCTCACGAACCTACGGCCTGGATTTGAGCGCCGGATTCTTCTGACGTTCGCAATGGTGGCCGACATGACTGAAATCTGAAGACGCATCGTCGTCGATGCGCAAGTCCTGAGGAGCTGATATGTACGTTGGCCGGATATTGTCCACGCTTGGCGGACAAGGACCCATGCTCCTGGTGATCTCGCTTTGCGCAGGGCTGGTGATCACTCCCTTCGCTCATCTCGGCTACGATCTTTTGCCTTTTTCGGCATTTCTTCTGACGCTGGGCTCGTTTCTTACGGCGGGTCTTGCCCCCTCTGAAGCCAGCATTCGTCCGCTCCTGATGGGCGTGGTGCTTGCCTGGGTTGGCCTGGTGCTGCCATTCGCTGCTGCGATTCTGCTGTCCTTTGCTCCGCTTGATCCTGCGCTGCGGGCCGGCGTTCTGCTTTCACTGCTGGCGCCGCCGGTCGGAAGCGCCGCTGCGATCGCCGGAATGCTCGGTTTGCGACCACGTCTCGCACTGCTCGTTTCCATCGCACTGACCTTGCTCACACCGATCTCGATTCCGAGTTTTGCCACGGTACTCGGACTTGGAATTGCATTCGACATGGGCGGGCTGGCGATCCGGCTCTTCAGCATTATCGGCGCTGCAGGCCTGGTGGCCTTCTTAGCCATGAGGTTTCGTCGTCATGTGATTCCCGTTCTGCCCGATCAAAGCGCCGCCACCGGGATCGCCGTTGTCGGGCTCATGATCGTGGGGCTTGCCACCTCGCAAGGCATACGGGCGCAATGGACCAGCAACGCCCTGCGTTTCGACGTGATGCTCGCCGCGGCGATCGTGTTCAATTTCGGTCTGTGCGTCCTCGCTGCCATGACGTTCGCGAGACTGGGGTGGCAAACCGCCGGTACCATCGGTCTCGTGAGCGGAAACCGCAACGTCACGCTCGTGTGGGCAGCGGCGAGCTTCGGTCTGCCGTCGCTGGCGGAAGGTTATGTCGCTGCGTGCGTCATCCCGGTCCTCGCGCTTCCCCTCATCATCAAGCTTTGTCTTAGACTACCTTCCTTCAGCCGCTTCATCCCACAAAACCGGTGATCCAAAGAGTGCACGCCTGACCTGGTACTCAAACAAAGGGCACGGCGCTTGCGGCGCCGTGCCCTTTGCAGTCCTGCAGTCTGTCTCAGCTATAAATCTCGAACAGTCCCGCGCCGCCCTGGCCGCCGCCAATGCACATCGTCACGACGCCCCACTTCGCCTTGCGGCGCTTGCCTTCCTGGAGGATGTGGCCGGTGAGCCGCGCGCCGGTCATGCCGAAGGGATGGCCGATCGCGATCGAGCCGCCGTTGACGTTGTACTTGTCGGGATCGATGCCGAGCTTGTCGCGCGAATAGAGACACTGGCTGGCGAAGGCTTCGTTGAGCTCCCAGAGATCGATGTCGTCGATCTTCAGGCCATGGCGCTTCAACAGCTTCGGCACGGCAAAGATCGGGCCGATGCCCATCTCGTCCGGTTCGCAACCCGCGGCCGCCCAGGCGACGAAGCGGCCCATGGGATTGAGGCCGCGCTTCTCCGCGTCCTTGGCTTCCATCAGCACCACGGCCGCAGCACCGTCCGACAGCTGGCTGGCGTTGCCGGCCGTGACGAACTTGCCGGGACCCCTGACGGGCTCGAGCTTGGCGAGACCTTCCAGCGTGGTCTCGGGCCGGTTGCACTCGTCGCGGTCGACGACGTAATCGACGATCGACTCGGCCTTGGTCGCCTTGTCGACCACTTTCATCTTGGTCTTCATCGGGACGATCTCGTCCTTGAACTTGCCCGCCTGCTGCGCGGCGGCCATGCGGCGCTGCGACTCCAGCGAATACTCGTCCTGATATTCACGGCTGAGATTGTAGCGCTCGGCGACGATGTCGGCGGTGTCGATCATCGCCATGAAGATCGCCGGTGCCGTCTTGAGCAGCTCGGGATCGATCGATTCCTTCGGCGTCCCGCCGCCCGGCATCGAGATGCTCTCGACGCCGCCTGCGACGATGCAGTCGGAACCGTCCGAGCGGATCGAGTTGGCGGCCATCGCGATGGTCTGGAGACCGGACGAGCAGAACCGGTTCACTGAGACGCCGCCGGTCGATTTCGGCATTCCTGCCAGCAGCGCGGCCTGGCGGCCGATGTTCGGCGCGCCATGGGCGCAATTGCCGAGATAGCAATCCTCGACATAGTCCTTCTCGACGCCGGCGCGGTCGACCGCGTGGTGGATGGCGTGGGCCGCAAGCGACATCGGCGGGGTGATGTTGAACCCGCCGCGGCCGGATTTCGCGAGGCCCGTGCGTGCATAGGAAACGATGACGGCTTCACGCATTGTTTTCTCCCTTTTCGAACGATTTTGACCGGTGCGTCGGTCGAGGTCTTCTCGGCGCCATTGGTACACAAAGTGCAGCGGTCGCGGGAGAAATAAAAACGCCGCCCTCGCGAGAGGGCGGCGTTGTTCCGCGGGTCGGAATATCAATGTGAGCATCACTCTATCCACTCGTCATGCCCGGGCTTGTCCCGGGCATCCACGTTCTCTCTCCGACCGGGCAAGACGTGGATGGCCGGGTCAAGCCCGGCCATGACGACGGAGAAAGCTCGATTAGAACGTCAGCGCCTTGACCTGCTTGACCTGCGGCAGGGCCTGCACCTTGGCGAGCAGATCGGCCGGCACCGCGCCGTCGACCTCGATCAGCGCGATGGCATCGGAGCCCGGCGCGACGCGGCCGAGATGGAAGGTCGCGATGTTGATCTTGGCATCACCCAAGAGGCTCGCGAACTTGCCGATGAAGCCCGGCTTGTCCTCGTTGGTCACGTAGATCATCGACTTGCCGAACTCGGCGTCGACGCGGATGCCCTTGATGTCGACGAGGCGCGGCTTGCCGTCGGCATAGACCGTGCCCGAGACCGACCGCTCCTGCCGCTCGGTGGTGACCGTGACGGTGATCAGGCTTTCATAGTCGCTCTGGGCGGCGCGGACGATCTCGTCGACCACCATGCCGCGCTCCTTGGCGACGACGGGCGCGGAGACGACGTTGACCTCGCCCAGCATCGGCCGCAGCAGGCCGGACAGCACGGCGGAGGTGATCGCCTTGATCTTCATCTCGGCGACGTGGCCCTCATAGGTGATCTCGACCTTGAGAATGCCGCTCTCGGTCAGCTGGCCCGCGAACGAGCCGAGCTTTTCGGCGAGCGCGATGAACGGCTTCAGCTTCGGCGCTTCTTCCGCCGTGATCGATGGGAAGTTGACGGCGTTCGAGATCGCGCCGGTGAGCAGGTAATCCGACATCTGCTCGGCGACCTGAAGCGCGACGTTCTCCTGGGCTTCGGTGGTGGACGCGCCGAGATGCGGCGTGCAGATCACGTTGGGATGACCGAACAGCACGTTCTTGGTCGCGGGTTCCTCGACAAAGACATCGAAGGCGGCGCCGGCGATGTGCTTGGAATTCAAAGCGTCGACCACGGCCTGCTCGTCGACGAGGCCGCCGCGGGCGCAGTTGATCAGGCGCACGCCCTTCTTCATCTTGGCGATCGCCGACGCGTCGATGATGTTTTTGGTCTTCTCGGTCAGCGGGGTGTGCAGGGTGATGAAGTCGGCGCGCTTGAGCAGGTCGTCGAGCTCGACCTTCTCGACGCCGATGTCCCTGGCGCGTTCCGGCGACAGGAACGGATCGAACGCGATCACCTTCATGCGCAGGCCGAGCGCGCGGTCGGCGACGATCGAGCCGATGTTGCCGCAGCCGACGACGCCGAGCACCTTGCCGGTGATCTCGACACCCATGAAGCGGTTCTTCTCCCACTTGCCGGCCTGGGTCGAAGCGTCCGCCTGCGGAATCTCGCGCGCCAGCGCCAGCATCAGGGTGATAGCGTGCTCGGCAGTCGTGATCGAATTGCCGAACGGCGTGTTCATCACGATGATGCCCTTGGCCGTGGCGGCGGGAATCTCGACGTTGTCGACGCCGATGCCGGCGCGGCCGATCACCTTGAGATTGGTCGCCTTCTCGAGGATCTTCGCGGTCGCCTTGGTCGCCGAGCGGATCGCGAGGCCGTCGTAATTGCCGATGATCTCGGCGAGCTTGTCCTTGTCCTTGCCGAGATTGGGCTGGAAGTCGACCTCGACACCGCGGTCTTTGAAGATCTGTACGGCGGCGGGAGAGAGCGCGTCGGAAATGAGAACTTTGGGTTTGGTCATGGGAATGATCCCTGATGGTCGATAAATCTGAGACCGTCATCCGCGGGCTTGACCCGCGGATCCATTCTCTTCGATGGATGGCCGGGTCAAGCCCGGCCATGACGAGATGAGATAACGCGACGAGCGAAGCTTGCTTACGCCGCCTTGGCGAGCGTGGCCTTGGTCTCGGCGAAGGCCCAGTCGATCCACTGGGTCAGCAGCGCGACATCACTGGCTTCCACGGTGGCGCCGCACCAGATGCGCAGGCCTGCGGGCGCATCGCGGTAGTAGGCGAAGTCGTAGCCCGCGCCTTCCTTCTCGACCAGCGCCACCAGCTTCTTGGAGAAGTCGGCCTGCGCGTCCTCGGAGAGCGAGGTGATCGCGGGATCGGTGAACTTCAGGCACACCGAAGTGTTGGAGCGGATCGCGGCGTCCTTGGCGAGGAAGTCGATCCAGGGCGTCTTCGCCTTCCAGTCGGCGAGCACCTTGGTGTTGGCGTCGGCGCGCGCGATCAGCGCCTTCAGGCCGCCGATCGACTTGGCCCAGTTCAGCGCGTCGAGATAATCTTCGACGCAGAGCATCGACGGCGTGTTGATGGTCTCGCCGACGAAAATGCCCTCGTTGATCTTGCCGCCCTTGGTCATGCGGAAAATCTTCGGCAACGGCCAGGCCGGCTTGTAGGTTTCGAGCCGCTCCACGGCGCGGGGTGACAGGATCAGCATGCCGTGCGCGGCTTCGCCGCCGAGCGCCTTCTGCCAGGAGAAGGTGACGACGTCGAGCTTGGCCCAGTCGAGGGGTTGCGCGAACGCGGCCGAGGTGGCGTCGCAGATGGTCAGACCTTCGCGGGCCGCGCTGATCCAATCGGCGTTAGGCACGCGCACGCCCGAGGTGGTGCCGTTCCAGGTGAAGACGACGTCGGACTTCGGATCGACCTTGGAGAGGTCAGGGATCTCACCGTAAGCTGCGTTGAGCTTGGTGACATCCTTGAGCTTCAATTCCTTGACGATGTCGCTGACCCAGCCCTCGCCGAAGGATTCCCAGGCGAGCGTGGTGACGGGGCGCGCACCCAGCATCGACCACAGCGCCATCTCGACCGCGCCGGTATCGGAGGCCGGCACGATGCCGATGCGATAATCGGCGGGCACTTCGAGCACCTCGCGCGTCAAATCGATCGCGAGCTTGAGCTTGGTCTTGCCGACCTTCGCGCGATGCGAACGGCCGAGCGCTGCGTCCTTGAGATTTTGGGCATTCCATCCGGGGCGCTTGGCGCAGGGGCCGGAGGAAAAATGCGGCACGTTCGGCCGCGAAGCGGGCTTCGCTAAAGTCATCGTCTACCCTTCCAGATAGTAAGCCTCCCGTTGGGGGGAGGTGTCCCGCCGCGGCTGATACGGGAATCGGGAAGACCAGTCAAGGAAGTTCCGGGGCCTCACGCGCGAGTGATGGCGCCTCCGGTGCGATTTTGGGGGATTCGACGGCGGCGAGCGCGTTCAACAAGTCCGTGGCTTCGCTGATCAATTGCGCGGCGCGGCGACGGCTGCCGACTTTCAGAATACATTTGTCATTGGCCTGCACGACGTAGTCGTTGCCGACCTTGATCATCGAATAGCTTGTCATCGAAATCCCCGAACCGATCGAGCCCGGTTTCGACGTCCCGTAGCACCGTTCGTTCCCTCACCAACGTGAACGCCGTAGCGGTGGTTTATCAGCTCTTAATATGAACGTACGCGCGATCCGATTTCGCTGATCGCGCAAGGCTCATAGCGTGCTGCGTCAAAAGCGGACAGTCATGCCGACGTGACTCGCCGTGAACCCAAGCCGCTTGTAGAAGCGCTGCGCATCTGTTCGCGTCTGATGCGTCAGCAGTTCGACGAGATTGCAGCCGCGCGCTTTCGCTTCCGTCACCGCCCATTGCACCAATTGCTCGCCGATGCCGCGGCTGCGGCAATCGGAAGCAACGCGAACGTCTTCGAGCAGACCGCGCAGGCCGCCTTGCGAGCTGAGACCCGGCAGGATCGCGAGTTGCAGACAGCCGACCACCCTGCCCTCGCTCTCGGCAACCACGAGCTGGATATTTTGATCGCGCTCGACCCGCGCGAATGCCTCGTAATAGGACGCAGGCAACGGGTCTTCGACGCGCTCGCGTGCGCTCCCGAGACGATCGTCGGCGAGCATCGCCACGATCGCAGCAACATCCTCGCGGCGCGCGGGACGAATGGAGACGGATTCGGCGTTCATAACGTGACTCCTGCCTCAGCGCGCCTTAACGCGCCTTGGGAAGGCCGAGACAGGTCTCGGCTTCGGCGATCCAGCGGCGGACGGCTGCAAAGCGGCCGAGATCGAAGCCGCCTTCATGCGCAACGCGGGTATAGGCCAGCAGTGAGACATCGGCGAGCGAAACCGCATCGCCGGCGAGGAAACGGTTGCCGGAGAGATGCTGCTCCATGCGGTCGAGCGCCGCATAGCCGCGCTTGACCTTTTCAGGATCGAGCTCGGAGGCATCCTTGCCGAGATAGACGAGCTGGAAGCGGCACACCGCGATGTAGGGCTCGTGGCTGTATTGTTCCCAGAACAGCCATTCGTCCATCTTGGCGGCAGTGAAGGCATCGCCCGGAATGAGCGCACTGTCGCGCGCGAGATAGCGGATGATGGCATTGGATTGCGCCAGCGTGCGACCGTCGTCGAAAGCAACGGTGGGCACCTGGCCGGCACCGTTCATCTCGAGGAATTGCGCCGTACGGCTCTCGCCCTTGCGGGTGTCGATCTCGATCCACTGGTAGGGCACCGCGAGCTTGTTGCAGACCCACTTCACCTTCAAACAATTGCCGGAATTGCTATCGCCGTAGATCCGCATCGCTGCCCCCCGCGTTCAGCGACAGAGCATCAGGACGGAGGCGGCCTGTCAATCGGCCCGCGCGGGCGCGTCAGAACTTGTAGCCGAGACCGGCGCGGACGGTGTTGATGCTGGTGTCGACCGCCGAGCTGAAGCGGATATATTCGTACTCACCGCGGAAGAACAGGCCACCGACCAGATTGACGTCGACACCAAGACCGGCGCTGTAGCCGTAGATCAAATGGTTATGCTGGGCCTCCGTCGAGCTCAGCAGCGCGAGTGGAGTATAGGTGCCGAGCTGGGTCGCGCTGATGCGGTCCTGCGCACTGACCGTGCGGATGATGTCGGCATTCCCGAGTGCGAGACCCGCGAACATGTAGGGCAGAAAGCATCCCCAGGCGTAAGCTGCGCGGCCGCGGAATGTCGCCATGTCGCTGATGTTGATCGATGACGTGGAGGTCGCCGTCACGTCGTGAAAATTGTTGTCGGACAGAGCGAGGGCGCTCACGCGCCGCTCCGAGGCCGACGCCGATCCACCGAACTTGCCATGCAAGTAGCTGATCTCGAGGCCGAGTACGACATCGTCCCACTGGGCATTGTAGCCGACGAAAGCGCCGTAGCCGCTGGTGCGTTGTGAAGCCTTGCCAAGTCCGAGGTTCCACTGCGATACGCCCATCCCATTTTCGACCAAGGTATCGGCCAACAACGCCGCCATCATGTTGCTGGTCGAGCCTCTGAAGTTCTCGTCCGACGAGCCATAGCCGCCCTGGGCGCCGATATAGCTTCCCTGCCAGTTGACGTTGGACTTGCTCAAGCCGTCGGTGAAGCTGCCGCGCAGGATCGGAAGATCGGAGAGATCGGCCGCGTGCGCCGCAGAGACCGTCCCCAACATCGCCGCCGCCAACAATAGCCTACGCATCGAACGCTCCATCGAACTCGAACTTTCGCTCGTGATCATGGCCCGTTAACCTTAACCAATGGTTGCGTCGGAGCCCTTCGTCGCCGCTCGCCATGAAAAATACGCAAAGCAAAACGGCGCGGGATGATCCCGCGCCGTTAAGAAGTCCTAACCGATCAGGCGGACGATCAGCCCTTGGTGACGAGCGGCGGCGGCATGTAGGCCGGCGGGCTGCTGAGGTCCCAACGCACGCCGAGCTTCACGTCATGCGAAGTGATGTCCTTGACCTTGATCGTCGACGCGCCAGAGATGCTATTGTCATAGGCGCGGAAGTTGCCGGGGTTCGCGTCGCCGAGATCCATGTAGCTATAGGCGAGTTCGACGGTTAGGCCAGGGCTGACCTTGTAGGCAAGACCGGCATGAGCCGCCCAGGCAAGATTCCACTTACCGTTGTCGGCGAAGTAAGTCACGCTGTTGGAGAGACCGCCAGCATTGATGCGGGTGCCGTCGTCACGGAAGCCGCTCAGCTTGTTGTAGGAGCCGCCGACACCGGCGCCGATGAACGGGGTGATGCACCACCAGGTGCCGAGATCGACGTAGGCGTTGGCCATGACGACCCACTCGGACTTGCTGCCGGAGTAGTTGTTGGCTTCGAAATCGGCGGCTCCGAGCGTGACGTTGTCCGAGCCATGCAGATTGGCCTTGCCGCGATACTGGCCGATCAAATCGGTGCGGAACCAGTTGTTGAACTTATAACCGACGCCAAGGCCGAACAGCGGCGACGAATCGAAGCCGAGACCGACGGTCTGGGTCGGGAACGCCTGCGCGGTCGCGCTGTCGATGCGCTTGGCGCTCTGGTTGGTCATGCCGACGTCGCCGCGCAGGTACCAGCCACCGAAATCGGCGGGCGGAGCCGGGGGCGCGTACATCGGAGGGGGCGCCGCGATCGGCATGTCGGCGGCGAACGCCATCGAGGAGATCAGGGTTGCCGCACCCGCGGCAAGGAGAGACTTAACGCTACGCATTGGCTTCGTCCTTTTGGCCGGTGAGGCAATACGGCGCCTCACGTTCTGGAAACTCACGGTCGGGACGATGCCAGCAAATGTTTAAGCGCCACTTAACCCTAATTTTTAAGGTTGATTTTTTCTCTACTCACACGCGCGTGCGGCGCGAGCGTTGCAAAATGCAGCGCCAAATGCGACCCCTTCGCCGCATTTCCTAACGATGTATGAGGCCGCGTTGCAGCAAGACAGGATATATTAACGCGCGTGCCGCGGCAGCTTGGGCAGGAACACCGCGAGCAGGCCGATCGCCGGCAGGTAGGCGCAGACCTGGTAGACGAACGCGATCGAGGTGTGGTCGGCGAGCTTGCCGAGCACGGCGGCGCCAAGGCCGCCGATGCCGAACGCGACACCGAAGAACACGCCGGAGATCATGCCGAAGCGATGCGGCACCAGCTCCTGCGCGAACACGATGATCGACGACGTCGTCGAGGAGATGATCAGGCCGATGATCACGGACAGCACCGCACTCGCGTAGAGCCCGGCATAGGGTAGCGCCAGTGTGAACGGCAGCGCCCCCAGGATCGAGATCCAGATCACGATCCTGCGGCCGAAGCGATCGCCCAAGGGTCCACCGAGAAAAGCGCCGACCGCGTTCGCCGCGAGGAAAATGAAGAGATACATCTGCGCGGCTTGCGTCGACACGCCGAAGCGGTCGATCAGATAGAAGATGTAGTAGCTCGACAGGCTCGAGACGTAGAGCTGCTTCGAGAACAGCAATGCCACCAGCACGAGAAGCGCAACGACGACTCGACGCGAGTTCGGCGCGTCGGGATGGGCTTGAGCGACCGCGGTCTTCTTCGCCTTGATCTGCGGTTCGTACCAGCGGCCGATGCGCCAGAGGATGAGGATCGCGAGGAAGGCGATCGAGGAGAACCAGGCGATACTGCCCTGCCCGAACGGCACGACGATCAGCGCGGCGAGCACCGGTCCCATCGAGGTGCCGAAACTGCCGCCGAGCTGGAACACCGATTGCGCAAAACCGTAGCGGCCACCGGAGGCGAGCCGCGCGATGCGCGCCGACTCCGGATGAAACACCGCCGAGCCGAGGCCGACCAGCGCGGCGGCGACGAGGATGACGAGATATTGGTGGGCGGCACTGAGCAGCAACAGACCGAAGAAGGTCGAGGCCATGCCGATCGACAGCGAATAAGGCTGCGCCTTCTTGTCGGTGTAGTGGCCGACTACCGGCTGGAGCAGCGAGGCCGTGAACTGGAAGGCCAGCGTGATCATGCCGATCTGCGCGAAGTCGAGCGCGTAGGTGTCCTTCAGGATCGGATACACCGAGGCGATCAGCGATTGCATGGTGTCGTTGAGGAAGTGGGAGAAGCTGATGCCGGCCAGCACGACATAGGCCGGCCCTGCCGCTGACTTCGCCGCCGGCGTCACGTCGCTGACGATGACGGGCTCGGTCAGCGTTTCCTCTGAGACGACGACAGGCTTGTTCAATGGATCGATCCAGGCGCGGCACATTGCCGCGACCTGCTAGTTACGCTGCGCGCGGCGACCGATCCACCGCCAATCGTCGATGGCTGGGATGCGTCCGGGCTACGATCGTGCTTCGCGATGCGCCTTAAGCCGCGGCCTGCCCGAGCGCGGTGACGATGGTATCGACGACGTCCTCGACCAGGATGCGATCCTCGCCCTCGCCCATGACGCGGATCACCGGCTCGGTGCCGGAGGAGCGGATCAGCAGACGGCCGTGGCCGTTGAGCCGCTGCTCGCCGTCGGAGATCGCCGATTTGACGTCGGAATTGTCGAGCGGCTTGCCGCCCTTGTGGCGGACGTTCTTCAGGATCTGCGGCAGCGGATCGAAGCGGTGGCAGACTTCCGACACCGGCCGGCGCAGCTTCTGCACCACGGCAAGCACCTGCAATGCGGCAACGAAGCCGTCGCCGGTGGTGGCGTAATCGGACAGGATGATGTGGCCGGACTGCTCGCCACCGAGATTGTAGCCGCCGTTCAGCATCTGCTCGAGCACGTAGCGATCGCCGACCGGCGTGCGCACGAGATCGAGCCCCTGCGCATTGAGGAAGCGCTCGAGGCCGAGGTTCGACATCACGGTGGCGACGATGCCCGATCGCGACAGCCGGCCGTCTTCCTTCCAGCTCTGCGCGATCACCGCGAGCAGCTGGTCGCCGTCAACGATGTGGCCGCGCTCGTCGACCAGAATGACGCGGTCGGCGTCACCGTCGAGTGCGATGCCGATGTCGGCACGCATCTCGCGCACCTTCTTCGACAGCGCTTCCGGCGAGGTGGAGCCGCATTCCTTGTTGATGTTGAAGCCGTCCGGCTCGACGCCGATCGGGATCACGTCGGCGCCCAGCTCCCACAGCGCTTCCGGCACCACCTTGTAGGCGGCGCCATTGGCGCAATCGACCACGACGCGCAGGCCGTCGAGCGACAGATCGCGCGGCAGCGTGCGCTTGGCGAATTCGATGTAGCGATCATGCACGCCGTCGATACGGCGGGCGCGGCCGAGACTGGCGCTCTGGGCGAGACGCTTGTCGATGGGCTCGTCGAGCAGCTGCTCGATCTGCTTCTCGACATCGTCGGAGAGCTTGAAGCCCTGCGGGCCGAACAGCTTGATGCCGTTGTCCTCGAACAGATTGTGCGAGGCGGAAATCATCACGCCGAGATCGGCGCGCATCGACTTGGTCAGCATCGCGACCGCCGGCGTCGGCATCGGGCCGACCAGCAGCACATCCATGCCGACCGAGGTGAAGCCCGCCACCATCGCGTATTCGATCATGTAGCCGGACAGGCGGGTGTCCTTGCCGATCACGACCCTGTGGCGATGGTCACCGCGCTGAAACGCGAGGCCTGCGGCCTGGCCGACCTTGAGCGCGAGCTCCGGCGTGATCAGTCCGTTGGCGCGGCCCCGAATCCCGTCCGTCCCGAAATATTTGCGGCTCATATCGTCCCCCACGCAACAACCAGGGATCCCCAATACAACCTCCGGGTGCCCAAGCGGGACCCGCATCCCTGATTTGCTGAGTTCTTATAAAGCCATCGCAGCTAACTTGGCTTCAAAAAATATGATGAATCATTACGGAACCGGGGGTGCCCGGGCTCCGATAACGTCCTGTTAACATTATATTTCCGGCCAGGTCGCCGGAACAGGCCGGAACCCGCGCTAGTCCGAGCGCTTCACATGGCCGTCCCCGCGGCTCGGCGCCGGCTGGGTGACATTGACGGGATCGGAGCCCGGAAAGGTCTCTTCCAGACCTTCCTCCAGCGCCTCCTCAAGATCATGCTTCTCCTTGATCTCTTCCGGCGTCGGTCCGGTGTGCGGCCTGGTCATGGCGCCCTCCTCTTCAAAACGATTTGCAAACGATTTGGCTGTGCATCCAACCATGCTAGATGACCCCTCGATCTTCCGATGCAAGCCTCTTCCGCTACAAGACTTCCGATGCAGACTCTTCCGATACAATCCGGGCCGGGGAAACGTTCATGAAGCACATCACCTGTATCGACGATCTTCGCACACTGCATCAGCGCCGCGTGCCGAAGGCGTTTTTCGATTATTGCGACCGCGGCTCCTACGCCGAGGAAACGCTGCGCGCCAACCGCGATGACATGCAGGCAATCAAGTTCCGCCAGCGCATCCTGGTCGACGTCTCCAAACGCGACACTTCCACCACGATCCTCGGCGAGCCCTCGACCATGCCGCTGATACTCGCGCCGGTGGGCCTACTCGGCATGCAGCATGGCGATGGCGAGATCCATGCCTGCCGCGCCGCGCAAGCCGCCGGTATCCCGTTCACGCAGTCGACCATGTCGATCTGCTCGATCGAGGACATCGCGGCCAGTGTCGAGAAGCCGTTCTGGTTCCAGCTCTACGTGATGAAGGACCGCGGCTTCATCAAGGAATTGATCCAGCGCGCGATCGCGGCGAAATGCTCCGCGCTGGTGCTGACAGTCGATCTCCAGGTCATCGGCCAGCGCCACGCCGACATCAAGAACGGCATGACGGTTCCGCCGGAATGGTCGCTCTCGAAGCTGATCGACTTTGCCACCAAGCCGACCTGGGTGTCGGGCGTGCTCCAGGGCAAGCGCCGCACCTTCGGCAACATCGCCGGCCATGTGAAGAACACCGGGGACCTCAATCGCCTCGCGGAGTGGACGGCGTCGCAGTTCGACACATCGTTGAACTGGAAAGACGTCGAGTGGGTCCGCAGCATCTGGCCGGGCAAGCTGATCATCAAGGGCATTCTGGACGTCGAGGACGCCGAGAAAGCCGCCAAGACGGGCGCGCAGGCTCTCGTCGTCTCGAACCACGGCGGCCGTCAGCTCGACGGCGCGCCGTCATCGATCGAGGTGCTGCCCGAGATCGCCGAGGCGGTCGGTGACAGGATGGAGATCATGTTCGACGGTGGCATCCGCTCCGGCCAGGACGTGATGCGCGCGCTCGCGCTCGGTGCAAAGTCCTGCATGATCGGCCGCGCCTACGCCTATGGCCTCGGCGCCGGCGGCCAGGCCGGCGTCGCCAAGGCGATCGACATTATCCAGAAAGAGCTGCTCACCACCATGGGCCTGTGCGGCGTCAACAAGATTGACGAGATTGACGAACATATCATCGCGATGTGACCGTCGTAGTGTGGCGAAAAACAGCCGCTTCTAACTCAGCCGTCGTCCCGGCGAAGGCCGGGACCCATAGCCACAGCGAGTAATTTGGCGAAGATCGGTAGTTATTCAGCCTTCGCGCGGTACTGAGACCTGCGCCCAACGATAGATCACGCGGTATGGGTCCCGGCCTTCGGCGGGACGACACTGAAGATGTCGCCGCAGCAGCACACCTCACATCGGCGGCGTCACCCCATCCCTGCCGACATTCACCCGGTTGGCTTCCAGCGAACCATCGTCCTTCTTCACCGCACCGAAAATGATCAGCTTGGCGCCGGGCTTGAGCTCGGATTTGTCGCTGGCGACGAAGGTGACGATCGGCGTGTCCGGGGGCACCACGACTTTCTTCTCACCGTCCTTGTACTTGACCGTGATGTTCTGGCCGTCGGTGCCCTTCACCGTCTGCGCCACGGTGGCGTTGGTCATGGTCGAATTGGCGCGCGCGTCCCAGGGACGAAAACCTTCGGCCGCGCCGCGCTGGTTCTCAGGGAAGATGTGCACCGCGATTGCCTTCTGGGTGCCGTCGGGCTCCGGCAGGCCGGTAACGCCGATATAGGAACCGTCCTTGATCTCCGATAACGACGTCTTCACCACCGCAAAGACGGCGACGTTGTCGGTCATGCGCACCTTCATGTCGCTGCCTTCGCGGGTCTTGATGCCGAGCGTGTTGCCGTCGACGCTCTCGATGGTGCCGCGGATGCGCACCGTCGGCGTCTGCTGCGCCAGGGCGGATGACGTGACGATGCAGGCGGCGAATGCGGCCACGCCAATGCGTGATATCCAGGTTCTCTTCGACATGTTGTTATCCTCTATTACATCGGCGGCGTCAGGCCGTCGCGGCCGACGCTGACGCGGTTGGTTTCGAACGAGCCGTCCGGCAGCTGCTTCATGAAGGCGATGACCTTGGCGCCGGCCTTCAGATCGGATTTGTCGCCGGGCACGAAGGTCACCACCGGCGTATTGTCGGCGACGAACACCTTCTTCTCGCCGTCCTTGTACTTGACCAGCAGCGTATGGCCGTCATTGCCGACGACGCTCTCCGACACGGTCGCATTGGTCATGCTGGAGTTGGGCTTGAGGTCGTAAGGTCGCGAGCCCTCGCCGGTGCCGCGCATGCTCTCCGGAAACACGTGGACCTCGACCGCGTTCGCGCCGCCGTCCGGTCCGGGCACGGTGGTGGCGCCGACGAAGGAGCCGGGCTTGATGTCGGCAAGTGAAATCCTGGTAATGCCTGACACGTTCACGTCGGAGGCGATGTGCAGCTTGACGTCCTCGCCGCCGCGCGCCTTGACCTGCATCGTGTCACCATTGACGCTTTCGATCGTGCCACGCACGCGCGTCGGCACCGGCGCCCTTTGCGCAAGTGCCGAGAGGGTCGAGACGGCCACCATCGCGACGGCGATGAGCGGACGTGTGAAAGTTGCACGTTGAACAGACATGATGGTCTCCGATTGTCCCTATCGCCCTTACGGACATAGAACTCCGGAGGTTACGCGCTATTCTTTCAAGTCTTTGTGAGATCAGCCTCGACCAGCGCACGCAGCTCGGCCGTGACCTGCGGCCGCTGGCCGAACCACAGCTCGAAGCCGCGGACCGCCTGATGCAGCAGCATGCCAAGCCCGTCGGCGGTCTTCAGTCCACGCGCCTTTGCGGCCGCCAGCAGCGGCGTCACCAGCGGGACATAGACGAGATCGGCGACGACAGCGCCATCCGGCAGGCGCGCCACTTCAATGTCGAGTGAAGGCTGACCGTGCATGCCGAGCGAGGTCGTGTTCACGAGAAGTTTTGCACGCGGCAGGATGTCGTCGATCCCCTCCCACGCAACAGGATGCACCTTCGGCCCGAACTGGCTTGCAAGCATCTCGGCCCGGGCGATGGTGCGGTTGGCGAGATGCACGCAGCTGATGCCGCGTTCGAGCAGCCCGAACACGATGGCCCGCGCGGAGCCGCCGGCGCCCAGCACCAGCGCCTCGCTGGCTGCGTCCCAGCCGGGCGCGCTGGCATCGAGATTGCCGATAAAGCCCTCGACGTCGGTGTTGGTCGAGCGCAGCTCGCCATCCGCAAACCACAGCGTGTTGGCCGCCCCCACCGCCTGCGCGCGGGCATCGGGCGTCGAGAGCTCAAGCACGCGCTCCTTGTGCGGGATGGTGACGTTGGCGCCGACGAAGCCGCGCAGCGACAGCCGCAGCACGAAATCGCGCAAATTATCGGGTGGAACCGCCTCGATGACATAGCCGCCCTCGATCTCGAGCGTGCGCAGCCAGTAACGATGGATCAGCGGCGAGCGCGAATGCGCGGCCGGCCATCCGATCAGACAGGCTGCGGGAGCCTTGGTCACGGTCGTCCTCCCCTGGGGTCGTTTCGGAGGCGATCCATTTCGCGTCCCGCAGGCCCTGTCAAGCGCGCGGGCCGTCTCGGGAGAGGCTCGACGTCAGGTCGTGCCTGTCTCACCAGCTGCGGGGTGCGCCGCGCCGCCCTTGATGTCGGCCACCGCACGCGCGATGGTCTCGCGATAGCGCGCGCGTGGCGGCGTGACGCCATGGGTGAGCAGCGCGCGGCGAACCGTTGGCGATGCCCCCGTGATGAACAGCCGGATGCCCTGCCGGTGGGCCTTGGCGGCGACGCGGCCGAGCACGTTGGCCGCGGTCGAATCCAGGAACGGCACCGCGGCGAAATCGACCACAAAACCCTTGCGCTTGTCGGCGATGCCGTCGAGCACGCTGCCGATCGCCGAGGCCGCGCCGAAGAAGAACGCGCCGGTGATGCGATAGACCAGCACGTCGCGATCGACCGCGAGCGCGGGGTCGTAAGGCACGCGCTCGCCATTTTCGTCGTCGGGACGATCGGCGGCCACCATCGGCGAACCTTCCTCGATGCCGGTCATTTCCGCCATGCGATGGATGAACAGGACCGCGCCAAGCGCGAAGCCGACCAAAATGCCTTCGGTCAGATCGCGGAAGATGGTGAGCAGGAAAGTTGCGAGCAGCACGACGGCATCGCCCCATGACGAGCGCAGGAGCGTCGCGAATTCGTGCTTCTCCGCCATAGTCCAGGCCACGACGACGAGCACGGCGGCGAGCGCGGCCAGCGGGATGTAGCTCGCGAGCGGCGCTGCGATCAGCATGAACAGCAGCAGGAAGACCGAATGCAGCATACCCGCGAGCGGCCCCCGCGCGCCGGCGCGGATGTTGGTCGCGGTACGCGCGATCAGCCCCGTGACGCAGATGCCGCCGAACAGCGCCGAGCCGACATTGGCGGCGCCTTGCGCCACCAGCTCGCAATTGGAGCGGTGACGGCGCCCGGTCATGCCGTCGGCCACCACCGCCGACAGCAGCGATTCGATGGCGGCGAGCAGCGCGAAGGAGATCGCATCCGGCAGCACGGCGGTCGCCTTCGCAAGCGAGAACGCGGGCAAGGCCGGCGAAGGCAGTTCGCGCGGAATGCCGCCGAAGCGCGATCCGACGGTCTCGACCGGCAGCGACAGCACGGCACATGCGACCGCCGCGAGCACGACCGCGATCAGAATGCCCGGCCAGGACGGACGCCAGCGTCGCAGGCCGGCGATGATGGCAATGCTCACGATCGCGACCGCCAAGGCCGACGGATTGACGGTGTGCAGGCCCCCCGCAAGCGCGACGAGTTTCGGGACGAATTCGCTCGGCTCCTTCGCCACCAGCGTGATCCCGCCGAGATCGCGCAGCTGGCTCGCGAAGATGATGACGGCGATGCCGGCCGTGAAGCCGACCGTCACCGGGTACGGAATGAACTTGATATAGGTGCCGATCCGCAGGAAGCCCGCAGCGATCAGGAACAGGCCCGCCATCAGCGTGGCCAGGATCACGCCGTCGACTCCGTGACGGTCGGCGGTCGCCGCAACCAGCACAATGAAGGCGCCGGCGGGACCGCCGATCTGGAACCGGCTGCCGCCGAGCAGTGACGCAATGAAGCCGCCGACAACAGCGGTGTAGAGTCCGCGATCCGGCGTCACGCCCGAGGCGATCGCGATCGCCATCGACAGCGGCAACGCGACGATCGCGACCGTGAGGCCCGCGAACACATCGGCGCGGAAATCCGATAGGCCATAGCCCTCGCGCCATACGGTGACGAGCTTTGGCAGATAGAGTTCGGTAAAGGTCGGCCGACGAAGCTGGTGCAGCTTGCCTGCGTGTTCGCCTGTGATGCTCATTTCAGCAAATTGCTCCGCTGCCCACAACGCTTCGATGCATCGTGCGGCCGCGTAGCGGGGCGCGACGGTGCGTTAGTTAAGACTGCTTCCGAGCACGATCATTGCGGGATCATGCTCCCACTCGCCGCGGCGGCCCTGGCTGCTTGAGCCGAACGCCACGTCCGCCGCCTTCGCTGCGCGCCTGTTCGCCGATCAGCTCGACGCCGGCCCGATCAAAGGCTTCGACCACCTTCATCAAGGTCTCGACCACGCCGCGGACGTTGCCGGTGCTCGCCTCCATCCGCTGAATGGTCGGCAGCGAAACGCCTGCGAGCTCCGCCAAGGCTCTCTGGTCAATGCCAAGCAGCGCGCGCGCTGCCCGCATCTGGAACGACGTGATCACCTTGGCCTCACGTTTCAGCCTTTATAAGTGACATCTGAAGCATGTACAATGATGTAAAATACATCAACTAAGGCCGAACGCAAGGGGAAGTTCGCCGTGCAAGCCACCCCCTCCACCGTCATTGCGAGCGCAGCGACTTGTCCGCCGAAGCTTTAGCGAAGGCGGAAGCAATCCAGTCTTTCCGCGCAGGAATTCTGGATTGCTTCGTCGCTTCGCTCCTCGCAATGACGGTGGAGGGGATGGCTGAGTCCAACCTTCGCCACGCCCGGGGTGACAGCCCCTCACCCCACCCTCTCCCCGTAGAGAACGGGGAGAGGTGTGGGAGAGCGGTTGCTTCCCTTACTTCGGCAGACCGATCACGCCGCGTGCTGATGCGCTGCGATGATCTGGTCGGCGGCGCGCCCCGTGACTTCGGCCATGTGGTCGAACTGGCGGGTGAAGCTGCCGGCGCCTGCCGTGGCCGAGCGCAGTTCGACGATCAACTCGCCAATCTCGGCTTCCGGCATCATGGCGCGGACGCAGTCCCATCCGCTCCAGCCGTCGCGGGTGTCGAAGCCGAGGATCTGGCCGCGCCGCGCCGACAGGATCGCGTTGATCTTGGCGGTGGCGTCGGTCGGGCAGACGATCTCGACCACGTGGATCGGCTCCAGCAGCACCGACTGGCATTGCGGCAGGCCTTCGTTGAGCCCGACCCGCGCCGCCGTGCGGAAGGCGAGGTCGGAGGAATCGACGCTATGATAGGAGCCGTCGGTCAGCGTCACCTGCAAATCGGTGACCGGGAAACCGAGCGGGCCGCGTGCGAGCCCGTCGACGACCCCCTCTTCCACCGCGCCGATGTAGTTGCGCGGCACCGCGCCGCCGACCACCTTCTCGGCGAACTTGAAGCCATCGCCGCGCGGCAGCGGCCTGATGTCGAGCACGACATCGCCGAACTGGCCATGGCCGCCGGACTGCTTCTTGTGGCGGCCGCGCTGGACGATCGGCTTGCGGATGGTTTCCTGATAACCGATCGCGGGGGGATGCGAGGCGACCTTGACGCCGAAACGGTCGCGCAGCCGCTCGCTCGCGACGCGCAAGTGCATCTCGCCCTGCCCCCACAGCACGGTGTCGTGGGTCTGGGCGTTCATCACGAAGACGAGCGAGGGATCCTCCTCGTGCAGTCGCATCAGCGCCTGGCCGAGCTTGACGTCGTCCTTGCGGTCAGTAGCCGCAACCGAGATCGCGAGCACCGGCGGAGTGGGCTCGCCGGCGGCGAGCGCTGCTGGCTGGGTCTTGCCGTTCGAGACCGTGTCGCCGGTCTTGATCGGGTCGAGCTTGGCGAGCGCTATCGTGTCGCCGGCTTCCGCCGCGGCACGCTTGGTATCGTAGGCCCCGGTGACGGCGAGGATGCCGGAGATGCGGCTCGCCCCGCCGGAGGAGGATTGCAGGGTGGCACCGTCGTCGAGATGACCGGCGAGCATCCGCGTCAGCGACAGCTTACCGCCGTGCTGCGAATGCAGCGTCTTGAAAACGAAGCCGAGGGCGTCCCTGGTCTCGGGAACGCCGAGACGCTTTGCGGTCTCCGCGATACCGGGCGCCTCGTGGCGCAACGCTTTCATCAAACGCAGCACGCCGTTTTCGCGTGCGGCGGCGCCGAGCAGCACGGGGCAGATCAGCCCGTCACGCAATTCCCGCGCGAGATCATCGAACACGGCATCGCGCGGCGGCTGGATGTCCTCGAGCAGCTGCTCCATCAGCGCATCGTCGTGATCGGCGAGCTTCTCCAGCATCGAGAAGCGGGCCTCCTTCTCGCGATCGAGATCGCCGCCTTGGAGCGCGACCACTTCGGAGGCCTTGTGCTCGCGGTAAATGAACGCGCGCTCCAGCGCGAGATCGACGAAGCCCTCGATCAGCTCGTCCTTCCAGATCGGGATCTGGCGCAGCACCAGCGGCACGCGCGAGGCGGGCTGGAGCATCTCGAGCGTCTCGCGGATGCGCTTGTTGGCGCGGTCGATCTTGTTGAGGAACAGGAAGCGCGGGATCTTCAGCTCCTCCAGCTCGCGCAGAATGATCTGAAGCTGCGGCAGCTTCTTCTCGTCGGCTTCGCAGACCACGATTGCGGCGTCGACCGCAGGCAGCGCGGCGCGCATGTCGTGGGCAAATTCGACGGAACCGGGACAATCGAGAAAGGTGTAGCTGTCACCCATGAAACTCGTGGTGACGGCAGTCAGCCCGACGGTCATCTTGTGATGACGGGCCTCTGGCGTGGCGTCGCCGACGGAGGTTCCGGCGTCGACGCTGCCGGCGCGCGGGATTGCGCCCGTTCGCGCCAGGATGGCTTCGAGAAGTGTGGTTTTACCGCTTTGGAAAGGGCCCACCAGCGCGATGCACCGTGGACCTCGGGGACTTCTGACGTCCTGTCCCATTCGCCGCCTCCTTGGTGTGGAGCTCGGCCCATGATTGGGTCGGCAAACGCCGATGCTCTGCCCGTCCCCGAGATTTGGCAAGCATCAAACGTCGCTGCGGTGCGTCGTTGCCGGAATCGCGTCGGAGCGACGCGATTCGCACACGGGAGTTGTTAACGGCCCGGGCGGAGTTCCAGGCTCTCGAGGCCGGCGGCGACGTTGAGGCCGACCTGGCCCTGCACGCTGAGCGGCTGGAGCGCGATCGAATTGTTGGAGCCGCCGATCAGCACGTTGCCGCCGAGGCCGACGCCGACCGAGGCACTGCCCTGCGCGCCGGCATAGGTGCCGGCGAGGTCGCCCGGTCCGAGCCGGTTCACCGGCGCGAACACGCCCCAGGCGAGTGCCGTTTCCTGGGTGATGCCAATGTCGAGGCCGACCTTGCGGATGGTCGCGACGTAACGGTCGTCCGGCAAACCATCGACGCGCAGCACGCAGCCGAGATGGGTCACCGATCCCACGATGAAGCCCACGCTGGCGCCGCCGCGGCATTCGAGCACGCCCACCTGCACCATCCGCGACTGCGCGCTGGCGCCCGCGACGGAGGCAACGAGGCTCGCAACGGCAAGGAGGAGTGAACGGCGCATGAAGATCTCCGGCGATGAATGTGATGCGAGCATGGAGGCGCGGCACACGCCACGCGATGGTCTATGCCACAACAGTTCCGGTGGCGCCAGATCGCGCAGACTTGAAAGAAAAAGGGCCCGCGTTGCGCGGGCCCTTTGATGTCACATCAGGTCTGCGAGCTCAGCGCAGATTGCCGCAGAAGCGCTGGATTCGCTTGCAGGCGTCTTCGAGGTCCGAGGTCTTGGTCGCGTAGGAGATGCGGAATGCCGGGCCGAGGCCGAAGGCCGAACCCTGCACCACGGCGACGCCTTCGGTCTCCAGCAGTTCGGTGACGAATGTCTCGTCATTGTCGATCACCTTGCCGGACGGCGCGGTCTTGCCGATCGTGCCGGCGCAGGACGGATAGACGTAGAAGGCGCCTTCGGGACGCGGGCACTCGATGCCCTTGGCCTGGTTGAGCATGGAGACGACGAGGTCGCGGCGCTCCTTGAAGACCTTGTTGTTGGCGGGGATGAAGTCCTGCGGACCGTTCAGCGCCTCAACGGCGGCCCATTGCGCAATCGACGACGGGTTCGAGGTCGACTGCGACTGGATCGTCGACATCGCCTTGATCAGCTGCGCCGGCCCGCCGGCATAGCCGATGCGCCAACCGGTCATGCAATAGGCCTTCGACACGCCGTTCACGGTGAGCGTGCGGTCGTAGAGTTTCGGCTCGACCTGCGCGACCGTTGTGAATTGGAAGTCGTCATAGACGAGATGCTCGTACATGTCGTCGGTCATGACCCAGACGTGGGGATGCTTGACCAGCACGTCGGTGAGCGCCTTCAGCTCGGTCCTGGTGTAGGCGGCTCCCGTCGGGTTCGACGGCGAGCACAGGATCACCCATTTGGTCTTCGGCGTGATCGCGCGCTCGAGCGCTTCGGCCTGGAGCTTGAAACCGGTCGCGGCGGTGCAGACAACCGGCACCGGCTCGCCGCCGGCGAGCGCCACCATCTCGGGATAGCTGACCCAGTACGGCGCGGGGATGATCACCTCGTCGCCCGGATTGATGGTCGCCATCAGCGCGTTGTAGAGCACCTGCTTGCCGCCGGTGCCGACGATGATCTGGTTCGCCTTGTAGACGACGCCGTTCTCGCGCTGAAACTTGGCGATGATGGCGTCCTTCAACTCGGGAATGCCGTCGACCGCGGTGTACTTGGTCTTGCCGGCTTCGATGGCGTGGATCGCGGCCAGCTTGATGTTGGCGGGCGTGTCGAAGTCGGGCTCGCCGGCGCCTAAGCCGATGACGTTGCGGCCCGCCGCTTTCAGCGCACGTGCTTTATCCGTGACCGCGATGGTCGCGGACGGCTTCACACGGTCGAGCGCAGCGGCAAGGAAGGACATCGTCATCTCCTGACAAGCGTCGTGAACCCTTTGGCTTCACGACTCCGATTGTGGGAATGAGCCACCCTAAAACGAGTGCCGTTGCGCCGCAAGAAACTTCGGCCCGATCTCGGAAAAGTTTACGTGTCTGGCGCGCATCAAGCCGCGATTTCTCGCAATATTCCGCAACTTTGCGGGGCAAATCCCGCATATCCGACAAGGCGTGTCCTCGGAGCAATTTTGGCGCCTTCGAGGGCCATGAAACGAGAACGTCGTCATGCCCGGGCCTGTCCCGCCTTCGGCTCGCCGAAGCCGCTCCGGCGAGGCGAAGGCCCGGGCATCCACGTTCTTCGTGCCGTGTGCAGCGCGTAGATGGCCGGGACAAGCCCGGCCATGACGATGCGGAAGCTTCAGTGCCAAAACGCGGCCGCCGTTTCTCGCACACGATCGCGTCGAGCAACGCACTTGCGCGTTGACGCAAGCGTGAACTGAGTTGGATGGTCGCACGGAAATGATCTTCCGCCGCATTGCAATGCGGTAGGGTTTTCGAGTTTTTCTATTGGCCGGCTCTTGCGGCGGATTCGCATCGGCATCATTGTTTAGCCGCGTTGCGGGGCAACAAGCGCCGCGCCCTCCCGTCTTCCGGAATCATCCTCAGAATGTACAAGCTCTATTCGATGCAGCGCTCGGGCAACAGCTACAAGGTCCGCCTTGCGTTGGCGCTGCTGAACTTGCCTTACGAAGCGGTCGAGGTGGACATTCTGCGCGGCGAGAGCCGCACCCCGGACTTCCTGGCCAAGAACCCATCCGGTCAGGTGCCGCTTCTCGAGGTCGGCGACGATCGCTATCTCGCCGAATCCAACGCCATCCTCTGGTATGTCGCCGTCGGCACGCCGCTCGCACCGGAGAACCGCATCGATCGCGCCGACGCGCTGCAATGGATGTTCTTCGAGCAGCACGCGCTGGAGCCGAACATCGGCGCGGCCTATTTCTGGCTGTCGCTGGTGAGGGGCGGCCGCGACCTCCAGACTCATTCGCTGGAAGACTGGATGGAGCGCGGCTATGGCGCGCTCCAGGTGATGGAGAATCACCTCAAGACCAACGCCTATTTCGCCGCCCGCCAGCTCACGGTCGCCGACATCGCGCTGTACGGCTACACCCACCTCGCCGACCGCTGCGACTTCGACCTCTCGACCTTCCCGGCGATCCGGGACTGGCTGAAGCGCGTGGAAGCGGCCCCCGGCTTCGTCGCAATGGACTGGCGGCCGGCCAACATCGAGGACCCCGCCAGCATCGCCGCGGGCGCTTGACAGCGCGCAGTGCTCTGCGAATAGCGGGCACAAGGGCCATCATTGCCGCAATCTCGCCGTTTTCGCTCGATTGGCCGCCGCAATATTGCCGATTGGAACAGTGAAATTGTTCGATGTCGCGGGTGATTCGCTCGCGCGTTGAAGGATTTAGACCATGATTCGGGCGTCCGGCACGGCAGGCTTTCAGGGCCCACCCGCTACCGTTTCGTCTTCCAGGCTGACCAACGCGGTCGCGGCCTCGCTCGCCGTGGCCGCGCTCTCGCTGTGCTTGATCGTCACCCTGACGGTGCTGTCGACCAAGGCGACCATGGCGATGGGCCTGCCGGTCTGATTCCCGCTTCATCCTGGACCCGCCTTCAAGGCGCCGCGTGGCCCGCGCCGACCGGCATCGCGACAGGACGTCGATGAAATCACCTGTGCTAGTCGTTGCAATCACCCTGACCGCGGCCATCCTCGTCGCGGCATCGCTGTTGATCTTCGTCGGCACGCGCAAGGGCCAGGGGACGTCGACGCTGAATGCGCCCGCGCTGCAACAGCGTCTCAAGCACGCGCATTTGGTCTAAAATCATCCGAAAGCTTTGCGCGTGAACCAAAGCGCACCTTAAGCACACCGCGCGAAACCGCATCGCAATGGCGCAATATTCGGTCAGTGTTGCCGCCTTACCTCGTCCAGGGAGGAGCGAGACAGGCCCATGCGGTTGGGATGGCGTGCGATCTCCGGTCCGGCGCTGACGGCAGCGACTTTGCTGCTGACGATGTTTTTCGATCGCTTCGTCCCCGCTCCCTCGCCCGCGCCGCTGCTCGTCTGTATCGTGGCGCTCGCCGGCGCGCTCTCTGGTCCCGCGTCCGCCGTCGCCAGCGTAGCCATCGCCGTCACTGGCGCGGCACTGCTGCTCCTCAGCCGGCACGGCGTTTCAGGTCTTACCACGGCGGATATGATCCAGCTCGGCTTCCTGGCCGCGACGGCCGCGGGCACCGCAGGCATCACCGGCCTGATGCGCCAGCGGCTGCTCGGCACGTTTGCCGCCGAGCGGCGGAGCCACGCCACCGCAGGGCGGCTATCGGCCGCGCTCGACCAGGTCGATATCGGCATCGTGCTGCTCGATGCCGAGACGCGCGCCGAATTCATCAACCGGGCGTTCCGCGATTATTTTGCGGTGCCGGACGACATCGCCGACGGCAAGCCGCCGTTCATCGCGCTGATGTATCATGGCCGCGACACCGGCGCGTTCGAATTGCCCGAGGACGAGCTTGGTACCTTCATCGCACAGCGCATGGAGATGGTGCGGATCGGCGATGCCACGCCGATCAACATCGCATTGCGCAATGGCGAGGTGTTGCGCTTCGTCTGTGCCACGCTGCCCGATGGCGGGCGCATGCTGAGCTACACGCCGGTGACCGACCTCGTGCGCCACACCGATGCGCCGTCCCGTGCCGACTACTACCGCTCGCTGCGCGACCCCGCGGGTCGCAAGCTGATCCGGTATCTGCGCGTCGCGGAGTGATGCCCGATTGATCAGCACGTCCATCATCACGTATGAAGGACGCCTCATCGCTCCCGGGAATTCATATGTCGCTCACCATTCGCTCCGTCACGAGGCAGGACTACGAACAATGGCTGCCGTTGTGGGACGGCTACAACGCCTTCTACGGCCGCTCCGGACCGACCGCGCTCTCGCCCGAAATCACGCGTGTGACATGGCAGCGCTTTTTCGATGCCTATGAGCCGGTGCACGGATTGGTCGCCGAGAGCGACGGCCGCCTGCTCGGGATGACAAATTATCTGTTTCACCGCAGCACCACCGCGATCGAGCCGTCCTGCTATCTGCAGGACCTGTTCACGACCGAGGCGGCACGCGGCAAGGGTGTCGGCTCGGCGCTGATCCACGGCGTCTACGAGCGCGCGAAGCTCGCGGGCTCCCCGCGCGTCTATTGGCAGACGCACGAGACCAACGTCACGGCGCAGCGCCTGTACGACAAGGTCGCCGAGCGTTCCGGGTTCATCGTCTATCGCAAGATCTTCTGATCCTCGCGATCGGGAGGCCTGTGGATAACTCTGCCTGTCACCCGCGCGTAACATAGCGGGACTAGGCTGCAGCTGCGTCTGGTCAGCCCCCCGTCACCGATCAAGCGCCCCAAAGCGGTCCCCGTCAGTCGCCGCGTCTGACAGGGGCCGCATTTTTTTGTCGGCAATTCCTTGTCGGCAGCTCCTTGTCAGCATGGCAGCAACGCGGCGCGCCGCTTGCTGCGGCGGCGCACCGCAGTCACAATACGGTCCTGCCATCTCCGACAGGGATCTCCCATGGAAATTCGCAATCTCGGCGCCTCCGGCCTGCGCGTGTCTGCGGTCGGCCTCGGCTGCAACAATTTCGGCCAGCGCACGGATTTGGAGACCTCGCGCAAGGTAATCCATCGCGCGCTCGATCTCGGCATCACGCTGTTCGACACCGCCGACATCTATGCCGGCATGGGCGGTTCGGAAACGGTGCTGGGCACCGTGCTGGGCGACCGCCGCAAGGACATCGTGCTCGCCACCAAGTTTTCCAA
This sequence comes from Bradyrhizobium sp. Ken51, assembly GCF_055807435.1. Classification (NCBI taxonomy): domain Bacteria; kingdom Pseudomonadati; phylum Pseudomonadota; class Alphaproteobacteria; order Hyphomicrobiales; family Nitrobacteraceae; genus Bradyrhizobium; species Bradyrhizobium sp. Ken51. The sequence goes on along the minus strand of NZ_JBVVPB010000004.1, from coordinate 217,971 downwards.
GCCGATGGCGACCGACGGAACCAAACAGGGCGCTTCGCGCCGCTACATCATGAACGCAGTCGAGGCGAGCCTGACGCGGCTCAAGACGGACTACATCGATCTCTATCAGCAGCACGATTACGACCCGCTGACGCCGATGGAGGAGACGCTGCGCGCGCTCGACGATCTCGTCCGTCAGGGCAAGGTGCGCTACATCGGCAATTCCAATTTCCCGGCCTGGCGCTTGGCGGAGGCCGAATTCACGGCGCGTGCGATGAATGTCAGCCGCTTCGTCTCCTGCCAGGACGAATACAGCCTGCTGGTGCGCGACATCGAAAAGGACCTGCTGCCGGCCGCACAGGAGTACAAGCTCGGCCTCCTGCCGTTCTTCCCGCTCGCAAGCGGGCTCCTCACCGGCAAGTACCAGCGCGGCGCGGTCGCCCCAAGCGATACGCGCTTCGGCAAGGTACCGGCGTTACGCGACCGCTACGTCACCCCGCGAAACGAGGACATCGTCGACAAGCTCGCGGCATTCACGAAAGCCCGCGGGCACAGCATGCTTGAGCTCGCCTTTTCCTGGCTCGCCGCGCGCCCGCAAGTATCGAGCGTGATCGCCGGCGCCACCCGCGTCGAGCAGGTCGAGGAGAACGTGAAGGCGATTGCGTGGAAGCTCGGAGCGGATGATCTCGCCGAGATCGACAAGATCACGCTGGGCTGATCTTTTGGGGCGTGGCGCGCTACTTGGCGCCGTGTCCGACCGTCTGGATCACCTCAAAGCCCTCGAACTGGGGATGGCCGAGATAGGTCGGCTTGGTGTCGCCGGCCCGCGCATGCGCGGCACGAAAAGCATCCGATTTGGTCCAGGCCTCGAAGGCCGCATGGTTCGCCCACACCGTGTGCGAGGCATACAGCGTGTGGTCCTCGAGCTCGGGGCCGCGCAGCAGATGAAACTCGACGAAGCCCTGCACCTTGTCCAAATGAGTATCGCGCGAAAGCCAGACCTGCTCGAAGGCGGCCTCGGAGCCCTTGGCGACGCGAAAGCGGTTCATGGCGATGTACATGGGTGATGGTCTCCTGATGTTTGGCTGATCATGTCGTCATTCCGGGACGCGCCGCAAGGCGCGGGCCCGGAATCGCAGGTTAACTAACCAGCCCCTTCATCGGCCTTGCGCCCGCGCTGTCCGGAAACACCGTCTCGGCCAGCACGCGATCCGACAGGCCGAACTGTCCCTGCAGCACGCCCTTGATCACGGAGCGCAGATCGGTGGTGGGCTTGAGATCGCGGGCCTCGAAGAGGTTGGCGGGCTTGAGGCCGGGCCAGTCGGCGATGACGCGGCCGCCCTTCACCGCGCCGCCGGCGAGCAGCGCGACTGTTCCCGTGCCGTGATCGGTGCCGTCGGTGCCGTTGATGCGCGCGGTGCGGCCGAATTCGGTGGCGACCACCACGACGGTGTCGCGCCAGCGTTCGCCGAGGCCGCTTTCGAATTCGGCGAGCGCGCCGTCGAGCCCGCCGAGCAGGAAGGCGAGACGACCGACCGGCCCGCCTTCATTGGCGTGCGTGTCCCAGCCGTCGAACGCGAGCGCCGCGATGCGCGGGCCGTCGTCGGACGCCATCAGTTTTGCGGCGCCGCGCGCGACCTGCCGCATCTGCGCGACCGCATTGCCCGGCTTCGGCTTCATGTCGTCGCCGCTCGCGGCCTTCTCCAGCTGAAGGCCCTGCGACAGCACGGCCGCCAGCGCGGGATCGCGATGACGGTAGAGCTCGACCAGGCGCATCGCGGTGTCGTCATCGGCTTGCGGCAGCGCCACCGGCGCCCAGCCGACGGTCGGTGCATTGCCGCGCAGCACCAGCGGCGTGGTCGGGCCGACGGCAAGAGCACTCGACACCCGCTCGCCGCGCGGCAGCGCCTCCAGCGCGCGGTTGAGCCAGCCGGATTGCACGCGACCGGGCCCGGCATAGCCGCTTTCGAGCACGTCCTGGCCGTCGAAATGCGAACGGTCGCGATAAGGCGTCGCCACCGCGTGGATCACCGCGGCATGCTTGTCGCGATACATCCGTCCGAACTCAGGCATCGACGGATGCAGCGCAAAGAAAGCATCGAGCATGATGGCGGGATGCGCGCCGTCCGCCGTGAGCGCGATCGACCCGTGCAGGCCGGCATAATCGGGATCGCCGACCGGCGCGACGGTCGAGAGACCATCGAGCGCGCCGCGCAGGATCACCACGATCAGCCGGGGATCGCGACCGTCCGCCGCGCGGGCGAATTTCGGCAAATAAGCCCAGGCCGCGAACGACGCGCCGCCGAGCAGGAGGCCGCGGCGCGAGGTGATGAGCCGGTTCTCGACGCAGTCGATCATCATCATCTCCTCTGCATTTCCGGCGACATCAACAGCAGCGCCAGCGCCTGCTGCCGCGACTCCCCGCGCTCGATGGTGCGCCGTGTTTCGATCGAGGCCGCATCTGCTGCGGCAAATTCCAGCAGGTCGAGCGGGTCGATGTTGGGCCCGAGCCGCGCGCCCATTTGCGCGGCAATGTCGAGCCGGAGCTTGATGCCTTCGGGCGCAGCCCAGGCGGCGCTGGTATCAGCAAAACCATTCGGGCCGGCTGGCGACCACAACGGCTGGCCCAGCAGATTGAGATTGTTGAGATAGGCGCCGGGATCCTCCGGCACGCGCGCGAGCAGCCGGCCGCTCGCGACCAGGAAATCATAGGGACTCCGCATCTTGGTCAGCGGCGCCTGCCACGCCTCGTCGGAATCAACCAGTGCCGTTGCGAGCGCCTTGAGATCGCCGTCGGTCTTGATGAAGACATCGCGCAATCGCGCCACCAGCGCCGGCGGCGGATCGTCGGCGACGAAATGTCGGACGAACTTTGTGGCGATGAAGTTCGCGGTCGAGGGATGGCGTGCGATGTCAGCGAGGGCGGCTTCGCCTTGCGCAAGGCCCGTCGGCTCGTAGGTCTTGCCGAGCAGCATTTGCGGCCCGGGCTGGTGCGCATTGACGTTGAACACGAAGGAGCCCGGCGCCCCCAGCTGTCCCTGCCGGCCGGCAAAGGTCCAGCCGGTGATGATGCGCGCGAGCGAGGTGACGTCGTCCTGCGTGTAGCCGCCACCGACGCCGAGCGTATGCAGCTCCATGATCTCGCGCGCGAGATTTTCGTTCAGCCCGCGTTTGCGGTTCTGGCCGGCGCGCGAGTCCGGTCCGAGCGATTGTTGGTTGTCGAGGAAGAAAAGCATCGCCGGATGCTGCTCCACCGCTTTCAGCATGTCGGCGAAACGCCCGAGCACGTGCGGCCTGATCGCCTCGCGTTCGAACGCGCCGGCCCATATCCGCGCCAGCTCGCCCTTGCTGGCGGAGATGCAGAAATGGTTGGACCAGAACACGACCAGGCGTTCGGTGAAGCCGCACTCGACCAGGGTCGCGCGCTGCAACCGCGCCAACGCCTCGGCGCGAAAGGTTTTTTGGACGACGTTGAGCGGCTGCGGGGCGGGTTTTGCGGCAGCCGGCGCGGCCGCGTTGGGCTGCATGGCGTCCGGCTTGGCCGTATTGTCGACTGGCTTGTTGTCAGCAGGCTTGTTGTTACCAGGCTTGGCCTCGGCCATCTGGCCGGCGATCTCGGTTGCGACGGCGTTCAGCGAGAGATTGCGGCGCAGTCCGGGCTTCTGATCGGCCGGCGCTTGCGGCAGTGCTTCGGTCGGCGCGCCGGCTTTGGCGGCGGCCTCGCGCGCCTGCTTGACCTGATCCTGATAGGCGAACACGGACTGCCCGAGCTGCGGCGTGGATTGCAGGCCCGGCGCCTCTAGCAGCACAGCGTTGGGGCGGGCGAGTTCCGCCTTCACGAAGCCGCGAGGATCGGAGGCCGCGTTGATGAGATCGCCGGATGCGCCGCCACGGGCGCCGAAGCCGAAACGGTTGAGCGCGACGAGCGCGGCTTGCGAATCGCGGGCCATCGATATGTCCTTCGCGTGCTGCCTATCGCTTTCCTGATACGTGCGCGAGGCATAATATACCGCAGCGGGAGATGAACCCGGCATGAAAATGACAGCCCAGCTTTTGCGCAAATCATGACAAATCCGCAAGACGTTTCCGTGCAGGAACCGCGCCGCCTCGCCTGCTCCCGCTGCGGCGCCGAGTTCGGCTGTGACCTCTCAGGCAATTGCTGGTGCGCGGAAGAAACGGCCCGTCTGCCGATGCCGGTCAAAGGCGAGGATTGCTTGTGCCGGGAATGCTTGCGCGAGGCGGCGGCGATGCGTAGCCCGGATGGAGCACAAGCGTAATCCTCCGCGTCGGCCTGGCGAAAGCCAGGACCCATTACCCCAGGGAGTTGTTTGGCGAAGACTGGTCGTTCGGGACGTCTACCGAACGCAATCGATAGATTCCGCGGTATGGGTCCTGGCTTTCGCCAGGACGACGCCGGGGAGAGCCGGCCGCGACAACTACACCGCATGCCCCGGTGATTTCCGCGCCATTCCGTCGAACGCATCCAGCAGCTTTTCGCGCCAGGCGTAGACCGGGTCGTCCGCTTCCAGCAGCTTGAACGGGCTCGTCACGCGGGCCCACTGAAAACCACCGAACACGATGTAGTCGGCATAGTTCGGTGCGGCGGCGCCGATGAAGGGCTGCTTCTTCAGGGCCTGCCGCATCGGCTCCAGCGATTTGCGGAAGGCGACCACGCCGGCATCGCGGCCCGACATCACCTCTTCCAGACTCTTGCCGAAACGCGCCTCGCGCGACTGGCGGAAATAGGCGGCGTCGACCTCGGCCAGATTCTTCGGAATGTCGGCGATGATCAGCGGAAAGATGCCGCCGACGATGGCAATGTCGCCCCAGGCATTTAGCATGCGCGCCATGGCGCGGCCGCCTTCGCCGCCGAACAGCGACGGACGGTCCGGAAACTTGTCTTCGAGATAGGTCGCGATCGCCCAGGAATCGACCACGGGCTGGTCGTGATGCAGCAGCACCGGCACCTTCTCCGAGCCGTGCGGCGCAATCGCGCTTTTCTCGGTGAAGCGCCAGGGCAGCGTTTCCGCCGAAAGGCCCTTGTGCGCCAGCGCCATCCGCGTGCGCCAGCAAAACGGGCTGAACGGTCGCGAGGCATCGGTGCCGACGAGTTCGAACAGTTTGAGCGACATGAAAGGGGTCTCCCGGTATTCCGTCATTGCGAGCGAAGCGAAGCCATCCAGGACTGCCGCCGCGGAACATTCTGGATTGCTTCGCTTGCGCTCGCAATGACGGATGTGGAGGGCTACCGCCCGTTCGTGCGCAGCAGCCTCTCGCCGTCCTCCGTCACCGCAATGACCAGCCCGAGGCCGGCAATCGTCTCGCGTGCGACATAGCCGCGGTCGGCGGCGTCTTCCCAAATGGTGAGGCGCGGGCACGAGGTCTTCCAGGTCGCGATCACCTCGGCATAGGCGCGCGGCTCGCGTGCGACCCATTCGACGAAGTCCAGCACCAGCGGATCGGCGTTCTCGCTCATTGCAAACCTCCCTTGTCGAAGGCTGCCAGCACGGGCGTGCGGACCAGCAACCAGCTGCCATAGGCGATGTAGTAGCAGGCGATGGCGGTGATCAGCTTCATCGACCAGGCCACGAATTGCTGGTCGGTCATGGCTTCGAGGATGCGCCGCGCCAGCGTGGTGCCGAGCATCGACGCTGCGATCGCGACGGCCGCGAGCACGGGATCGAGCGTCGCCGCCTGGTCGATCACGCCGCCGAAATAGATCAGCTTGGTGAAATGGCTGACGAGCTGGCACATCGCCTTGGTCGCCACCTTCTCGCGCCGGCCGAAATCGCCGCCGAGGAAGAAGGTGTCGAGCAGCGGCCCCGACACGCCGGTCATCAGCATGAGACCCATGCAGATCGTGCCGTAGACGGTGCCCTGCCAGAGACGGTCCGGATCCGGCTTGATGTTCGCGGGCAGCAGCCGCGCCATGAACGGGGTGATGCCGAGCAGCAGCAGCGCGACAGACTTGTCCGGCACATAGCGGGTGAGCGACCACGCCGCGAGCGCGATAGCCGCGCCGACCATATAGTTCGCGACCGGCCGCCAGCGGATATGCGCGCGCCAGAGAAAGGCGCGCCAACCGTTCGAGGCCATCTGCGTGATCGCATGCAACACCATCGCGGTCGGCAGCGGCATCAGGGCCAGCAGCACGCCGATCAGGATCAGCCCTCCCGCCATGCCGAACAGCCCCGACAGGAATGCGGTGCCGACCATCAGCAATCCAAGGGCAGCGATCATGATGAGAGTCACGTAAAAATCTCCGGTTGGCCTTCCCCCCGCTCGCGGCGAGAAGCGAAGGGGAACGTGCCCCGCTTGCCCCGTCTACGCAAACTGAGTTATCTTGGCCTGGCATCAGCTTTCCTGAGGGTCAGTCATTTGCGGCGCTTGCTGTTTCTCAACGGCATCAAGGCATTCGAGGCCGCCGCGCGGGCCGGCAGCTTTGCCGCGGCCGGCCTCGAGCTGAGCGTGTCGGCGGCCGCGGTCAGCCGCATGGTGCACATCCTGGAAGAACGGCTCGGCGTCGCGCTGTTCGAGCGCAAGGCCAACAAGCTGCTGCTCACGCAGGCGGGCCGCGCCTATCAAAGCGGGCTGACGCCGATCTTCGACGCGCTCGCAAGCCTCACCGCCCAGGTGACGGCGCCCTCGAGCGTCCGCGTGCTCACCATCGGCATCGGCCACACCTTTGCGATGCGCTGGCTGATCCCGCGCCTGTCGGAGTTTCGCAGCGAAGAGCCCGACATCGAGGTGCGCTTCACCACCGGCGGCGCGTCAGTGCCATTCGGCGAGGACTGGAGCTGCGGCATCCAGCTCGGGACCGGGGACTGGCCGGGGCTGGTGGCCGAGCCGCTGTTCGCCGGCGACCTCACACCGGTTTGCGTGCCCCGCCTCGCTTCCTCGCTGAAGCGCCCGGCCGATCTCAGGGGACCGAGCCTGATCCGCGTCGCGCATTCGCCCGAGGACTGGCCGATCTGGCTCAAGGCCGCGAACCTCGCGCGCATCAACGCGCGCGGGCCGGAGTTCCAGTTCTACGGCCAGGCGCTCCAGGCTGCCGCCGACGGGCTCGGCGTCGCCATGGGCATCCGGCCCTATATCGACGACGATCTCGCCGCCGGCCGATTGGTAGCGCCATTCGACCTCTCGGTGCCCAAGGGCATGCGCTGGTACCTGCTCTATCGCAGCTTCCAGACCGAGCAGCGCGACTTTGCCGCGTTCCGCCGCTGGATCATGCGCGCGGCGTCGGAACCTGCCGCCCGTCCGGTGAGGCGAACCGGCCGCACCGCCGCGCGGAACTGACGCTGCAACAGCCTTTTAGTCAAAAAAGCCCGCCGCTTGTGAACGGCTTCACATCCCAAAATGCGCAAACGTGGTCCCCTGACCCTCCAACAAGGCGCTCGAACAAGACATTTTGGGGACTGCAATGACGACCATCTACGACGGCTTTGACATCGAATCCTTCGAAGCTGGCAAGGGGCTGTGGCACGCCCGTATCCGGCGTGCCGATTTCAGCCCGGTTGCCATCGACGGCGTGCTGTTTCCGGCCATGGAAGTCGGCTTCGCCTGGCCCGATCCCGATGCCGCGATTGCCCATGCCAAGCATCACATCGATCGCTTCCGCCGGCGGGCCGACGACAGCGACGACGAATAAGCGAGCGGGACTGCAGGCGAACCAGGGAACGGCGCAGGGTCAAAGGGGGAAACCGGTCATGTCAGTCATCGAATTCGAAGACACGCCGCAGCCGAGGATTTACACCCGCAATGTGATGTCGAGCTGCCCGGAATGCGACGGCGATCTCACGGTGCTCCGCGTGATCGGCGGCCGTGCCGGATGCGAATATTGGGCCATGCGCTGCACCGATTGCGGCGGCATCCATCTCGACATCCTCGAGCCGCGCCAGGCGGCCGGGGACGACGAGGGCCCGCTGCCGGCGGCCTGATCGCAGATCCGGCAATCCGGGCCTGCTGCCAACCTGCTGTCAGCATGCTGACCTAGGAAGGGCATTCGCTCTTTATTGCGAGCCGGACTCGCCCCATATTCGGAGCATGGCGAAGAAACCTGCATCCCCCGAAAAATCCGGCAAATCCCCCAAGACCAAGGCTCCGAACGCCAAGGCACCAAATTCCAAAGCGCCAAGCTCCAAGGCGTCACGCCCGGACGTGCAGCCGATCGGGCCGGCGCTGGCCGAGTTGCTCAATCCCGCGATCAATCGCGGCGATGCCGGGCTCGGATCGGGCACCGGCCTGCAGCCGCCGCCGGACAATTCGCGCGACCGCCGCTCCGGGGGCGAGGCCGCCGCGCATCGCGCGCGTGCTTCGACGCCGAAGGAGTTTCCGCAGGACAATAACAGGCCGATGCCGCTGCGGCCCAATCCGCAGCCGCCGGGGGCCCGCAACGCGGGCTTCGACGAGGCGCCACAGGCCAATTACGGAACCGCGGCCACGATCCCGACGCTCGATCCGGAACTGGCGCGTCAGCTCGGACTTCCCACGGAAGAGGACGATGCCGAAGCCCTGGCGCGTCCGCCGCGCAGCAAGATGGAGGCGCTCGGCGTCAAGGCGACCGCGGACGCGCTGGAATCGCTGATCCGCGAGGGCCGGCCGGAGTTCCGCAAGGACGACGGCTCCACCAGGGTGTGGACCCCGCATCGGCCGCCGCGCCCGGAAAAGTCCGAAGGCGGCGTGCGCTTCGAGATCAAGTCGCACTACGAGCCGCGCGGCGACCAGCCGACCGCGATCGCCGAGCTGGTCGAGGGCATCAATCGCAACGACCGCTCGCAGGTGCTGCTCGGCGTCACCGGCTCCGGCAAGACCTACACCATGGCCAAGGTGATCGAGGCGACGCAGCGCCCCGCCATCATCCTGGCGCCGAACAAGACGCTCGCCGCCCAGCTCTATGGGGAGTTCAAGAGCTTCTTCCCCGACAACGCGGTCGAATATTTCGTCAGCTATTACGACTACTACCAGCCGGAAGCGTATGTCCCTCGCACCGACACCTACATAGAAAAGGACTCCTCGATCAACGAGCAGATCGACCGCATGCGCCACTCGGCGACGCGCGCGCTGCTCGAACGCGACGACGTCATCATCGTCGCCTCGGTGTCCTGCATCTACGGTATCGGCTCGGTCGAAACCTACACCGCGATGACCTTTGCCCTGAAGAAGGGCGAGCGCATCGACCAGCGCCAGCTGATCGCCGACCTCGTCGCCCTGCAATACAAGCGCACCCAGGCCGATTTTACCCGCGGCACATTTCGTGTGCGCGGCGATGTCATCGACATCTTCCCGGCGCACTATGAAGACCGCGCCTGGCGCGTGAACCTGTTCGGCGACACCATCGAGACCATCGAGGAGTTCGATCCGCTCACCGGCCACAAGCAGGACGAGCTCGAATTCATCAAGATGTACGCCAACTCGCACTATGTGACGCCGCGCCCGACGCTGGTGCAGGCAATCAAGTCGATCAAAGCCGAATTGAAGATGCGGCTCGACCAGCTCCACGACCAGGGCCGCTTGCTGGAAGCGCAGCGGCTGGAGCAACGCACCACCTTCGACCTCGAGATGATGGAGGCGACCGGAAGCTGCGCCGGCATCGAAAACTATTCGCGCTATCTCACGGGGCGCCTGCCCGGCGAGCCGCCGCCGACGCTGTTCGAATACGTGCCCGACAACGCGCTGGTGTTCGCCGACGAAAGCCACGTCACCGTTCCCCAGATCGGCGGCATGTTCCGTGGCGACTTCCGCCGCAAGGCGACGCTCGCCGAATATGGTTTCCGCCTGCCCTCCTGCATGGACAACCGCCCGCTGCGCTTCGAGGAATGGGACATGATGCGACCGCAGACGGTCGCAGTCTCGGCGACGCCCAGCGCCTGGGAGATCAACGAGAGCGGCGGCGTGTTCGTCGAGCAGGTGATCCGACCGACCGGACTTATTGACCCTCCCGTGAACATTCGCCCGGCCCGCACCCAGGTCGACGATCTCGTCGGCGAAGTCCGCGCCACCGCCCAGGCCGGCTATCGCTCGCTGATCACGGTGCTGACCAAGCGCATGGCGGAGGACCTCACCGAATATTTGCACGAACAGGGCATTCGCGTCCGCTACATGCACAGCGATATCGACACCATCGAACGCATCGAGATCATCCGCGATCTGCGCCTCGGCGCGTTCGACGCGCTAGTCGGCATCAATTTGCTGCGCGAAGGCCTCGACATTCCCGAATGCGCGCTGGTCGCGATCCTCGATGCCGACAAGGAAGGCTTCTTGCGCAGCGAGACCTCGCTGATCCAGACCATCGGCCGCGCGGCGCGCAACGTCGACGGCAAGGTGATCCTCTATGCCGACCAGATGACGGGATCGATGGAGCGCGCCATCGCCGAAACCGACCGGCGCCGCGAGAAGCAGGTCGAGTACAACACGGCGCACGGCATCACGCCGGAGAGCATCAAGAAGTCGATCGGCGACATCATGAACAGCGTCTACGAGCGCGATCATGTGCTGGTCGAGATCGGCGGCCACGACATGACCGACGACGTCATCTCGATCGGCCACAATTTCGAAGCCGTGCTCGGCGATCTCGAGACGAGGATGCGCGAGGCCGCCGCCGATCTGAACTTCGAGGAAGCCGCGCGCCTGCGCGACGAGGTCAAGCGCCTGCGCGCCACCGAACTCGCGGTGGTCGACGATCCCACCGTCAAGCAGCGCACCGTGCAGGGCAAAGCCGGCGCCTATGCGGGCGCGAAGAAATACGGCGATGCGGCGAATTTGCCGGTCAGCGCCATGAAGAAAAAGACCGTGAGCTCCGCGCTGAAGGCGAGCGGCGGCGGCAGCGGCTCGAAGGTGCACAAGCCGCATCTCGACGAGATGCACGGCCCGGAATCCCTGCCCTATCGCGCGGACCGCGCGCTGCCCACAAAGCCGTTCGGCGGCGAGAGCCGCATCATCCAGCCGACGGACTCGCGGCAGTCAGGTCCGGAGTTCGGGCCGGCGCCGCGGTCGAGCGGAGGGGCGCCGGGGCATAGAGGTGGGTGGAAGAAGAGGTAGAGGGCGCAGAGCGCCGGCGCCGCCCATGGTTATTAGTGGCGGCGTCCGAGAAGGATCAGAACGCGAACTCACCCCACGCTTGCCGCCAGCAGCGACAGCAGCAGCACTGAGGTCACCAGCTGCATCGAGGTCGCCGGCTTGCCGCGCCAGCAGGCGATCTTGTCGGAGAAGGACAGGCTGGCGTCGAAGAACAGCGGTTCGTAGGCGTTCTTTGCGAATCTCGGGAATGTCGATCCCGCCCAGATGGCGAGACAGCTGTAGAAGATCGACGCCATCGCGATGGTGAGGACATGATTGCCACCGCGGTCATGTCCCAGCAGCTTCACCATCAGCGACGCCGCGGCGAAGATCGGGAAGCCCTGAAGGATTGTGGTGAGCGCAAAGCCTTCGAGCCAGTTGAGCGGCCCGGATTTCGACGCGGTGATGAAGGACATGATGCGATCACCCCACGCTCGCCGTCACTACCGCCATCACCGACAGCAGCAGCACGATGGTCATCAGTTGCAGCGAGGCGACCGGCTGGGTGCGCCAGGCCGTGATCTTGTCGGCGAGCGACAGATGGGCCTCGAAGAACTTTGGTTCGTAGACGGTCTTGAAGAGGTGCGGGAAGCTCGGCCCGAAGGTCACCGCGAGCAGCGCATGGGCGAGCGAGGCGATGGCGACGAAGATGGCGACGCCGGGATCGCCGACCAGGTCGTGATTGCCGACCAGCTTGAGCAGGAAGGCGGCGGCGGCGAAGGTCGGGAAGCTCTGCAGCGTCGCGGTCAGCGCGAGGCCTTCGACCGCATTGTGCAGGCTGGACTTTCTGACTCTGGCGATGGCGGCCATGGCACGTCTCCCTGATGACATGCGGATGAATCTAGCCGCCATCAGGGAAGCCTGATGTGAGATGCGTCACGCCCATTTCCTCTGCGGGAACAAGGGGCGCGCCCGGAATGACCAAGGGTTACAGCTTGCCCTGCCCGTTTACCTGGCTCTGCTGTTGCCGCTGCCTCTCCTGCTCTTGCTGCTCCTTGGCATGATGGCGGCCGTAGAGGCAGCCGGCGGCGGCACCGAGGACGCCATGATGACCGGCATAGTGGCCGGCGACGCCGCCGACGACGGCGCCCTTGAGGCAGCCCTTGGCGTTGGCGGTGGAGGTCGCGCCAAGCATGAGAAGTGCGGCGGCGATGGCGGCGAGCAATTTCATCGATCGATGTCTCCGGATGCGGTGTCGCAATCTCAACGGGCACGGGCTCGTCCCGGTTCCGCGTTTGCTTCCTGCGCCCAGGCCAGCCGCGCGCGAATTCGTTTAGGCGCGCGGTACCTCAACCCTTAATTGCAGCCATGAACCTGGCATTGCGCTGGCGCGTCATATTGTCTGCAGTATCCCCTGTGGTTTTGCGGATTGCCGGTGTCCGAGGCGGCGCGTTAGCCTTGCGCAACTCCACACGGCCAATGAGGACGGGCGGAATGACGGTCGAGAAGCTCAATCGCCAGCGCGTGCTGCATCTGCTCGACGCCATTGCGCGCAGCGACCTCCAGGCTGCGCTCGCCTGCTGCACCGACGACGTCGACTTTCTCACCCACGCGCCGATCGACGTGCTGCCGCACATGGGCCCCTGCCACGGCAAGAAGGAACTTGGCGAGTTCTGGCGCACCGTGCAGGAGCGATACGCCGAGATCCGCTACGAGGCGCCGCAGATCGTCGCCGAGGGCGACGCGGTCGCGGCCTATCTACGTGTGTTCTTCAGGAAGCGCAGCAACGACCGCATCATTCAGGTCGACATGGCCGTGTTCTACACTTTCCGCAACGGGGAGGTGGCGCAGATCCGCGAGATCATCGACTCCTACGATCTGGTGCAGCAGGTGCTGGAACGTGAGATTGGCCCGCTGATCGTGGGCGAGCGGGTGGACGGGGGCTAGCCCCGGCCCGGACCGGAAAAATACGGGTCCTATTGTAAATCTCACACGCCGGGGTCAATTGTGCATTGCAAAAACGTGAATTGCGTTTTGGCCGAATTGGCGTATTTATTCGTATACAAATGAGTTGAGCGACCCCGCGGCACCTTATCCTGTGCGCTTGGGGTTGTTTTTCGTTTTTTTTGCAAGCCAGCTTCAGGACTGCCCAAGATGACAGAGCACAGCCTCTGGCGTTTCTCGCGTGCGTTGCATCGCGCGATCAACGACCGGCATTTCGAGGACATCGAGGCCCTGATCGACGAGGACGTCGAGTGGGCGCTCTACGGCCCGATCAACATGTTTCCGTTCCTCGGCGCGCGCCAGGGCAAGGACGCCGTGCTCGACGTCATCCGCCAGTTCGCCGACAATTTCCAGGTCCGCCGCTTCGACCGCGAGAGCATCATGCTCGGCGTCGATTCCGCCGCCTCGATGCTGCGCTATTCGCTGACCGCCTTGGATTCCAGCAAGCCGATCAGCTTGCGGGTGGCGCAATTCGCCCAGTTCAGGGCGGGCAAGCTCACCAGCATGCGCGTGCTGATCGACACGTTTGATCTGGTCGAGCAGGCACTCGGCCGCGCCATTCATCTGCCCAAGATGACCAGCGTCGGCTGAACGGAACACCAACGGGCCCCGCTGTTCGGGACCGATGGCTGATGCTCCCCGCGACGCGTCCTGGCCTCCAGCCCCGCCGGATGCAATCGTGGAGAAGCTCGTCCTCGGGCGCGCGCCTTTCGCGCGGCCCGTTGGTTCGCGTTTGATGGAACCGCCACAATTTCGCAACGATGGTTCCGCATCCTGGGCGGGAACTGGGCTGACGGGCAGGACGATGGAATTCGCGACAGGGTTTGGCTGGACCAGGCTGCCGATGCTGGCGGCCGCTTTCATCTTGGGATCGGTGCTGACGGTTTCGGCGCAGATCATTCCGCCCTTCTCCCCCGGCCCGGCCGCAGCGCCCGACGACGAGGCCGAGACGGCGGAGGCCCCTGATGTCAACGACCCCGACCTGCTCCGTGGCATCGACGTCGACAAGCTCGATTGGGGCCAGCTCGCGATCGACGCCGGCACGCTCAACGACATCATCGCCGCCAAGAAGCGCGCCCAGGCCGCCGCCAAGGACGGGCTGAACTGGGCAACGAACGCCAACGCCAACGGCTCCTCGGCGGTGACGGTGAAGCAGTCGGTATCCTCATTCTGGGACGCCCGCATCGGCGCCGACATGACGGTGACGAGCGAGCCGCGAACGATGTCCGAGCTGCTGGCGCAGAAGGCCACCAATGGCGGCAGCGTGCCTCAGTCGTCCGGCAGCGCCTGGGCGGCCGCGACCGCGCCGGGCGCGGGCGCGATCTGGGACAAGACCGCAGTCGAGGCCCGCGTCGATCCCGGCGCCGAACAGAGCAAGCTCGGGGCGTCGCTGATCAAGTCGGTGCCGCTGTCGGGCGACACGTCGCTGACACTCCAGAACGGCTACAGCGTCAACCAGCAGGGCACCACGGCGCTCCCCGGCGTCGGCGGTCACATCACGCGCAATTACGAGACCGACCAGTCGGCCAAGGTCACTCTCACCGACACCGGCACCAGCATCACCGCGGGCCAGTCGCTGTCGACCACCGACGACAAATGGCTGCGCAAGGTCGGCGCGGAACAGAAGCTGTTCGACAACGTCACCGTCTCCGGCTCGGTCGGCGAAACCTCGCAAGGGGCGATCAACAAGAGCCTGACGGCGGGTTTCAAGAAGAGCTGGTAGGTCCACTCTCTCCCCTCGTCCTGAGGAGCGCTCCAACGGAGCGCGTCTCGAAGGATCGAGGCCCCCGCGAGAGCCGGGCCTGGCATGGTTCGAGACGCGCTTCGCGCTCCTCACCATGAGGAGCTAGAAAGTTCGGCGCGGCAAGGGCGTTTAGACTCTCGTAACCATACGTCACGGCAAAGCCCCCGAATAGACCGCCCTTGCCGCACCTCGGCCAAGTTGCGGCCAAAATCCGACGCCCTAGTCCCAGACTGACGTCGTCGTGCGGGGGATACTCGCGCTGCGCTCAACGCGAACAGGGGAACAACGATGAACGCCATGCGTCCGGAAAAGACCGAAGGTACCGAGACCGAGACCATCGACACCAACCTCGCCGCCGTGACGGAAGTCGAAGCCGGCATCCGTGACTTCGTCCGCAATGACATCGCCTATCTGCGCCGTCCGGCGTCGACGACCACGGACGCACCGCCGCTCGATCCGAGCGCGGAGGCCACCGTCACCAACGTCAACTCGCTGATCCAGCGCGTCGCCGGCACCTCGCTTGCCGAGATCGAGAATCTGATCTCCGAGCTCGAGAGCCTGCGCGATCTGCTCCACGCCGAAGGCCAGCGCGTCCAGCGCGAGATCTCCGGCTACGCCCAGCTCAGCCAGGCCGCGATGAAGTCGACCCGCATGATCGCCGACAACGTCTCGCAGTGGAAGCGCGCCGCCGACGGCCTGCGCAACAGCTGATCACTGCATCCCGCATCACCAGCCGCCGCGTTCCGAAAGGGGCGCGGCGGTTTTGATTCGGGGGTGTGATGAGTGCGCATGCGTCCCATGAAAGTGTCATCACCCGCGAAAGCGGGTGATCCAGTATTCCAGAGGCAGCGAGGCTAGACCGAGAGCCACCGGCGTACTGGATGCCCCGCTTTCGGGGGGGCATGACAGCGGAGGGTTTTGAACTTCCCGCATCCCCGCGGCGACTAACGCCAGGCGCCCTTGCCATCGCGGCCGGGCCTGGGGACATTTCATGGAAAGCATTCGGCCCGACACCACCGACCCGATACCGCTGCGGCCCGCGCCGAACCAGTTCGGCACGATCATGCTGCGTTTTGTCGGATTGCTGGCGGTTGCGATCGCGATATTGGCGTTCGTCTATAGCCGCTGAAGGCGAAGGCCGCGTTGCGGCCCCGCGGAGTTAACGAAATTTACCGGGCGGCTTCCACGGTCGAAGCTTCCAGGGTGTAGGCACCATCGGCATAGCCCTTCACCACCATGCCGGCCACCAACATCACGGCCAGCGTCGCGGTAGCAAAGATGAATCCGACCAGCTTGAGTGCGCCGCGGTCTGCCATGGTCCTCGTCCCCTGTACTCTGCCCAGTTCGTTCAAATAGACAGCGACAGGTTCATAATTGGTTAGCAACTCGATGGTTCCGCCAAATGCTTCGCGGGAAAACCATGTTGCGCAGGCTTATGGCAGCCACCCGGAATCGCGTCCATAGCGCGGAGGCAACACTCGCACGCTGTTTTTGCCGTTCATCCTGGAACGAATCTAACCACCGTTCGCACGCATCGGCACGAAGGCACTGGCGGTGATGGCGTAGACGTCCTCGCCGCGCTGGTTGGTGCCGGTGGTGCGGGCGGTCAGGATGCCCCAGCCGGGTCGCGAGGCGGAGCTGCGCTTGTCGATGACGACGTTGACGTAGGTGATGATGTCGCCGGCGAGCACCGGCCTGATCCAGCGCAGGTCGCGAAAGCCCGGCGATGGGCCCCACACCGCGACCTCCTCGCCGCGCGAAACGGCTTCCCGCGCCAAACGCTGGCCGTCGGCGACAAGCAGGCTCATGCAGGCCGAGCCGACATGCCAGCCCGAGGCCGCGAGCCCGCCAAACAGCGAGTTCTTGCTCTCCTCCTCGTCGAGGTGAAAACGCTGCGGATCGAACTTTGCGGCGAATGTCTTGATCGACTCGGCCGTGAACGTATAGGCGCCGATCTCGCGGCGATGCCCAATCTCGATCTCCTCGAAAAACGGCATCAGACCGCCCCCTCGCGCCGCTTGATCAGGATCGGCGACGTCATCTCGCACAGCGCCTGCCCCGCCGCGTTACGCACGGTGCATTTGAACTTGACGATGCCGAGCTCCGGCCGGCTCTTCGAGGTGCGGGCCTCCACGACGTCGACGTCGAGCATGAGGTCGTCGCCGGGTCTGAGCGGCGACAGCCAGCGCACTTCATCGACGCCGGGAGATCCCAGCGAAGCGGCGCGGGTAATGAAACCGTCGGCCATCATCCGCATCATCAGCGAACAGAGATGCCAGCCCGAGCCGGACAGGCCGCGCAGCATGCTTTTGCCGGCGGCCTCCTCGTCGAGGTGCATCGGCTGCGGATCGAACTCGGCGGCAAAGGCCACGATCTCGTCGCGCGTGACATGGCGCGGGCCGAATGTTCCGAACCGGCCGGGCGGGAAATCTTCGAAGGTCAGGGTCATCTTGGGAAAGGTTTGAGGGAATGACAGATTGTGGCCGCACTTTGCGGCAATCTCAACCCGCCGGCCCGCATGGCTCGTGCTACATTCGGCGCGCCGGCGTGGTCTTGAGTCGGATCGGTCAGGGGTCTCGATCCATTTGCAAGGCCCGGCAACACCTGAATTGCCTGGGGAGAGCAATGTTTTCATTCAGCGACCTGTTTCAATGGGACCGCTTCATCACGCCGACGATCATCAAGACCTTCTACTGGCTGGTGATCGCGCTGATCTGCCTGTTCGGCCTCTCCGGCATCTTCTCCGGCCTCGCGATGATGGCGATCAGCCCGTTCGGCGGCTTCCTGATGCTGCTGTCGTCGATCGCGAGCGTCGTCGTCGGAATCGTGTTCTCGCGCATTCTCGCCGAGCTGATCCTGATCATCTTCCGCATCAACGAGCATCTCGGCGCGATCAGGGATCAGGGCGGCGGGATGAAGTGAGGCAAGCACCGGCGCCGTAGGCTGGGTTAGCCGAAGGCATAACCCACCAACTTCGTTCTGCAAAACGAGGAAGCATGGTGGGTTACGCTGCGCTAACCCACCCTACGAACCTATCCAGATCTTACGTATTGAACCTGAAATGCATCACGTCGCCGTCGGCGACGACGTATTCCTTGCCTTCGAGGCGGAGCTTGCCGGAATCGCGGGCGCCGGCTTCGCCGCCGAGCGCGACGTAGTCCTCATACGCGATGGTCTCGGCGCGGATGAAACCCTTCTCGAAGTCGGTGTGGATCACACCGGCCGCGCCCGGCGCTTTGGTGCCGCGATAGATGGTCCAGGCGCGCGCTTCCTTCGGGCCCACCGTGAAATAGGTGATGAGGTCGAGCAGCGTGTAGCCGGCGCGGATCAGGCGATCGAGGCCGGCCTCTTCGAGACCCAGCGTCTCCAGGAAGTCGGCGCGTTCGTCACGTGAGATGGTGGCGATCTCGGATTCGATTTTCGCCGAGATGACCACGGCAATGGCGCCCTCCTTGGCAGCCTGGTCCTGCACCGCCTTCGAGAACGAATTGCCAGTCGCGGCCGAGCCTTCCTCGACGTTGCAGACGTAGAGCACGGGCTTTGAGGACAGCAGCCCGAGCATCCCGAAGGCGCGCTCCTCCTCCGCCTTGCGTTCGACCAGACGCGCGGGCTTGCCCTCCCGCAGCAGCACCAGCGTACGGTTGAGGAGATCGAGCTGCTCCTTGGCGTCCTTGTCGTTGCCCTTGGCCTTCTTGGACAAATTGTCGACGCGCTTTTCGAGGCTGTCGAGATCGGCGAGCATCAGCTCGGTCTCGATGGTCTCGATGTCGGCGAGCGGGGCGATCTTGCCCTCGACATGGGTGATGTCGGAATCCTCGAAGCAGCGCACGACGTGCGCGATGGCGTCGACCTCGCGGATGTTGGCGAGGAACTGGTTGCCGAGGCCTTCACCCTTGGACGCGCCGCGCACGAGGCCGGCGATATCCACGAAGGTCAGCCGGGTCGGGATGATCTGGCCCGACTTGGCGATCGCTGCGAGCTTGTCGAGCCGCGGATCCGGCACCGCGACCTCGCCGACATTCGGCTCGATCGTGCAGAACGGATAATTGGCCGCCTGCGCCGCGGCCGTCTCGGTCAGCGCGTTGAACAAAGTCGATTTGCCGACATTGGGCAATCCGACGATCCCGCATTTAAATCCCATAATGTCCTCTATCCATGTTCGTCATGGCCGGGCTTGACCCGGCCATCCACGACTTTGACTTGCGGCACCAAGAACGTGGATGCCCGGGTCAAGCCCGGGCATGACGGAGAGCCAGTTATTCCTTGCCGTTGTCGTCCTTGGTCAAAAATCCCTTCGCCTGCATGGCGAGATGCACCCTGTTGGCGAAGGTCGCGTCCGTGCCTTTGGCAACCAATGCCGCGTGCTCGGCCACCGCGTCGCAGAGCGTCGCCACCCAGTCGTTGTCGGCTTTGGCGAAGTCCGACAGCACGTGGCCGTGCACCAATTCCTTGACGCCGGGATGACCGATACCGAGCCGCACCCGGCGGTACTCGTTGCCGATATGGGCGGAGATCGAGCGCAGGCCGTTGTGGCCGGCGATACCACCGCCGACCTTCACCCGCACCTTGCCCGGTGGCAGTTCGAGTTCGTCATGGAATACGGTGACGTCGCCCGGCGCGATCTTGAAGAAGCTTGCCGCTTCCTGAACGCTGCGGCCGGACTCGTTCATGTAGGTCATCGGCTTGAGCAGGATCACGCGCTCGGTGCCGAGCGTGCCTTCCGAGGTCTCGCCCTGAAACCTGCGGCGCCAGGGCGCGAAACCATGACGCCGCGCGATCTCATCGACGGCCATGAAGCCGACATTGTGCCGGTTACGTGCGAATTTCGGGCCGGGATTGCCGAGCCCAACAAACAGTCGCATGACGCGGCGCGCCCCTCGCTCGGCGCGCGGTCATGGACCGCGCGCCAGCTTTGAGAGATTACTTCTTCTTGTCGCCGCCGGCGGGAGCCTTGGCAGCCGGGGCCTTGGCAGCCGCTGCCGGAGCAGCAGCACCCGCAGCCGGAGCAGCACCAGCCGCCGGAGCAGCAGCACCCGCAGCAGGAGCAGCAGCCGCGGCCTTCTGCTCTTCGGCGTAGCCGGACGGCGGCACGATGGTGACGAGGGTCGCGTCCTCGGACGTCAGCGCCTTCACGCCAGCCGGCAGCTTGATGTCGGAGAGATGCAGCGAGTGGCCGATTTCGAGCGAACCGACGTCGGCCTCGATGAACTGCGGGATGTTCTCCACGCCGCACTCGAGCTCGATCGCGTGCGCAACGATGTTCACGGCGCCGCCGCGCTTCACGCCCGGCGAACCTTCAGCCTTCACCACGTGCAAGGGAACGCTGATGCGGATGGTGGCGCCTTCGCCGAGCCGCATGAAGTCGACGTGGATCGGGAAATCCTTGACCGGATCGAGGTGGTAGTCGCGCGGAATCACGCGGTGCTTGTTGCCCTCGAGATCGATGTCGACCAGCGTGGTCAGGAACCGGCCGGCGAGGATGCGGGTGCGCAGTTCACGATCTTCGATCGAGATCGTCAGCGGGGGCTGGTTGTTGCCATAGATCACTCCGGGCACTCTCCCGGCGCGACGCTCAGCCCGGGCGGCCCCCTTGCCGCTCTTCGGACGTGCGGTCGCCTTCAATTCCTTGACGGTCGCCATAACGTTAAGTCCTTGTTTTTGCAAAAGTTAATGGGCCGCAACGCGGCCCATGGCATACGCCGCAGCAAGCCTCCAGGGGTGCGGGGGCTGCAGACGTGGCGGGCTTTTACCCGGAAGACGCGGAAATGACAAGGAGAATGGGCGGCCGGAAGGTATCGGTAGCCCGGATGGAGCGCAGCGTAATCCGGGACCTACGCCGCTGGAACACCCCGGATTGCCGCGAAGCCTGTCATCGGGCGGCGCTTCGCGCCGACCCGTTGGCTCCATCCGGGCTACGATTCCCCCTACCCGCCGAGCTTGGCCTCCAGCGCCGCGATGCGCGCCTTCAGAGCCTCGTTCTCCTCACGCGCCAGGCGCGCCATGTCCTTGACCGCCTCGAACTCCTCGCGCTTGACCAGGTCCATATCGCGCAGGAATTTTTCGGCCTGGGTGCGCATCACCGTGTCGAACTCGCGCTTGACGCCCTGCGCGGCACCGGCGGCATCGTTCATCAGGCGGCCGATCTCGTCGAAAAACCGGTTGTTGGTCTGGGTCATGTCGGTCTCCTGGCGGCTTTCGATGAACTCTGCGCGAACGCACGGGGAGACAATGGCAATCCGATTGGGCCGGTTCAAGGGCCGATCAGCGGTATCCTTGTCATGCCCCGGTTTCCTTGCAATCGTATTCAACGTCCCTGCATAAGAAGAATCACAAAGGCGCTCGAGATGATCGACCAGCAGATCGCGATCCCCACCAAGGACGGTCACACCGCAACCTTCATCAGCCATCCCGAACGCGGCGGGCCGTTTCCGGTCATCCTGTTCTACATGGACGCGCCGGCGATCCGCGAAGAGCTGCGTGACATGGCGCGCCGGCTCGCGACATCGGGCTATTACGTGATGCTGCCGAACCTCTATTACCGCTCCGGCGTGATGGAGCTCGGCGCGCTGCCCGCCGATCCGAACGCCCCGGAACGCAAGCGCATGTTTGCGCTGATGGGATCGCTCACGATCCCAATGATCATGGACGACACGCGGGCGTTGCTGACCTATGCCGAGGGCCAGGCGGCTGCGAACACCAAACTGATCGGCACCGTCGGCTACTGCATGAGCGGCCGCTACGCCGTTAATGCCGCCACGCACTTCCCCGATCGCGTCAAGGCCGCCGCCTCGGTCTACGGCACGCAGCTCGCAACCGACCAGGACGACAGCCCGCATCTCGCGGCAGCCAAGACCAAGGCCGAACTCTACTTCGCCTGCGCCGAGACCGACATCTACGCGCCCGCCGAGATCATCGAGAAGGTGAAGCAGGGCATGAGCGGCGCCAAAGCCGAAGTCGAGATCTATCCCGGCACCCATCACGGCTTCGCCTTCCCCAAGCGTCCGGTCTACGACCGCGACGCAGCCGAGCGGCATTGGGAGCGTCTGCTGGCGCTCTATCGCCGCAATCTCGTCTAGACATAGAAGGCGCGATGCCCTTTCTGCTCATCGACTTTCCCGCCTTCAAGCCGATCGCGATCGAGATCGGTCCGTTCGCGATCCGCTGGTATGCGCTGGCCTATATCTGCGGCATCGTGTTCGGCTGGCTCTATGCGCGCTCGCTCCTGAAGAAAGAGCGGCTGTGGGGCGGCCCGGCGCCGATGTCGCTGGTGCAGATCGACGACTTCATTCTGTGGGTCACGCTCGGCATCATCCTCGGCGGCCGCACCGGCTATGTGCTGTTCTACAATCTGCCCTTCTTCATCGACCATCCCGCTGCGATCTTCAGGCTGTGGGAAGGCGGCATGTCCTTCCACGGCGGCTTTCTCGGCTGCGTCGTCGCGGTGATGTGGTTTGCTTATCGCAACGGCATCTCGATCCTGTCGCTCGGCGATATCACAACCGCCGTCGCGCCGGTCGGGCTGCTGCTCGGCCGCATCGCCAATTTCATCAACGGCGAATTGTGGGGCCGCGCCGCTGACCCGGAGCTGCCCTGGGCGATGATCTTCCCCAACGATCCCACCCAACTGCCGCGCCATCCGAGCCAGCTCTATGAGGCCGGCATGGAGGGCATTTTGCTGTTTGCCGCCCTCGCGGTCATGATCCGGTTCGGTGCTCTGAAGCGACCGGGCATGATCCTCGGCGCGTTCATCCTGATCTATGGTCTGAGCCGGATCGCCGGCGAGCATTTCCGCGAACCGGACGTCCAGCTCGGCTTCCTCTGGGGCGGATTAACCATGGGCATGCTGTTGTCGATCCCGATGCTTATTGTCGGCCTCATACTTATTCTATTGGCAGTGAGGCGCGGTGCGCCGAAGCCCGCAGGGGCTATTCGTTAATTCCTTTTGAGAAGATGGACCGTGACCGACCAGCCGTTACTCGACGAGATCAAGGCGCTGATCAAATCCTCAGGCCCCATGCCGGTCTGGCGGTACATGGAACTGTGCCTGATGCATCCGCGCTACGGCTATTACGTCTCGCGCGATCCGTTGGGACGAGAAGGCGACTTCACCACCGCGCCCGAGGTCAGCCAGATGTTCGGCGAGCTCCTGGGCCTGTGGACCGCCTCGGTGTGGAAGCAGATGGGCTCGCCGCAATTCCTGCGGCTGATCGAGCTCGGCCCCGGCCGCGGCACCATGATGGCGGATGCGCTGCGTGCGCTCCGCGTGCTGCCGCCGCTCTATCAGGCGCTCCATATCCACATGGTCGAGGTCAATCCGGTCCTGCGCGAGCGGCAGAGTGCGACGCTGTCGGGCGTGCGCAACATCGCCTGGCACGACAGCATCGACGA
Source organism: Bradyrhizobium sp. Ken51 (assembly GCF_055807435.1). NCBI lineage: Bacteria > Pseudomonadati > Pseudomonadota > Alphaproteobacteria > Hyphomicrobiales > Nitrobacteraceae > Bradyrhizobium > Bradyrhizobium sp. Ken51. The sequence continues at coordinate 194,861 of NZ_JBVVPB010000004.1, read as the reverse complement.
CGTGCCTGAGGGACCGAGCATCATCCTCGCCAACGAATATTTCGACGTGCTGCCGATCCATCAGATGGTCCGTCACGAGAACGGCTGGCACGAGCGCGTGATCGAGGTCGACGCCAATGGAAAACTTCAATTCGGCGCGGCGGCCGAGCCGACGCCGCGCTTCGAGGTGCTGTTGCCGCCTCTGGTCCGCGCCGCGCCCGTCGGGGCCGTGTTCGAATGGCGGCCAGATGCTGAGATCATGAAGCTCGCCAGCCGCGTGCGCGACCAGGACGGCGCGGCGCTGATCATCGATTACGGCCACCTGCGCAGCGATGCCGGCGACACCTTCCAGGCGATCGCGCGCCACACCTTCACCGATCCCCTGAAGGCGCCGGGCCAGGCCGACGTCACAGCCCATGTCGACTTCCAGGCGCTCGCGCGCGGAGCGGAGGACGTGGGCGCCCGCGTGCACGGGCCGGTGACGCAGGGCGATTTTCTCAAACGCGTCGGCATCGAGACCCGTGCAGCCGCCTTGATGCAGAAGGCGGCGCCCGACGTCGCCACCGACATTTCGATCGCGCTAAAGCGCCTGACCGAAACCGGCCGCAGCGGCATGGGCTCGATGTTCAAGGTGCTCGGCATCTCCGAGCCGCGGCTAACGGGCCTTGCGGGCCTCAGCGATCTCGAACGCACCGGAGACGGTTCATGACGCTTGCCTCCTCGCTGCTGTCGGCGGTGCCGGGCCTGCGCCATGCCTTCTTCACCCGCGAAGGCGGCGTCTCGGGCGGCATCTATTCCGCGCTGAACGGCGGGCTCGGCTCCAATGACGATCAACTCCTTGTCGCGGAGAACCGCCGCCGCATGGCCGAGCATGTCGGCGTCGCACCGGAACGCTTTCTCAGCCTGCACCAAATCCATTCGCCCGACGTGCTCGTGGCCGACGCGCCGTGGCCGAGCGGGCCGCGGCCGAAGGGCGATGCGCTGGTGACGAAGGTGCCCGGCATCGCGCTCGGCGTCTCCACCGCCGACTGCGGGCCCGTGCTGTTCGTCGACCCCAATGCGGGCGTGATCGGCGGCGCGCATGCCGGCTGGAAGGGCGCGCTCACCGGCGTCCTGGAGCAGACCATTTCGGCGATGGAGAAACTCGGCGCCTCGCGTGGCGGCATCATCGCCGCGGTCGGCCCGCTGATCCGCCAGGACAGTTATGAAGTCGGCAACGAGTTCGTGACGCGCTTCATCGAGGCGGATGCGGACAACGCCATGTTCTTCATCCCGTCGGTGCGCGAAGGACACGCGATGTTCGATCTCGCCGGCTTCATCCGCAAGCGTCTGGAAGCCGCGGGCATCCTGATGATCGACGATCTCGGTCTGGACACCTACGCCGACGAACGCTTCTTCAGCTACCGCCGCTCGGTACATCGCAAGGAGCCGGATTACGGCCGCCACGTTCACGCGATCGCGCTCGAAGCGTGAACACAACGGCAACCCCGTGTCATTCCGGGGCTATGCCTGCGCGCGATGACAGTGGCCTGTGGCGCCCCCGCCCTAGACGTTAATGCGTTTTAACGATATCGCTGCCCTCCATAATGAGGGACGCGTCATTCATCTTGCGCCGCGCGGGTTCGCGCGTGCTGGCGGTCATGCTGCTGACGGCTGCGACAGCCCTCGGCGGCTGTGCCGGTGGCGGTGGTGCCGCGAACTCCTATGCGATGGCGCCGAGCGCCGGCTCGGGGGCGACAGTCGCGTTCGAATCGATCGACGGGCCGCCGCCGCAAGTGTTCGACCGCATGGTCGGCGTGCTCGACAGCGAATCCAAGCTGCGCAGCCTGTCCGTGGTCTCGCGCGAGGGGACGGCTGCCTACCGCGTGCGCAGCTACCTCTCCGCCCAGATCGTGCGCGGCAAGACCGTGATCGCCTGGGTCTGGGACGTCTACGACGCCAACCAGCAGCGGGCGCTGCGCCTTTCCGGCGAGGAACCGACTGCGGCCAAGGGCGGCCGCGATCCTTGGAGCGCGGCCGACGACCTCGTGCTGCGGAAGATCGCCCAAGCCGGATTCAGCGGACTTTCCAACATGATCAACGGAACGCCGGATGCGCCGGGCTCGGCTCCCGGCTTGCGCGGGCCGGCCGTGGCGAGCGTGATGCCGGAGGCCCCGGTGGCCGAGATGCCGGCCTCGGCGCTGGGCTATGCCGAGCGATAACCCCCGCGAAACCACGGCCCCAACTTCCAGCCAAACCGTTGGCCGGACTCAGGATTTCGCAGGGAAAACGTAGCCTCCCGGGTTGCCATCGCAGCCCCCGGCCTGATATTTCCTCGCCCGTCGTAACCGTGCTTCGAGTGGGTATTGTTTGATGTTGAACATCGTGTCCAGCAAAGCGCGGGAGGAAGCGTCCATGTCGGCCAAGAACGGCTCCATCAAGCTCGTCGCCGGCAACTCCAATCCGGCTCTCGCGCAGGCCATCGCGCAGGGTCTCGACCTGCCGCTGACCAAGGCGGTGGTACGGCGCTTCGCCGACATGGAGATCTTCGTCGAGATCCAGGAGAACGTGCGCGGCTCGGATGCCTTCGTCATCCAGTCGACCTCGTTCCCGGCGAACGACCATCTGATGGAATTGCTGATCATCACCGACGCACTGCGCCGCTCCTCGGCGCGCCGCATCACCGCGGTGCTGCCCTATTTCGGCTACGCCCGGCAGGACCGCAAATCGGGTTCGCGCACGCCGATCTCGGCAAAACTCGTCGCCAATCTGATTACGCAGGCCGGCGTCGACCGCGTCATGACGCTTGACCTGCATGCCGGCCAGATCCAGGGCTTCTTCGACATCCCGACCGACAACCTCTACGCGGCACCGCTGATGGTGCGCGACATCAAGGACAAGTTCGACCTCTCCAGGACGATGGTGATCTCGCCCGACGTCGGCGGCGTGGCGCGCGCACGCGGCCTCGCCAAGCGCATCAACACCCCGCTCGCGATCGTCGACAAGCGCCGCGAGAGGGCGGGTGAATCCGAGGTCATGAACGTGATCGGCGACGTCGCCGGCTACACCTGCATCCTGATTGACGACATCGTGGACTCCGGCGGCACGCTGGTGAACGCCGCCGACGCGCTGATCGCCAAGGGCGCCAAGGACGTCTACGCCTACATCACCCACGGCGTGCTCTCCGGCGGCGCGGCCGCCCGGATCACGAACTCCAGGCTGAAGGAGCTGGTGATCACCGACTCGATCCTGCCGACGGAGGCGGTGAGCAAGGCGCCGAACATCCGCACGCTGCCGATCGCCAGCCTGATCTCCGACGCGATCGCGCGGACCGCGGCGGAAGAGTCGGTGTCGAGCCTGTTCGACTGAGTTTCTTACCTCGCCCCGCTTGCAGGCAGAGGAAGTGCGAGCGTCTGCGTCCCTTACGAGGCAGCCCCCGGGTTGTTGCCAACGACCGCCCATGACATCATCCGAATCCCGAGTCATCTCTGCCCTCTGGATGCCCGATGCCACGCCGGAAATTTGCCTGGGAGAAGCTGTCGGATGACGAGTTGCTCAAGCAACGTCTCTCCAGCCTGAGGGTTACGGTCGAAGGCACCTGGCTCGAGGATTGCGTCAGCACGCTCTACGAGGAGCTGGAAGAACGGGATATCCGGCTGCGGCCGCACACATGGATGTCGAGCGAATGGTTCAGTCCGGGCGGCGTTCCCGGCATCGCCATTCCGTTCTATCTCGCTCATCCCCGCCTGATGAAGCTCGAGAAGAAGATGATGTTCGACGTCGAGGGCGGAACCTGGCGCGAATGCATGGCCATCCTCCGTCACGAAGCGGGCCACGCCATACAGCACGGCTACCAGCTGCAGCGCCGCCGGCGCTGGCAGCAACTGTTCGGCCCGTCGTCGAAACATTATCCGCGCTATTACCGGCCCAATCCGGCGAGCCGGCGCTATGTCCAGCATCTGCGGCTCTGGTACGCGCAGAGCCATCCGGACGAGGATTTCGCCGAGACCTTTGCGGTGTGGCTGCGGCCGCGCTCGAACTGGCGGACGCGATATGCCGGCTGGCCGGCACTGAAGAAGCTCGAATATGTCGACGAGCTGATGGGCGAGATCGCGGGCAAGCGGCCGCCGATCACGACCCGAGAGCGTGTCGATACGCTGGGTCGGCTCAGCCAGACGCTCGAAGAGCACTACAAGAAGAAGCAGGCGTTCTACGCCTTCACACCTCCGAAGACCTACGACCGCGATCTATCCCGGCTGTTTTCAGCCGATCCACGGCATCACCGGTCGAAGCCGGCTTCGGCTTTGATCCGGCGGCACCGCGCCCATATCAGGCAGCTGGTGGCGCGATGGACGGGCGAGAATCAGCTTACACTCGATGCCGTGCTTGACGAGATGATCTCCCGCTGTCGCGAGCTCGATCTGCGCGCCGTCGGCCCCGAACAGAAACTCGTTCTCGACTTCATCGTCCTCGTGACCGCCAAGACGATGCACACGATGTTTGGCCCGTCTCAGCGAAAGTGGATCGCGCTATGAGACGTCTCCGCATTCTGGTCCTCATGCATCCGGACTTCCTGCCCCCGGACTCCTCCGACGGATATAGCCCGCAGGAGATCAATGCGTGGAAAACCGAATACGACGTGGTGAGCACCTTGCGCGCAGCCGGCCACGAGGTTCGACCGCTCGGTGCGCAGGAGGAAATCAAGCCGGTGCGCGAGGCGATCGAGGAGTTCAAGCCGCACGTGGTTTTCACGCTGCTGGAGGAATTCCACAACAACGTCGCCTTCGACCAGCACATCGCGAGCTATCTCGAGCTGATGAAGGTCCCTTATACCGGGTGCAATCCGCGCGGCCTGACCCTGGCCCGCGGCAAGGATTTGTCCAAGACGCTGGTGCATCACCGCCGGATCGCCGCTCCGGCCTTTGCCGTCTTCCCGATGCGCCGCAAGGTGAAACGCCCGACGCGTCTTGCGCTGCCGCTGATCGTCAAGAGCCTGAACATGGATGGCTCGTTCGGCATCTCGCAAGCCTCGATCGTCGACACCGACGAAAAGCTGGCGGAGCGGGTCGCCTTTATCCACGAGCGGGTCGAATCCGCCGCCATCGCCGAGCAGTTCATCGAGGGGCGAGAGCTTTACGTCGGCGTGCTCGGCAACAACCGCTTACGCGTTCTGCCGATCTGGGAGTTGAAATTCGGCAGCATGGGCGGCCGCTCTTCACGGCACATCGCCACCGAGAAGGCCAAGCACGACACCGATTATCAGGAGAAGGTCGGCATCGTCGACGGGCCAGCGAAGGATCTGGCGCCGGAAGTGACCGCCAGGATCCAGCGGGCCGCGAAACGCATCTATCGGGCGCTTGGCCTCGACGGCTACGCGCGCATCGATTTTCGTCTCACCGCCGACGGCACACCGTATTTCATCGAAGCCAATCCCAATCCCGAGATTGCGAAGAGCCAGGAGTTCGCCACAGCGGCTCAACATGCCGGACTCAAATATCCGGCACTCCTGCAGCGCATCCTGGCCCTCGGAATCAGCCGCGCCAAGGCGGGGGTCTCGCTCGGCTGATGACGAACACGGCGGCGATCGCCCCTCATCCGTCGAGACGCGCTTCGCGCCCCTCGGGATGAGGGATGGTCGTTGCGCTGCGTTACGCGATTCCCGCGGCGACCTGGCCGCGCAGGCGTTCGAGCCCGAGCAATGTCTCCGCACAGGCGGCCGCCACCTCGACGCCCTTGATCGCAAAATGCTTGCGGAAGAAATCGTAGTGCACCTCGGTTTCGTGGAATTGCTGCGGCGTCAGAACCGCGGAGAACACGGGCACCTCGGTGCGCAGCTGCACGTCCATCAGCGCCTTGATCACGGTGTCGGCGACGAACTCATGGCGGTAGATGCCGCCGTCGACGACCAGGCCGGCCGCGACGATCGCGGTGTAGCGCCGTGTCTTGGCGAGGATCTGCGCATGCAGCGGGATCTCGAACGAGCCCGGCACCTCGAACACGTCGACATGATTGAGGTGGCGCGCTGCCGCCTCCTTCACGAAGGCGATACGGGCCTCCTCGACCACGTCGCGGTGCCAGCAGGCCTGCACGAAGGCCACCCGCTGCGGTTTCGCGAAGCGCGGGTGCTCGGGCGCCGGATCCTGCGGAACCGGCGGTGGCGTTTGGGTTGGTTGGGAAATTTCGGCCTTGGAAGTTTCGGCTTGGGGGTCTTGCAACATCTGATTCATGGCTTTCCTCAGTTAAGGACCAGAATCAGGGCACACGGAACGACAAACAGCCGCATCCTGCGATGCGTCTGCCACCGACCGTTCTCTTTCATCCGGACTTTAACCGTCGGCTTCGGAGTTGCACCGAATCTGCTGACCCTTCCCCTCAGCAACAGACTTGGAGGAAGGCGCTCGCGGGCTTAGGCCTTACGGCCCTTACCGCCGGTGGGGACTTTCACCCCGCCCTGAGAACATCGGCCGTCCGGAATGAACGGCCTGACCGAAATATGACGCCGGTTGGGGGCCGCGGCAAGCGGGTTCCGCATGGAAAACCGCATGGTCCCATGCCGCCATGGCGGTCCAGGGGCACGCGACGGAATTAACGATTGGCGGGCCATCGAATCCGATTCCGATTTGTTCTTCCCGTTAATAATTGTGGCCGAGATGAGCTGTGGACGAACGAGTCCTGGCTTGTGGACGGACTCGGCAGCCAGTTGCGCAGATTCCGCAAATCACATCAGTTGATCCGCGACAAGCCCGCGCTTGATCCGAGGAGATCGCGACAGCGACTCCGAGGGATCGCCTTAACGAATTTAAAGGGAGCGCGCGCCGGACCAACCGCGTGCGTATCAAAGACAACAAAAAGGCAAGAGGTCGAGACGGCATGTCCCTGCTCGAAGGCACTATCGATTCCAAGAACCATCCGCTCGCGGTGGTCGAGGATATCGCTGCCAGCAACAACTGGCCGTTCGAACGCTCCGGCGAAGACGAACTCACGATTGTCTCCAAGGGACAATGGATCGACTATCAGATCTCCTTCACCTGGATGGGCGAGATCGAGGCGCTGCATCTGGCCTGCGCTTTCGACATGAAGATTCCGGTTGCGCGGCGACCGGAGGTGCAGCGGCTCGTGGCCGCCGTCAACGAGCAGCTATGGGTCGGGCACTTCGACCTGTGGACCACCACCGGCATGATCATGCACAGGCAGGCCCTGGTGCTGCCGGGCGGGCTCATCGCTTCCACCGGGCAGTGCGAAGCCATGCTCGCCGGTGCCATCCACGCCTGCGAACGCTATTTCCCGGCGTTCCAGTTCGTGGTGTGGGCGGGCAAGTCCACGACGGAAGCCATGGACGCAGCCATGTTCGACACGGTGGGCGAGGCGTAAGCGCACTCTCCCGAGGCAGCGAGCGAGCCCAGCTTTCTCCATCGTCGTCCTGGCGAAAGCCAGGACCCATACCGCGAGGTCTTTGTGTAGCTCGCGATGCTTGTTGCCTTGCCATCCTTCCACTAGAACCAGCCGTGGTAATGGGTCCCGGCCTTCGCCGGGACGACGGCGGTGGCAACGGCTATGACGAGCAACAGCACTCTCGAAAACATCACCGGCACCATCCTGCTCGCCGGCGCAGGCAAGATGGGCGGCGCGATGCTGACCGGATGGCTTTCGGGCGGGCTCGATCCGCACCGCGTTGCAGTGATTGATCCGCACGTCTCGGCCGAGATCACCGCGCTTGCCGCCAAGGGGGTGGCGCTCAATCCGGACGTGACGACGGCAGGCCGGATCGAGACGCTCGTCGTCGCGGTGAAGCCGCAAATGTTCCGCGAGGCCGGCGCCAAGCTGAAGCCGTTCGTCTCCGACAAGACCTCCGTGGTCTCGATCATGGCGGGCACCACGATCGCCTCGCTTCAAGAGGTCTGCGGCGGCGCGGTGGTGCGCGCGATGCCGAACACGCCGGCCGCGATCGGTCGCGGCATCACGGTGGCTGTCGCCGCGAACAACGTCAGCGCACCGCAACGCGCGGTGGCCGATGCGCTGCTACGCGCCACCGGCTCGGTCGAATGGGTCGACGATGAGAGCCTGATGGACGCGGTGACCGCGGTGTCCGGCTCGGGCCCGGCCTATGTGTTTCTGCTGGCCGAAGAACTCGCGCGCGCCGGCGTCCAGGCGGGATTGCCCGAGGCGCTCGCGACAAAACTTGCGCGCGAAACCGTCGCCGGCTCGGGTGAACTTCTCCACCAGTCGGAGCTTGCCTCCGGCACGCTGCGCCAGAACGTCACCTCGCCCGGCGGCACCACGGCCGCGGCACTCGGCGTGCTGATGGGCGAGCCCGGCCTGCGCGATCTGATGATCCGCGCGATCGCGGCGGCGACGCAGCGGTCGAAGGAATTGGCGAAGTAGCTAGAGCGCGGGGCTACGTCGCCCCCAGCCGCTTGTTGAACATCTCGACATTGACGAGCCCGCGCGCGTGGCGGCCTTCGCCGAGTTTTCGCGAGCCCTCGAAGGCCTCGACCTCGAAGCGGATGACGCGGCGCTCGACTGCGAAGACCTTCGCGCTGGTCCGCACCGTCGCGCCGACGAGGGCTGCTGCAAGATGGCGGATGTCGACCTCGGTGCCGACGGTGACCCAGCCCGGCTGAAGGGCGCTGCGGATCGCGTCGCCCGACGTCATCTCCATTTCCAGAATCATCATCGGCGTCGCATAGACCATCGGCATGCCGGGCACGAAATGCCCCACCGTGCGCTCCACCGGCACCACCAGCGTGCGCTCGGCGCTCATGCCGACCTTGATGAAGTCACGTGCGTCCATGGGCCCTCCCCCGTCGTCCTGGACAAGCGAGCAAAGCGAGCGCCGATCCGGGACCCATTACCCCGACCGAAAATTGTCATGCGCGGTCTAAACCACGACCTGCTGCAACAACTGCCGTTTGGATAATGGGTCCTTGCTTTCGCCAGGACGACAGTTGCGTTTGCAGCTACAGGGGTGACTATTTCTTCGCAGCCGCCGCGCGCTCCACGAACGTCTTGCCGCCCTTCATCTTGTGGCGGAGCGGGGCTTCGTTGATCTGGATGACGACGGCGTCGGCATCGACGCCGAGGTTCTTCACCAGTGCCTGGGTGATGTCGCGCATCATGCCGGCCTTCTGCTCGTCGGTGCGGCCTTCGGCCATGCTGACAGTGATCTCAGGCATTTTTCTCTCCCTTTTGTTATTGCTCGCGTTCAAGATGAACTCGGCACCATCACAATCATCATGATTGAAGATGGCGCAATTCTACCCTCTCGCCATAAGGCCAATTCCATTTCACATCATGCCTTCGGAGGATTTCAAGGACGGCAGGCACAAGATCTTCTTCAAAGACAGCTTTTTGCGCCATCATCTGATGCTGCAGATAGTCGTCTCTGTCTTCGGTTCGCTGCCCAACGGTCTTTCCCAATGCAAGGTCCTTCACAACGACAATTGGCCTACCGTGAGGGTTATCTCGCTCAGAGCTGCCTTGAATTACGACACAAGGGGAGTTTCGACGATCGGCGTACTTGAATTGCACACCTAGATTGTTTTTTGGATTGCCAAGATAAAGTTCAGCGCGAATGCCAAAGTCGCGCAAGGTCGTAACAAATCTTTGATACCGGTGAATCTGATCACGATCCATTACAAGCACGACTACTGGTCCAAAGGCGGGCTTAGTGTCTTGCGATCCTAGCGTTGCGAGCGCAGCCAGCAATCGCGAAACTCCTACAGAAAAGCCGGTCGCAGGTACGGGCTCTCCCCGAAAGCGAGATACAAGGCCGTCGTAACGGCCACCGCCGCCCACTGAACCAAAACGCATTGGCCGTCCTTTTTCGTCAGTGGTTTGAAGCAACAGTTCCACTTCGTAGACGGGGCCAGTGTAGTACTCGAGGCCTCGAACCACCTCGGATGCTATTCGAATTCGTTGTGATCCATATCCAGAGCTCTGCGCGACGCTGATTATTTCTTCAAGCTCATCTAAACCCTGCATCGCTCTCGGAGAATGATTCAAAATATTCCGTCGTTGGGCGATCGCACCCCGATTCGACAAGAAATACGTCCCATGTCCGCCGATCGGAATACTCGCATCATCGCGACGCAAATGTTCCGCAAGTTGCTCCGCGCTTATTAGAATTTCGTCAGTTGTTGCAGGATGGTTCTGGGTATCAATACGTTCCCAAGAGAGGTTTTGACCGCCAGCTACTTGGAAGATCAATTCCATTTGTTCGATCGAAAGTCCTGCACCCCTTGTGAAGTCGCCTTTGCCTTCCTCGCCGCCGTCCCATCGGCCGGGCCCCAACAACTTTCGCACTTCATCGACCGGAAACTTATCCAGCTTGTCTATTGCACGTAAAACAGTAAGCCTGCGGCCAGCGTTCTCTTCGCCACCGAGGCCAATCACTTCTAAAACTCCATCGAGCACCTTGCGGTTATTCACCTTAACCACATAGCTGCCACGAGGAACGCCGAGGGCCTCCATTGTATCGGCCGCCATCATACACATCTCGGCGTCGGCCGCCGGGGACGCCGAACCTACGGTATCGGCATCGAATTGCATGAACTGACGGAAACGGCCGGGGCCGGGTTTTTCGTTACGATAGACATAACCGGCGCGATAGCTGCGATATGGCTTCGGCAAGCTATCAAAGTTTTCCGCGACGTAGCGGGCGAGCGGCGCGGTCAAGTCGTAGCGCAAGGAAATCCACTGCTTGTCGTCGTCTTGAAACGAGAACACGCCTTCATTTGGTCGATCCTGATCGGGCAGAAACTTGCCGAGTGCATCGGTGTACTCCATCGCCGGCGTCTCCACCGGCTCGAAGCCATAGCGCTCATAGATTTCGCGGATTTTCTCGACCATCTGACGGGTGGCAGCGATTGTGTCGGGACCGCGATCTTCGAGTCCGCGCGGCAGGCGCGCCTTCAACTTTTGTGGCTTTTTGACCTTTTCTCTCATATCCGGCTAGGTACCAGCCGAGGCGCGGCAGGGCAACCCGGCGGGCCACCCCTCCTCCAAAGAACTAAACGTTACTTGGGTTACGGCTGCTCCATCCGAGCCCGGAGGGCATCCGCGTCAGCTTTCGGCAGCGACTTCAGCGTCGGCTTGATGGTTTCGCCGCCGACGATCTTGCCGTTGCGCATGAACATCCAGTCCGAGATGTCGGCTTCAGTGAATTCGACCTTGTCGCCTGCCCGCTTGCCGGGCAGATCGCGTGGCTCGTTGGCGAAGAGGCCGGAATAGGCTCCATTGGGTAGCTTCTTCACCTCGGCCATCCAGATGTGCTCACCACCTTTGCGGGTCGAAAAGTGCACCTTCAGGGCATGCCCCGTTTCCGACGGCTTCGGCGCCTCGTAGGAGGCCCAGAAGGTCGGCAGCGTCCCACGGGCGCGCGCGATCGCGGTGTTCATCTCCGGATCGGTGGTCCGCACGTCGACGACGGGCGAACGGCCCTCAGCGGAGACATCCGGCTTGGGGCCGATGGTCAGAATGCCGAATACGGTGATGCCGGTGACCGCGGCAAGAACCACCCATTTCAGGGACTGGGGAAGAGTGGATGTCATGATCGCGATGTCCAGGTATTCGAGGTCTCGGACTTTGTCGCACGATCATCGTGTCGCGTTCATTGCGCCTCTCTCTCCCCGCGAGCGAAGAGAGAGAGGGCAAAAATCAAGACAGATTGCGGATCCAGTTGTGCGGGTCGTTGGTGCGGCCGTACTGGATGTCGACGAGCTGCTTGCGCAGGCCCATGGCGACCGGGCCGGCCGCGCCGCCGCTGATCTCGAAATCGCCGCTCACCGAGCGCACCGTGCCGATGGGCGAGATCACGGCGGCGGTGCCGCAGGCAAACGCCTCCTTCAGCTTGCCGCTTGCCGCATCCTTGCGCCATTGGTTGAGCGAGTACGGCTCCTCGCGCACGGTCTTGCCGGTGTCCTTGGCCAGCGCGATGATGGAATCGCGGGTGATGCCGGGCAGGATGGTGCCGAGCGGCGGCGTCGAGAGCGAGCCGTCGTCGAACACGAAGAACACGTTCATGCCGCCGAGCTCTTCGATGTAGCGGCGCTCGATCGCATCGAGGAAGACGACCTGATCGCAGCCGTGCTGGATCGCTTCGGCCTGCGCGCGCAGGCTTGCGGCATAGTTGCCTCCGCATTTGACGGCGCCGGTGCCGCCGACCGCAGCGCGCGTGTAATTCTCGGACACCCAGATCGAGACCGGCGCGGGGCCGCCCTTGAAGTAGGAGCCGACCGGCGAGGCGATCACCGCGAAGATGTATTCGGACGACGGCTTGACGCCGAGGAAGGTCTCGCTCGCGATCATGAACGGGCGCAGGTAAAGGCTGCCCTCGCCGCCCGGCATCCAGGCGCGGTCGATGCGCACGACTTGCTCGACCGCCTCGATGAAGACGTCTTCGGGAAGCTGCGCCATCGCCATGCGGTCGGCCGAGTCCTTGAAGCGCCGTGCATTGGCGTCGGGTCGGAACAGGTTCACGCCGCCGTCGTCGCGCTTGTAGGCCTTGAGGCCCTCAAAAATTTCCTGGGCGTAGTGCAGGACGGCGCCGGCCGGATCGAGCTGAAAATTAGCGCGGGCCTCGACACGCGCCTCGTACCAGCCGCCCTTGGCCTGGTTGTAGCGGACCACCGCCATGTGATCGGTGAAGACCCGCCCGAAGCCGGGGTCCACCAGCTTGGCGACCCGATCCTTCTCGGGGGTCGGATTGGATGCGGGCTGGATGTCGAATTTCATGCTCATGTCCTTGCCTCCCGCTGCCGGTGGCGGCGCCGTTCTGGCACCCGCCTGCCCTGATTTGGGCCCGGCTGGCTCGATTGGTTTCTGGCCGAACCGCCGCCAGCCTTGTTACGGCCGGTTTCCGTGGCCAGCATGTCACCGAGGACATGCTTTTGCGGAAGACGGAAGTCCAGTATGTTTTGCCGAAATGCCGTTCGACAATCGCACGGTAGATCTGCTCCGGCCGTCGCCGCCTGTCCGGCCCTGTGCGGCCGCCTTGCTTCGATGCCCACCCGATGCGAAACGATCTAAAATTTCGTACGGGCTGATCGTTTTGTAACATTCAAACCAAGATACGTCAATATGCCTGACATAAATTTCGCGACTCCTTCTCAAGACGCTGCCGGGCCGCGGCCGGCCGCAGACGACGGAGGCAATTTGCGCTGGGATATCATCGAACTGCTGTTCTTCGCCTATCGCGATTTCGTCGGCGATCCCGACCAGGAGCTGGAGGCATTCGGCTTCGGCCGGGCCCATCACCGCGTCATGCACTTCGTCTATCGTTATCCCGGGCTCAAGGTCGCCGACCTCCTCGACGTCCTGCGCATCACCAAGCAATCGCTCGGCCGGGTGCTCAAGCAGCTCCTCGACGAGGGCTACATCGTGCAGAAGACCGGCGACAATGATCGCCGCCAACGCCTGCTGTTTGCGACACCGAAGGGCGAGGCGCTGGTGCAGAAGCTCGCCGGCCTCCAGACCACGCGCATCACCAAGGCGCTCGCCGAGATGGCGCCGCAGGATGCCGAGACCGTCAAGCGCTTCCTGCGCGCGATGATCGACCGCGACGATCCGGACAAGGTGCTCGAGACGATCTTTGCCACCGTCAATCAGGACAAGGAGTGACCGTGCCGCTCGCTGCCACGCTCGCACGCCCGCCGGCACGCCCCGCCGACGATGCCCCGCATCTCCTGCTGGTCGACGACGACCGCCGCATCCGCGATCTGCTCTCACGCTTCCTTGCAGGCGAAGGCTATCGCGTCTCGACCGCCGCCAGCGCCAGCGACGCTCGCGCGAAGCTGATGGGCCTGCACTTCGACCTCTTGATCCTCGATGTCATGATGCCCGGCGAGACCGGCTTCGATCTCGCCCGTTTCATCCGGACCTCGTCCTCGGTGCCGATCGTGATGCTGACGGCGCGGCACGAAGCCGAAGCGCGCATCGAGGGCCTGCAGATCGGTGCCGACGACTACGTCGCAAAGCCGTTCGAGCCGCGCGAGCTTGCGCTGCGCATCAACAACATCCTCAAGCGCGCCGCGCCGCCGCCGCAGGCCGCTGCGGTCGAGAAGATCGCGTTTGGCCCGTACATTTATCACCTCGACCGCGGCGAATTGCGTCAGGGCGAAGACGTCATTCACCTCACCGACCGCGAGCGCGAGATGCTGCGGATTTTATCGGAGACACCGGGCGAGACCGTGCCGCGCAGCGCGCTGACCGGCAATGGCAGCGTCAACGAGCGCGCCGTCGACGTGCAGATCAACCGCCTGCGGCGCAAGATCGAGACCGATCCCGCCAATCCGCTGTTCCTCCAGGCCGTGCGCGGCATCGGCTATCGGCTGGTAGCCTCGCCATAATAAAGTGAAGCGCCACCGATGAGCACGATCGATACCGGCCTGACGCTTTTGAAGAGCGCCGCCGGCCGCGTCTCTGCCGCCAATGGCTGGATGGGCAACGCCTTCAAGGGCTGGATGCCGACCGGCCTCTACGCGCGTGCGCTGCTGATCATGATCGTGCCGATGGTGATCCTGCAATCGGTGGTCGCCTTCGTGTTCATGGAGCGGCACTGGAACACGGTGACACGCCGCCTGTCGGCCGCCGTGGTGCAGGACATCGCCGCGCTGATCGACGTCTACAAGGGCTATCCGCAAGACCGGGATCGCGACCAGATCCGCCGCATCGCGCAGCAGCGCCTCGGCCTCGTCGTCGATTTCCTCCCGGCCGGCGACATGCCGCCGCCGGGACCAAAGCCGTTCTTCTCGCTGCTCGACCAGACGCTGTCGGTGCAGCTCGGCCGCCAGATCGGGCGCTCCTTCTGGATCGACACGGTCGGCCGCTCCAACCTTGTCGAGATCCGGATCCAGCTCGACGACGCCGTGATGCGCGTGTTCGCGCAACGCAGCGCCGCCTATGCCTCGAACTCGGAGATTTTCCTGTTCTGGATGGTCGGCACGTCCTCGATCCTGCTGATCGTCGCGGTGCTATTCCTGCGCAACCAGATCAAGCCGATCCTGCGACTTGCCGACGCCGCCGAAAGCTTCGGCAAGGGCCGCGAGGCGCCGAATTTCCGCCCGCGCGGCGCGCGCGAGGTGCGGCGCGCATCGGTCGCCTTCCTCGAAATGAAATCGCGCATCGAGCGAACGATGGAGCAGCGCACCGCAATGCTCGCCGGCGTCAGCCACGATCTGCGCACGATCCTGACGCGGTTCAAGCTCGAGCTGGCGCTGATCGGCGACAGCCCCGAAATGGAGGGCATGCGCAAGGACGTCGACGAGATGTCGATGATGCTCGAGGACTACCTCGCCTTTGCCCGGGGCGATTCCGGCGAGCAGTCGCAGCCGACCGACATGGCGCAAGCGCTCGAGGAGCTGCGCAGCGACGCCGAACGCCACGGCCACACGGCGACCGTCGCGTTCAACGGGCTGCCCGTGGTCACGGTAAAGCCGGCCTCGTTCAAGCGCTGCCTCGCCAACCTCGTCACCAACGCCGCCCGCTACGGCAAGAGCATCGCCATTACCGGCCAGCGCGATCACCGTTATTTGACAGTGACGGTCGACGACGACGGGCCGGGCATTCCCGCCCATCTGCGCGAAGAGGTGTTCAAGCCATTCCTGCGGCTGGACAACGCCCGGAACCAGGACGAAGGCGGCACGGGTCTTGGCCTCGCGATCGCCCGCGATATAGCGCGTTCGCACGGCGGCGACATCACGCTTGGCGACAGCCCGATGGGCGGATTAAGGGCGAGCGTGCGGATACCGGTGTAACCGGTGATGTAGCCCGGATGGAGCGTAGCGCAATCCGGGATTCTTTCTTCGCGATCGATGCACCGGCCCCGGATTCGCTTCGCTCCATCCGGGCTACGATCTTCCCTACTTCGGCAACAGCGCTTTCAGCTTGTCCATGTCGCGCACGTTCATCTTGAAGCCGCCGGGCATCACGATATCGCCGGGCTTCTGGTCCGGCTTGCAGGCCCCCAGCCATTTCGCTTCGAGCTGCATGGTCGTGTCGCGGCCTGCCGCGCCGGCGGCGCCGCCTTGCGCGTGCGACGACGTCTTCACCGTATAGGCCGAATTGAAATCGCCTGATATCTCAGCATGCGAGGTCGTGCTGATGCCGGCGACGCTACACTCGGAATCGCTGACATAGCCAGTCGCGGTCTTCTTGATGTCCTGCTTGGCGCAGATCTGCTTGGCCATCGGCGAGACGTTGTTGTTCATCTCCTTGTCGACGGTCTCGTCGGTGCAGTGCTGCATGGTCATCTCGGGCACGGGCGTGCCGGTCCTGACCATCTTCAATTCCCACAGGCCCGCCTTGCGCACCGGCAGGTCTTCAGCGCGAGCGCTGCCTGCCGACAAGACGAAGCAAAGTGCAGAGCCGAGCAAAGCGAGTTTGCGCGTCATGTGGGAAGCTCCCGGCTGCGAGATAGCGGCGTTGCGAAAGCGCCTCAGTAGAGCGTGCGGATCGGCTGCTCGGCGGCGCCATAGGGCACCCAGCGGCAGGAGAACGAGATGTAGCCGCCCTCATAGGCCTGCACCGCCAGGAATTTGGCGACCTTGCCGTAGCGCGCGCAGTGATCGACCGCGACCTGCCGCGCATCGGTCTGGGTTGCCATCGAATAGGCGATGATGCCGCCGGTGTCGTTGCCCTTGAACGGAGGCACCGGAAGCAGATCGGCGCGCGCCGACTGGCTCGCCATCATACCCAGGGCAAGAAGGCCCGCGGCCGCAATGATTCGCATTCCCGTCACTCCGATTGGTTGGCGGCAGTTTACGGTGCCAGCGCGGCGGTGGAAAGAACGGAAGGCCCCTCTAGTGCAGCATTGCGGTCAACTCGTCGGCAAGTGTTGCCGCGCTGCACTTGACCTCCTCCGGCCTTCGCGGCACCGTCGGACCCTCGCAGATCATGCTGTCTGGATCATCCATGCGCGCCTCGACCTTCCTGAAATCGCTCCGCTTCGCCGCCGTGCTCGGCCTCCTGTTCGGGGCGCTGTCGCTCGGCGAGGCCAGGGCTGCCAATCCGCTGGAGCTGAATTTCTGGCTGAGCGGGCCGCGCTATGACGGCAATGTCTCCGAATGCGACAGGGCGCTGCCGACGATCGCCAGCCAGTTCTGGGAGAAAGAAAGCTCGTTCTGGAATTCCTCATTGAAGATCACCGGCTTCGCCGCGGTTCACGAGACCGCGTTCCGGCCCTGGGCATCCGACAACATTCCTCGCCGCTATTGCACCGGCGAGGCCATGCTCACGGACGGCAAGATGCGCAAGGTGCACTTCTCGATCGTCGAGGATGGCGGCTTCGCCGGCTACGGTCAGGGCGTCGAATGGTGCGTGGTTGGGCTCGACCGCAACTGGGCCTACAACCCGGCCTGCCGCGCCGCCAAACAATAATCGAAGAAGTCCGGATCGGAGCGGTCAGGCGGCCGAACGACGGTCGCCCGAATTTTGTTCTTGAAATGTTCCTATCGCCTGCTAGGCTGATCTGCACAGTCTAGTTGAGGGGCGTCGCCATGTTTCATTCCAGATTGCATTCGTTCTCCCGTCTGATGATCTCGCTGACGCTTGCAGCCGGGTTGGCTGCATTGGCCGGTGGCGCCAAGGCCCAGGACAAGCGGCAGAACACGCCCGGCGAATTCGATTTTTATGTGCTGTCGCTGTCGTGGTCGCCCTCCTTCTGCGAGGAGGCGGCGGAGCGCGGCGGCCGCTCGCAGATCCAGTGCAGCGGACGGCCCTACGCTTTCGTGGTCCACGGTCTGTGGCCGCAATATGAGAACGGTTTTCCGGAATATTGCCAGCGGCCGTCGCCGCGGCTGAACCGCAGCATCGTCTCCTCCATGCTCGATCTGATGCCGGCGCCGGGGCTGATCTTCAACGAGTGGGACAAGCACGGCACCTGCTCGGGGCTGGCCGACCGCAGTTATTTCGAGACGATCCGGAAGGCGCGCGCTGCAATCAAGATTCCGGCCGAATATCTCGATCTATCGCAGGCCAAGACCGTGGCGCCGGCGGAGGTGGAAGAGGCCTTCATCAAGGCCAATCCGGGCCTCAGCAATGCCGCCGTCTCGATCACCTGCAACCGGACGCGGCTATCGGAAGTCCGCATCTGCCTCAGCAAGGACCTGCAATTCCGCGCCTGCGAGGAGATCGACCGCCGCGCCTGCCGCCGCGACCAAGTGACAATGCCGCCGATCCGGGGTGGGTAGCCCAGGCGTCGTGCCTCTTTGCTCAAGCCGTCACGTGGCGTAGTGCTCTTGCATGAATTACCGCCACGCCTTCCATGCCGGCAGCTTCGCCGATGTCATCAAGCACATCGTGCTGGCACGCATCATCACCTACCTCCAGGACAAGCCGGGTGCGTTCCGCGTCATCGACACCCATGCCGGCGCCGGCCTCTACGATCTCGAAAGCGACGAGGCACGCCGCGGCGGCGAGTGGCTGACGGGCATTGGGCGGCTGATGCAGGCGCGGCTGTCGAACGACGCCATGGCGCTGACCAAGCCCTATCTCGACATCGTCCGCGCCTTCAATCCGAAGGGCGAGCTCAAGGCCTATCCGGGCTCGCCGCTGATCGCGCGCGCCCTGATGCGGCCGCAGGACCGCCTCGTCGCCTGCGAACTCGAGCCGAAGGCGCGGAAAGCGCTGATCGGCGTGCTCCGCCACGACGAGCAGGCCCGCGTGGTCGACCTCGACGGCTGGATGGCACTGCCGGCTTTCGTGCCGCCAAAGGAACGGCGCGGGATCGTCCTGATCGACCCGCCGTTCGAGGCCAAGGACGAGTTCGACAAGCTCGGCGAGGCCTTCTCGGCGGCCTTCGCGAAATGGCCGACCGGTATCTATGTAATCTGGTATCCCGCCAAGAGCCGGCGGGCCACTGATGCGCTGGTGCAATCAGTGGCGCGGCTCGCAGCCGTCGCAAAGCCGCCGGGAAAATGCCTGCGGCTTGAATTCAGCGTAGCGCCGCAAGCCGACGGCGCAGCCCTCACCTCCACCGGGCTCTTGATCGTCAATCCCCCTTACACATTGCACGGCGAGCTCAAGACGATCCTGCCGGAGCTGGAAATGCCCCTCGGCCAGGGTGGCGCTGCCAGATTCCGATTAGAGGTGCCGAGGCCGTAACACTCCGGCATCTTGGGAAAAATATGCAGGAGCGGTGGTCAATCTGCAGAGAACCGTATTATGCTGTTTCAGTGACTGGCTTTACGTTCCGCTTCCGCGAATGGTTGCGGCGGAGTGAAGGCCTAAGAAAGATCCAGTCGGACCGAATGGTCTGCCCAAGGATGGCCAGCTCCCGGGCTTCGTAAGGCCCGGTCATGTCGTGACGTGCGTCTGCGTCACGACGGAGGAGCAATGAGGGGGAGTTTCCCGATGGCCATGACGGGAACGGTCAAGTTTTTCAACGGTGAGCGCGGCTACGGATTCATCAAACCGGACGACGGGGGCCGCGACGTCTTCGTGCATATTACTGCTGTGGAGCGGGCCGGACTGAAGGACCTTGCCGAAGGACAGCGTATTACTTTCGAAGTCGAGCCGGACAAGAAGGGCAAGGGGCCGAAGGCGGTCGATTTGGTCATCTTGTCCTAGCGAGTCCGACGCGAAAACACCGGCGAAAAAAAATCCCGGCCGCGAGCGGCCGGGAGGCTGTAGTCCGGTATTTTCTTCTTTGGGTATCAGAAGTGATAGTTCACGCCTGCGCGCACAACGCTGGCGCTATAGCCGTTTGACACGCCTGTAATCGCGAACTGACTCGTCGACAGATCGATGTAGAGATATTCGAGCTTGGCGCTCCAGTTCGGCGCGAAGCCGACTTCCGCACCAGCACCAATGGTCCAACCGGCGCTGGTGTGCGACTCCGTCCAGCCGAACGTCTGTGCACGCAGCTCGCCGAAGGCGAGGCCCGCCGTGCCGTAGAACAGCACGTTGCTGAAGGCGTAGCCGGCGCGGCCGCGCAGGGTGCCGAACCACGGATTGGAGAACTTCCACGGCGCGAAAGTGTCGTCGGCACCGGCGGCCTGGATGTCGCCCTCGACGCCGAACACCCAAGGACCGTTCTGGAAATTGTAGCCGGCCTGAACGCCGCCGACGAAGCCCGACGGTTTTGCGGGATTGTTGTTCACCGAGCCCCATTCGTAGCCGAGATTGGCACCGAGATACGGACCGGCCCAGCTATAGGCGTTGAGCGGCTGATTGACCGTGTAGGGCGCACGCTGCCCGTAATTGAGATCGGCGGCCTCTGCCGAAGCCGTCCAGCCGACTGCAGCCAACGCGGCTGCGCCCACAACGAGCCCCTTCATCACACACTCCAACGCAACTGTCCCAACCGGTGCGATGCCCGCGCCGCCGCGCGAGGCAAAACCGCATGGTTACGGAACCACGACTTTTTCGCGTACGATTTATCGAGAGTTTTAAGTTAAAGGCCTGTTAAGTCGGGTTACCGCGCTGTTAACAGGCTTAAGTAAGCGTTACCGGGAACTGCGCCGCCATCCTGTGCGTGCCGCACGGCCGGAACTTCAAATCGGCACCCGCAGCGCCTAAATTCGCACCATGGTTCACGATTCCACCGACAATCCGGACGACGCACGCGTACGCAAACCCGTGCACGGCAACGCGCCCGATGTCCCGCCCCAGGAAACGGAAGCGGCGCCGCCGGACCTCGATCCCGCCACCGCAAGCGGCGACGACGAGGACGACGCACGGCTGCCGGACATCCTGGAAGAGAGCGGCACGGTCGGCGAAGAGCCACTGGCGACCGGCCACGAGGCGATCGAACGCGCGGTCCGCCTCGCCCCCACCTCGCCCGGCGTCTATCGCATGCTCAACGCCAGTGCCGACGTGCTCTATGTCGGCAAGGCCAAGAACGTCAAAAAGCGCCTGTCGAACTATGCGCGCCAGAGTGCGCCGCAGCCGGCGCGCATCCTGCGCATGATCGCCGCCACGGTTACGGTGGAAATCATCTCGACCCACACCGAGACCGAGGCGCTGCTGCTGGAGGCCAACCTCATCAAGCAGCTTCGGCCGCGCTTCAACGTGCAGCTGCGCGACGACAAGTCGTTTCCCTATATCCTGATCACGGGCGACCATTGGGCGCCGCAGATCTTGAAGCATCGCGGCGCGCAGACGCGGCCCGGTCGCTATTTCGGCCCGTTCGCCTCCGCGGGCGCCGTCAACCGCACCATCACCGCACTTCAGCGCGCGTTCCTGATCCGCTCCTGCACGGATTCCTTCTTCGAGAGCCGTTCGCGGCCCTGCCTGCTCTACCAGATCCGCCGTTGCGCCGGCCCCTGCACACGTGAGATCGACTTCCCCGGCTACACGACCCTGGTGCGCGAGGCGAGCGACTTCCTGTCCGGCAAGAGCCATGCGGTGAAACAGGAGCTTGCTAGCGAGATGGAGAAGGCCTCCGGCGAGCTCGAATTCGAAAGCGCCGCGCTCTACCGCGACCGCCTCGCTGCGTTGTCCGCGATCCAGTCGCAGCAGGGGATCAATCCGCGCACCGTGGAAGAAGCCGACGTGTTCGCCATCCACCAGGAGGGCGGCTTCTCCTGCGTCGAGGTGTTCTTCTTCCGCACCGGGCAGAACTGGGGCAACCGCGCCTATTTCCCGCGCGCGGAGAAGACCTATACGCCGGAAGAGGTGCTCGGCTCCTTCCTCGCCCAGTTCTACGACGACAAGCCGCCGCCGAGGAATATCCTGCTCTCGCACGAGATCGAGGAGAGCGAGCTGCTCGCCAACGCGCTGTCGATCAAGGCCGGCCGCAAGGTCGAGGTTTCCATGCCGAAGCGCGGCGAGAAGAAGGAGCTCGTCACCCACGCGCTCACCAACGCGCGCGAGGCCCTGGGCCGCAAGCTCGCGGACACCGCGACGCAGAGCCGGCTGCTGGACGCCATGGCCACGACCCTGAGCCTGCCACATGCGCCGAAGCGGATTGAAGTCTACGACAACAGCCACATCCAGGGCACCAACGCAGTCGGCGCCATGATCGTTGCCGGCCCGGACGGTTTTGTGAAAAACCAGTACCGCAAGTTCAACATCAAGTCGGAAGGGATCACGCCGGGCGACGACTTCGCCATGATGCGCGAAGTGCTGGAGCGCCGCTTCAAGCGCCTGATCAACCCGCCCGAAGAGGGCGCGGCCAAAACCAAGGACGACGACTTCCCGCAATGGCCCGATCTCGTGATCATCGACGGCGGCCGCGGCCAGCTCAACGCGGTCCGGGAAATCTTTGCAAACCTCGGCCTGACCCAGGTGGCGCTGATGTCGGTCGCCAAGGGGCCGGACCGGGATGCCGGCCGCGAGACCCTGTTCATGCCGGAGCGCGAGGCGATCAAGCTGGAGCCGCGCGACCCCGTACTCTATTTCATCCAGCGGCTGCGGGACGAGGCGCACCGCTTCGTCATCGGTTCGCACCGCAAGCTGCGCAAGAAGGACATCCGCGAGGCCGGCTTGCAGGAGATTCCGGGCATCGGTCCGTCACGCAAACGTGCCTTGCTGCACCATTTCGGAACCCTGAAGGAGATCGAACGGGCTTCGATCACCGATCTCGGCAAGGTTCCGGGGGTGAGCGCCGAGAGCGCCCGCAGGATTTTCGAGTATTTCCATCCCCAGCCGGGGTGAAATAAAGGGGGGCCGCGGTCATATGGTCGTCGCATCCCGCACCCCATTTGGGGAGCGGAACGGTTGACCTTCAGGCTGCAGCGGTATTGGTAGGACGGATGAACATCGCCACGACACGAGGGACCACCAGCCGCGCGATGTCCCTCCCGAACATCCTGACCTACGGCCGGATCGCCGCGATCCCGGTCGTGGTCGGCTGCATCTACGCACAGTCGATCATGGACGGCCCGCTGTGGCTGCGCTGGGTCGCGGTCGCCATTTTCATCGCGGCTGCGGTCACCGACTACCTCGACGGCTATTACGCGCGGATATGGAATCAGCAATCGGCGTTCGGCCGGATGCTCGATCCGATCGCCGACAAGCTGCTGGTCGCCTCGTGCCTGCTGATGCTGGCTGCCGACGGCATCATTCACGGCTGGTCGCTATGGGCCGCCATCGTGATCCTGTGCCGCGAGATCCTGGTCTCGGGCCTGCGCGAATATCTTGCCGCGCTGCGCGTCAGCGTGCCCGTGACCAAGCTTGCGAAGTGGAAGACGACGGTTCAGCTCATCGCCATCGGCTTCCTGCTGGCTGGTCCGGCCGGCGATGAGGTGGTGCCCATGGTCTCGATGATCGGACTGGCGCTGCTCTGGGCCTCGGCGATCCTCACCATGTACACCGGCTACGACTATTTCGGCGCCGGCATCCATCACCTTATCAAGGAGGATGAGGGATGAAGGTGAAGTACTTCGCCTGGGTGCGCGAGCGCGTCGGCAAGGCCGAGGAGACCATCGAGCCGCCCGCAACCGTGCGCACCGTGGAAGAGCTGATCGCCTGGCTGTCCGGCCAAAGCGAAGCCTACGCCTACGCGTTCGAGAAGCCGAAGGTGATCCGTACCGCGATCGACCATGCCCACGTCAAGTCGGACGCCGCGATCGCGGGCGCTCGCGAGATCGCGTTCTTCCCGCCGATGACCGGCGGCTAGACCATGCCCGGCACCACCTGCCCCGTCACCATCCGTATCCAGCAGGACGATTTCGACATCGCGCGCGAGATCGCGGTGCTGACCGGGAACCGCACCGACATCGGTGCGGTCGTGAGCTTTTCCGGCATCTGCCGCAGCGACGAGGACAGCGCGAAGATCGCCGCGCTCTCGCTCGAGCATTATCCTGGCATGGCCGAGGAGGAGATCAGGCGCCATGCCGACGAGGCCACCTCGCGTTGGCCTCTCAACGGCGTCACGGTGATCCATCGCGTCGGCCGGTTCATGCCCGGTCAGAACATCGTGCTGGTGCTGACCGCCTCGCAGCACCGCCAGGCAGCGTTCCAGGCAGCCGAGTTCCTGATGGATTATCTCAAGACCAACGCGCCGTTCTGGAAGAAGGAAGAGAGCGCCTCCGGCACCGGCTGGGTCGAGGCCCAGGCCCGCGACGATGAAGCCGCCGCACGCTGGACCCGATCCTGATGGCAACAACATCCAAAAAGAGCGTGCGCGGCCGCGCCGCGCCAAAGCTCGCGAAAGTAGGCCGCGGAGAGCTTCTCACGCTGGTCGATTTCGTCCGCTATGCGGTGAGCCGCTCCAATGAGGCGAAGCTCGCCTTTGCTCATGGCACGCCCGATCCAGTCGCGGAAGCGGCCTTCCTGGTCTGTGAAGCCCTGCATCTGCACCCCGAGCAGTTCGAGATTTTTGCTAACGCGCGCGTCACGGCCGCCGAGGGCAGGACGATCATCGATCTCATCCATCAGCGCGTCACCACGCGTAAACCGGCTGCCTATCTCGTCAACAAGATCTACATGCGCGGCCTGCCGTTCTATGTCGACGAGCGCGTCATCGTTCCCCGCTCCTTTATCGGCGAGTTGCTGGAATCGCATTTCGGCGGCGACGGCGAAGCCGGCTCGCTGATCGATGACCCCACCGCGGTCGAGCGGGTGCTCGATCTCTGCACGGGGTCGGGATGCCTTGCGATCCTCGCCGCCCAGCATTTTCCGAACGCCACGATCGACGCCGTCGATATCTCCAAGGGCGCGGTCGACGTCGCCAGACGGAATGTCGGCGAATACGGGCTCGATGACCGGATCAGCCTGCATCGCGGCGACCTGTTCGCCCCGCTCGGTGACACCAAATACGACCTGATCATCACCAACCCGCCTTATGTCGACGCCGAAGGCATGGCTGCGTTGCCGCCGGAGTGCCGGGCCGAGCCGAAGCTCGCCTTTGACGGCGGCGCCGACGGTCTCGACGTGGTGCGCCGGATCCTGCGCGACGCGCCCGACCACCTGACGCCGCATGGTGGGCTGATCTGCGAGATCGGCCGCGGCCGCGAATTGGTCGACGAGGCCTTTCCTGAACTGCCGCTGCTCTGGCTCGACACCGAGGACTCCGAGGGCGAAGTGTTCTGGATCGCGGCAGCCGATCTCGGTTGATCCATCACGGCGGTCCGACCTCGTTCGGAACAAGTCAAATACCGCCACGTTCATCCCCCGACGAATTTTCTCGCACTCGGAGGATAACCGCATGCTTGCGCCATCGGGCGAATTGCTGCGCGCTGGCGTCGCGCTCAAGCTCAACCATCTCAAGCGCGCCGCCCAATCCTATGCCCGTGACCGGAGCAATCAGGCCACTGGGCGCATGACCTCGTACGCGACTGCGGCCGGACTGCTCGCGGTTGCGGGCTTGTTCGTCGTCGCAGCCTTCTTCGTCGGCCTGATCGCGCTGTACCGCTGGGTTGCAATCCATTACGGGCAATTCTGGGGGTTCGGCGCCGTTGGCGGCGTGCTCCTGATCCTGGCCGCCGCCTGCGCGGGCGTGGCCATGGCCCAGATGAAGCGCAAGACCAAGCCGATCGTGCCGCTCGCCAGCCGCCTGCGCGTGGCGATCGCCACCCCGCGCATCCCGCGCGGAACGGTGAAACAGGCGGTGAAAGAGGTCGCGACGACAATTCCCCTGGCGCCGCTCGCGCCGGGCGAACGAGGGCATGAACCAGGACATGGCGGCAGCACGTGGCCGGCTCGGTCCAACCGGCCCGTGCAAGTCGGGCTGATGCTCGCAGCCGTTGGGCTGGTCGGCCTCACGGCCGCGCGCCGGCGGCGTCACGGCCACGGAGCGGAGACCTGAAATGCCTATACGGCGCGCCGAACAATTTGACAGCTGGCTGTTGGTGGCAGCCACGACCGTGTTCGTGCTCACCGCGGAACGGTATTTCCAGGATTCCGGCATGGTCCGGGCGGGACCTCCGCACGACCACCGCAAAGGCGAGGCGAATTCGCCGGAAACGAGCCCGGTGGGTGCAGCCTCGCAGCCCGGCCGCGGCCGCCGCGCGAAAAGCCCGTTCGCGATCCCTTGGGCGGGCTGGAAGGACGTCTTCTGGCGCACCTATCAGCGCATCGACGACGATCGCCTGCTCGCGACCGCCGGCGGCGTCGTCTTTTTCGGGCTGCTCGCGATCTTTCCCGCCATCACGGCTCTGGTTTCGTTCTATGGCCTCTTCGCCGACCCCTCGAGGATCAGTTCCAACCTGCAATCGCTCGCGATGATGCTGCCCGAAGGCGCGTTCCAGATCGTCGAGGACCAGGTCGCCCGGGTCGTGTCGAACGGCGGCGCGACCCTTGGTTTCACTTTCCTGTTTGGCCTCTTGCTCGCGATCTGGAGCGCCAATGCCGGCGTCAAGGCCATCTTCGACGCCATCAACGTCGCCTATGAAGAGCGTGAAAAGCGCAGCTTCATCCGGCTGAACTCAGTCTCGCTGGCTTTCACGGTCGGTGGCATCGTTGCCCTGCTCCTGATGGTAGGCGCTGTCGTCGCCTTTCCGCTCGCGCTCAATCACCTCGGCATGGCGCCCGAAAGCAAGACGATCGTGGCGCTGGCGCGATGGCCAGTGCTGTTCGTCATTCTCCTTGCCGCGCTCGCCGTCCTCTACCGCTTCGCGCCCAGCCGCGACGCCCCACGCTGGCAATGGCTGAGCGTCGGAGCGGTGGCGGCCGCGATCCTCTGGATCGCCGGCTCGGCGCTGCTGTCCTGGTATCTCTCGGAATTCGCCAATTACAATGCGACCTACGGCTCGCTCGGCGCTGCGATCGGCTTGATGATGTGGATGTGGATGTCGGCCATCGTCGTCATGTTCGGGGCCGAGCTGAATTCGGAGATCGAACGGCAGACCCTGCGCGACACGACCACCGGGCCGCCCAAGCCGCTTGGCACCCGCCAGGCCGTCTCGGCCGACACGGTCGGCGCTGCGGCGCCATCCTGACTCCGAGATCGGGCCGCTATCCCCTCGAATCAACAATGATGTTAAGCTCATGCCGCTTGGGGGAGCATGCGGCGTGACGGGTTCGATACGCCACCCGTGTTTTCCCGGTCAGGCAGTCAGCTCTTGAGGCGTAACGCGCGGCATGATTCGTATTTCGACGATCTTCATCGCCATCTGCATGGTTCTGGTCGCCGCCTCGCTCGGGCTCGTGCTCTACGCAGTCGCCGGCATCAGCGGAACCGAATCCGCGATCGTGGCACTGACGGTGCTGACCTTCCTGATCCTCTACAATGCAGTGTCGATGCGACTGCGCGACCGCAGCGACGTCGGCGGCCAGATCACCGACCTTTCGCGCGGCACCGCCGACCTCGCCCGCCAGGTCGCCGAGTTCGGCCGCCGGCTTGCCACGATCGAAGCACGCATCGCCTCCTCCAATTCGACCAACTCCGACCGCATCCAGTCGGTGGTCGGCGAGATCAACGAGCTCGGCGGGTTGGTCAGGCAGCTCGCCACCACCGTGTCGGCCCATGAGGATCTGATGGCCGGCCACGCGCCGGTGCCGGCCCCCGCTCCGGTCGCAAGGCAGGAGCCGGAGGCGCCGCTCGACCTGATGGCCACGTTCGAGGAGGAGCGCCCGGCTGCCCCTCCCCCGGCGCCCGCGCCGCAGCCGCGGCCGTCAGCGCCGGCGATCCAGACCCAGACCGCCAATCCGGTTCAGACCGCCAACGGCCGCAACCCGACCCAATTGCTGGCGACGCTCCGCAACGCGATCGACGAGAACCGCATCGACATCTTCCTGCAGCCGATGGTGACGCTGCCGCAGCGCAAGGTCCGCTTCTACGAGGCCGTGACGCGCCTGCGCGACGAGCGCGACCAGTTGGTCGCGGCTGAGGAGTTCATCAGCATCGCGGAGGCCTCCGGCCTGATCGGGCGCATCGACAACATGGTGATGCTGCGCTGCGTGCAGGTGCTGCGACGGCTGATGGTACGCAACAAGGAGGTCGGCGTGTTCTGCAACGTCGCGGCTTCCACGCTCGGCAATTCGACGACCTTCGCGCAATACCTCGATTTCCTCGAAGCCAACCGGGCGCTGGCGCCCTCGCTGGTGCTGGAATTCAAGCAATCGACCTTCCGCAATCTCGGCCCGGCCGAGACCGAGAATCTCGCCGCGCTCGCCCAGCGCGGCTTCCGTTTCTCGATCGACCATGTCACCGATTTGCGTATCGAACCGCGCGAGCTCGCCGATCGCGGCGTGCGCTTCATCAAGGTGCCGGCCTCGCTCCTGCTCGACGCCAGGCAGGCTTCGGCCTCGGACATCCACCCTTCCGACCTCTCCGACCTGCTCGGCCGCTTCGGCATCGACCTGATCGCCGAGCGGATCGAGGGCGAGCGCGCCGTGATCGACCTGCTCGACTATGACGTGCGGTTCGGCCAGGGGTTCCTGTTCGCGCCGCCCCGACCATTGCGGCCGGAGGGGTCATTTGCTACCGCCGCGCCGAACCAGGCACAGGACACCCAGGGATCCAATGGCTCCGGCACCCCCAGCTCAAGCGCGACGTCGGCTGCGTCTGCGCCACAGCGCGTCACCGGCAACGCCGCGCTCGCGCGCCGGATCTGATCGGCCGCACGCATCATGACCACACTGCATTTCGCCGAAAGCCTGCGTGAACTCGTGGCGGGCGTGAACGTCGTACTCAGCGACATCTGGGGCGTGGTCCATAACGGCCTCGAATCCTTCCCCGAAGCCTGCGAGGCGCTGCACACCTATCGTAGCCGCGGCGGTACGGTCATCCTGATCACCAACGCGCCGCGCCCGGCAGACTCGGTGCAGCGGCAATTGCGCAAGCTCGGCGTCGCCGACGAGACCTACGACGCGATCGTGTCTTCAGGCGACCTGACGCGGCTCTATGTCGCCGACCATCCCGGCCGCAAGATGTTCTGGCTCGGCCCCGAGCGCGACAACTCGATCTACCGCGGCCTCGATGCGGTGACCGCGCCGCTGGAGCAGGCAGATTACATCGTCTGCACCGGCCTCTATGACGACGAGACCGAAACGGCGGAAGACTATCGCGGCATGATGCTGAAGGCGCGCGAGCGCAAGCTGACGCTGGTTTGTGCCAACCCGGACATCGTGGTGGAACGCGGCGACCGGCTGATCTATTGCGCCGGCGCGATCGCGGAGCTCTATCGCGAGCTCGGCGGCGAGGTGATCTTCTACGGCAAGCCGCACCGGCCGATCTACGAGCGCGCGATGGCGCTCGCCGGCGAACGCCAGGGCCACCAGATCGACCGCAAAAAGGTGCTCGCGATTGGCGATTCCGTCCGGACCGACCTCACCGGCGCGCGCGAGTTCGGGATCGATTGCCTGTTCGTGACCCGCGGCATCCATGCCGAGGAGTTCGAGGGTCTCGACCAGCTCGACCCGGCTTCGGTGCTGGAATTGTTCGGCCATCCGCCGAAGGCGCTGATGCGCGAACTGAAGTGGTGATGGCTACGGCTTGAAGCGTCGCCTACCAAGACCAATTGCTAAGCCCCCGGACGCCGTCATGGCCGGGCATAGTCGGCCGTAGGACGGCGTCGCTCCCGCTCGCCTACGCCCCGGCCATCCACGCCTTCTTTGCAGCTCCAAGAACGTGGATGCCCGGGACAGGCCCGGGCATGACGATCCCAATGATGGATTATTATCCGGCCAAGCGCGCCTTACGCGCTTGCCATGTCCGGGAAGACCGCCTCGATCTTGGTCTTCAGCGTTGCCGCGTTGAACGGCTTGACGATGTAGTTGTTCACGCCGGCCTTCTTGGCCGCGATCACGTTCTCGGTCTTCGATTCGGCCGTGATCATGATGAAGGGCGTGGTGGCGAGGTTCGGATCCGCGCGCACTTCGCGCAGCAGGTCGTAACCCGTCATCGGCTCCATGTTCCAGTCGGAAATCACGAGCCCGTACTTCTTGCCGCGCATCTTGTTCAGCGCTGCCGAACCGTCGCTTGCATCATCGATATTCTCGAAGCCAAGCTGCTTCAGGAGGTTCCTGATGATACGGATCATGGTGCTGTAGTCGTCAACCACCAGAACCGACATCGACAAATCAACCGCCATCTCGACTCCCCCAACGCAAACCCAGGAAATATTTACGATCGGACCTGCCGGGCCGGAGCCCCGCGGTTCCACGCCCAAGGACTAGCACCAAGGCGTTAAACAGCGCGTTAACTGGGAACGCCCCCGGTGGACTGAAATCGCATTCGATGCGGCCGCCCCCTCCCGCTTGACTTCATCCGGCCCGTCGCGCCACGGTCCCGGCCGGTCCCGCCGGTTCGAGAATTCCCCTGATGGCTCCGCATTTTACCGTTATCCGCGACACCACGCCGGACTCCGCCATTGCAAGGGGTGCCGTGGTCGCCATGGGCAATTTCGACGGCGTTCATCTCGGCCATCGCGCCGTGATCGCCGCAGCCCTGGAAATGGGCAGGATACATGGCCGCCCTGCTCTGGCATTGACCTTCGAGCCGCATCCGCGCCGGTTTTTCAGCCCCAACACCCCGCAATTCCGCCTGACGGATGAGCGTGCCAAGCTGCGGCTTCTGGCCGGCACCGGACTGGACGGCGCCGTGGTCATGACCTTCGACAAGTCCCGCGCCGGGACCAGCGCGCAAGACTTCATTCACCATGACCTGATCGGGCGCCTGGGCATCGGTGGAATCGCCGTCGGCTACGACTTCCATTTCGGCAAGGGTCGGGTCGGCTCGCCGAGCCTCCTTGTCAACGAGGCGCCCCGGCTCGGCATCGAGGTCGACGTGCAGCCGCATGTCGATATCGACGAGCGGCCGGTCTCTTCCAGCGCGATCCGGATCGCGCTCGCCGAAGGCCAACTCGACGAGGCCACGGCCATGCTCGGCGCGCCCTGGTTCATCACCGGCGAGGTCATCCACGGCGAGAAGCGCGGCCGCGACCTCGGATATCCCACCGCCAACATCCGCCTCGATGCCAATTGCGGCCTCAAGCACGGCATCTATGCGGTGCGAGTCGGCCGCGGCGCGGAGCGGCTCGACGGCGTGGCAAGCTTCGGCCGCCGCCCGACCTTCGATAACGGCGCACCGCTGCTGGAAATCTTCCTGTTCGACTTCAAGGGTGATCTTTACGGACAGACGCTCGACTGCGCCTTTATCGGCTTCATCCGCGAGGAGCTGAAATTCGACAGCCTGGAGGCCCTGATCCGCCAGATGGACGACGATTCCGCCCGCGCCCGGGCCATGCTCGCCGCCGCCCCGAACGCGTTTCCGAGGCTTGGCGTCATCGATTAAGGTCGGAAACCGGCCCGCCGAGACCTTTTGCGCTTCCTCCGCCCCCCTGCTATGGAGAGGCCATGTTTGCGCGGCGCATCATAGGGATTAGCGGCCCGGCTTCCGCCTGAGCCTTCGGCTCGGCGCAAGACCGGGATGTTGTCGTTTCACCCGCGATTCCGCATCGCCATCCGTTCCCGCGCCCTTCCGAGCCAGTCAGCCTCATGTCCGACAAGTCCCAAAAATCCGAAGCTAAAGACTATTCGAAAACCCTGTTCCTGCCGCAGACGGAATTCCCGATGCGCGCCGGCCTGCCGCAGCGCGAGCCGGAACTGTTGAAATACTGGAACGACATCGGCCTTTACGAGAGGCTGCGCCAGGAAGCCCAGGGCCGCGCCAAATTCGTGCTGCATGATGGCCCGCCCTACGCCAATGGCAACATCCATATCGGGCACGCGCTGAACAAGATTCTCAAGGACGTCGTGACCAAGAGCCAGCAGATGCTTGGCTTCGACTCCAACTACGTGCCTGGCTGGGATTGCCACGGCCTTCCGATCGAATGGAAGATCGAGGAAGAGAACTACCGTTCCAAGGGCAAGCAGAAGCCCGACTTCCGCGACTCCGCCGCGATGGTGGCATTCCGCAAGGAATGCCGCGCCTATGCGACGCACTGGATCAACGTGCAGCGCGAGGAGTTCAAGCGGCTCGGCATCATCGGCGACTGGGATCATCCCTATCAGACGATGAGCTATCCCGCCGAAGCGCAGATCGCCCGCGAGCTGATGAAGTTCGCCGCCAACGGCACGTTGTACCGCGGCTCCAAGCCGGTGATGTGGAGCGTGGTCGAGAAGACCGCGCTTGCAGAGGCAGAGGTCGAATACGAGGACTACACCTCCGACATGGTTTGGGTGAAGTTTCCCGTCACGTCCCCGGCACATGGTGCGCTCGCCAATGCTTCGGTCGTGATCTGGACCACCACGCCCTGGACACTGCCCGGCAACCGCGCGATCTCGTTCTCACCGAAGATCGCCTACGGCCTCTACAAGGTGACGGATGCGGCCGCGGACAATTGGGCGAAGACCGGCGATCTCCTGATCCTGGCCGATGCGCTCGCCGCAGAGGTGTTCAAGCAGGCGCGCGTCACGGCCTATGAGAAGGTGCGCGACATTCCCGGCGATACGCTGGACGCCGTGGAGTGCGCCCATCCCTTGCGCGGCCTCGATGGCGGTTACGAGTTTATCGTGCCGCTGCTCGCCGGCGAGCATGTCACCGACGATACCGGCACCGGCTTCGTGCACACCGCGCCGAGCCACGGTCGCGAGGACTTCGACGTCTGGATGGCCAACACCCGCGAGCTCGATGAGCGCGGCATCTCGACGGCTATCCCCTACACTGTCGACGAGAACGGCGCCTATACGGCGCAGGCCCCTGGCTTCACCGGCAAGCGCGTGCTCAACGACAAGGGCGAGAAGGGCGATGCCAATGAGGCCGTGATCAAGGCGTTGATCGAGGCTGGCAAGCTGCTCGCGCGCGGCCGCCTCAAGCACCAATATCCGCATTCATGGCGCTCGAAGAAGCCGGTCATTTTCCGCAACACGCCGCAATGGTTCATCGCGATGGACAAGGACATCAGCGACGATGGCCACGCCAAGAAGGGCGATACATTGCGGGCCCGCGCGCTGCATGCGATCTCGGTCACGCAATGGGTACCGCCGTCGGGCGAGAACCGCATCAACGGCATGATCGCCAATCGTCCGGACTGGGTGATCTCGCGCCAGCGCGCCTGGGGCGTTCCGATCGCCGTGTTCGTGCGCGAAAAGAGCGACGGTTCGGCCGAGATCCTGCAGGACGAGATCGTCAATCAGCGCATCACCGAGGCCTTCATGGAGGAAGGCGCCGACGCCTGGTACATGGAAGGCGCCCGCGAGCGCTTCCTTGGATCGCGCGCGAAGGAAGACTGGAGGAAGATCGACGACATCTGCGACGTCTGGTTCGATTCCGGCTCCACGCACGCCTTCGTGCTCGAGGATCGCCAGAACTTCCCGCAGCTCGGCAACATCGTCCGCAAGGTCGACGGCGGCAACGACACCGTGATGTACCTGGAAGGCAGCGACCAGCATCGCGGCTGGTTTCACTCGTCACTGCTGGAGAGCGCCGGCACGCGCGGCCGCGCGCCCTATGACATCGTGCTCACCCACGGCTTCACGCTCGACGAGAACGGCCGCAAGATGTCGAAGTCGATCGGCAACACCGTCGAGCCACAGAAGGTGATCAAGGATTCGGGCGCGGATATCCTGCGCCTGTGGGTCTGCGCCACCGACTATGCCGACGACCAGCGCATCGGCCCGGAGATCCTGAAGAACACCATCGAGACTTACCGCAAGCTGCGCAACACCGTGCGCTGGATGCTTGGAACGCTGGATCACTACAAGCCGGCCGACGCAGTCGCGCCCGCCGACATGCCTGAGCTCGAACGGCTGATGCTGCACGAGCTCGCGGTCCGTGCTGCCGTCGTCCGCAAGGCCTATCAGGAGTTCGACTACAAGACCGTGGTCGCAACCTTGTCCGCCTTCCTGAACAGCGAGCTCTCGGCGTTCTATTTCGACATCCGCAAGGACACGCTGTATTGCGATCCGCCGTCCTCTCTGACGCGCAAGGCGGCGCTGACCACGATCGACCTGTTGTGCAGCTCGATCCTGAAATGGCTGGCGCCGATCCTCAGCTTCACCGCGGAGGAAGCCTGGCGCATGTACAGGCCCGACGCCGAGCCCTCGGTGCACCTGACGCTATTTCCGGAGAACCTCGAAAGCCTGCGCGACGACAAGCTCGCCGCGAAATGGGAAGCGATCCGCAACGTCCGCCGCGTCGTCACCGGTGCGCTGGAGCTCGAACGCGCCGCCAAGAACATCGGCTCGTCGCTGGAGGCATCACCGGTGATCTATGTCGCCGACCGCGACATGCTGGCGACGCTGTTCGACACCGACCTCGCGGAAATCTGCATCACCTCGAATTACGAGGTGCGCGAGGGCGAAGCGCCGGCTTCCGCATTCCGTCTCGATGCCGTTCCAGGCGTCGCTGTCGTGGTGGAGAAGGCGGTCGGCACCAAATGCGCCCGTTCCTGGAAGATTTCGCCGACGGTGGGTGAAGACCCCGAATATCCCGACGTCACCCCGCGCGACGCCAAGGCGCTGCGCGAATGGAAGACGCTGGGGGTCAGCATCTAGCTCTCACCGTCGTCCTGGCGAAAGCCAGGACCCATTACACCGCCGCGAATTGCGACGAAGGCTGATGACCACAAGTCTTTCAAACAACGACCGCCTCGGAGCATGGGTGCTGGCTTTCGCCAGGCCGACGACGGAGCGTGATGTGGCCAGCTGCCCATGACCCCGCTCCGCGCCGGCATCCTCGCGGCCCTGGTCACGCTCGTGGCCGACCAGGCCTCAAAGCTCTGGCTGCTGAACGTGTTCGACCTCGCCCGTCGCGGAGCGGTGAGCGTGACGCCGTTCTTCGACCTGGTGCTGGCCTGGAACATCGGCATCAGCTTCGGCTGGCTCCAGAACGACGGCCAGGCGGCGCAGATGGCGCTGATGGCCGTGAAGGTCCTCGCCGTGGTTGCGCTGGCGATCTGGATGGCCCGCTCGCACACGCTGCTGGCAACCATCGCCCTCGGCCTGATCATCGGCGGCGCCATCGGCAATGGCATCGACCGTTTGGCCTATGGCGCGGTGGTCGATTTCGCCCTGTTCCACGTCGAGATCGGCGGAAATACCTATAATTGGTACGTGTTCAACCTCGCGGACGTGGCCATCGTTGCTGGCGTGGCGGCGCTATTGTATGATTCCTTCCTGGGGGTACCCGCCGCAAAAGCGCCCTGATCCCGGCTGATACGGACCGGCAGGCGGAACCTTGTTTTTGCGAGGGATTATGCCGCGCGAGAGCGGCAAACTGCCACAATTTGGAACAGGTACGGTGATGCGCAGCTCGAAGACCAGCAGTTCGATGGTTGGAGACCCCCGGCAGGGGTTCTGGCGGGCGTTGAAATTGTCCGCTGTCGCGCTCGGCATCGGTCTCGTCATGTCGGCTGGCGCCGCCCGCGCCGGTGACGACGGCGAGGACGATGACGACATGACCTTCGAAGAGAAGCTCATCGACAATCTGATGTCGGGCATCGGCGCCAAGAGCATGGAGAAGAAGGGTATCGAATACCGCGAGCGGTCGCCGCTGGTGGTACCGCCCAAGCTTGACCTGCCGCCGCCCGCCGGGACCGAAGCCAAGAACGCACCAAACTGGCCGAAGGACCCTGACGAGAGACGCCGCAAGGAGGCCATCGCGCAGCGGAAGAAGGCCGTCAAGGCGACGGAGAGCTGGCAGGCAGGGCGGGCGTTGTCACCCGCCGAGATGGAGGTCGGCAGGACAGCCGCACCCGAGCGCACGAGCAATGATCCTATTCAGCCGGGCACCAACGGCAATCCGTCGCTCAGCCCCGCCCAACTCGGCTTCACCGGCGGTCTGTGGGGCATGATGTCGAACAACAAAGGCGAGGCCAAGCAATTCACGACCGAGCCGCCGCGCCAGTCGCTGGTCGAGCCGCCGCCGGGCTACCAGACGCCGTCGCCGAGCTACGCCTATGGCGCCGGAGAGGACAAGACACGGCGGACCTATTTCGACATCATGTCCGGCAAGGACAAGGAACAATAGCCCTCCTGTCCCTTCGCGATATCCGGCAGACGCGGTCCCGCGCCGGCGGCTCGTGCGCGCGGGACGCGGTCTTTTATTGCTTATCAGTAACTTGCGCCCGAGTTGAGTTCTCTGCTTCGTGACGCGAAGCGTTTGCCGCACGGTGTACCATGCCGTGCCTCCGAGCCGGACATCCGGGCTCGGCCTTTCATAAGGATCATGATGTCCTCTTACCGATCGGCTGCCTGCCTCCTTGCCGCGCTGCTTTCGACGAGTGTCCTGACGGCCGGCGCATCCCTTGCGCAGACCACGGTGACATCGGCCCCGCCCGCCAGCTTCACGCTCGGAAACGGCATGCAGGTCGTGGTGATTCCCGACCACCGCACGCCCGTCGTCACGGAAATGATCTGGTACAAGGTCGGCTCGGCTGACGAGACGCCGGGCAAGTCCGGGCTCGCGCACTTCCTTGAGCACCTGATGTTCAAGGGCACTTCGAAGCATCCGGTCGGCGAATTCTCCCAGACCGTGCTCCGCGTCGGCGGCAACGAGAACGCCTCGACCTCAGTGGACTACACCAACTATTACCAGCGAGTACCGAAAGAGCAGCTGCCGAAGATGATGGAGTTCGAGGCCGACCGCATGACCGGCCTGATCCTCAAGGACGAGAACGTGCTGCCCGAGCGCGACGTCGTGCTCGAAGAGTATAACATGCGCGTCGCCAACAATCCGGACGCGCGGCTGAACGAGCAGATCATGGCCGCGCTCTATCTCAACCATCCCTACGGCCGGCCGGTGATCGGCTGGCACCAGGAGATCGAGAAGCTCGATCGCGAGGATGCGCTCGCCTTCTACCGCCGCTTCTATGCGCCGAACAACTCGATCCTGGTGATCGCCGGCGACGTCGAGCCCGCCGACATCCGCCCGCTGGTCGAGCGCAATTTCGGCTCCATCCCGGCCCAGCCCGCAATCCCGGCGCGCCGCGTCCGCCCGCAGGAGCCGGAGCCCGCGGCGCCGCGCACCGTGACCCTGGCCGATCCGCGCGTCGAGCAACCCGGCTTGCGGCGCTATTACCTGGTGCCGTCGGCGACCACGGCTGCGGCCGGCGAAAGCGCGGCCCTCGACGTGCTGGCGCAGCTGATGGGCAGCGGCAGCAATTCCTATCTCTACCGTGCGCTCGTGGTCGACAAGCCGCTCGCGGTCTCC
Organism: Bradyrhizobium sp. Ken51; assembly: GCF_055807435.1. Classification (NCBI taxonomy): domain Bacteria; kingdom Pseudomonadati; phylum Pseudomonadota; class Alphaproteobacteria; order Hyphomicrobiales; family Nitrobacteraceae; genus Bradyrhizobium; species Bradyrhizobium sp. Ken51. The sequence continues at coordinate 157,927 of NZ_JBVVPB010000004.1, read as the reverse complement.
GCCAGCGCCAGCTATTCGAGCATCTCGCTCGACCCGACCCAGTTCGCGATCTCGGCTTCGCCCAAATCCGGCGTCAGCTTCGCCGAGGTCGAGCAGGTGGTCGACGGCGTCATTGCCGACATCGCGCAAAATCCGATCCGCGCCGAGGATCTCGAGCGGGTCAAGACCCAGCTCATCGCCGAAGCGATCTACGCCCAGGACAACCAGGCGGTGCTGGCGCGCTGGTATGGCGGGGCGCTGACCACGGGCCTGTCGGTCGAGGACATCCGGAGCTGGCCCGATCGCATCCGCGCGGTCACCGCCGAGCAGGTCCGCACCGTCGCGCAGAAATGGCTCGAGAAGAAGCGCTCGGTGACGGGCTATCTGATCAAGGACACCGCGACCACCAAGCGCGAGGAGAAGCGTTCGTGACCTATCCCTTCCTTCGACGCGTTGCATTCTCCTTTGCCACCGGCGCTGCACTCGCGCTCGCTGCGGTCTCGCCGTCGCAGGCGGCTGCAAAGATCCAGCATCTGACCTCGCCGGGCGGCATCGAGGCTTGGTTCGTGCAGGATGCGACCGTGCCGCTGATCGCGATGGAATATTCCTTTGCGGGCGGCTCGGCACAGGATCCCAAGGACAAGTCGGGCGTCGCCAATCTGGTCGGCGATCTCCTCGACGAAGGCTCCGGCGATCTCGATTCCAAGACCTTCCACGAGCGGCTCGACCGCCGCGCCATCGAGCTCTCCTTCAGCGCCACCCGCGACACGTTCCGCGGCAGCCTGCGCATGCTGCGCGACAACAAGGACGAGGCCTTCGACCTGCTGCGGAGCGCGCTGACCTCGCCGCATTTCGAAACCGCCGATGTCGAACGCATCCGCTCGCAGGTGATCTCGGGCCTGCGCCGCGAGACCACCAACCCGACTTCGCTCGCGAGCCGCAAATTCCTGGAGGTCGCCTTCGGCGATCATCCCTATAGCCGGCAATCCAACGGCAATCTCGACAGCGTTCCGACCATCACGGTGGCCGACATGAAGGATTATGTCGGCCGCGTGCTCGCCAAGGACTCGCTGAAGATCGCGGTGGTTGGCGATGTCGATCCGGCCACGCTCGGCAAGCTGCTCGACCACACGTTTGGCAGCCTGCCCGCCAAGGCCAACCTCGTGCCGGTCCCCGACGTCGAGGCCGCCAAGCCGCCGCAACGCGCCTTCGTGACGCTCGACGTGCCCCAGACCGTGATCACCTTCGGCGGCCCCGGGGTGAAGCGCAGCGATCCGAACTTCATGGCTGCCTATGTCGTCAACCACATCCTCGGCGGCGGCGGGTTGTCCTCGCGGCTCTATCGCGAGGTGCGCGAGAAGCGTGGCCTGGCTTATTCGGTATTCGAGTCGCTGCTCTGGATGGAGCATTCGGCGGTCTTCATCGGCAATACCGGGACCCGTGCCGACCGTGCCGGCGACACCATCGATGCCATCGACAAGGAAGTGCGCCGGATCGCCGAGGAAGGCCCGACGCAGAAGGAGCTCGACGAGGCCAAGTCCTATCTCAAGGGCTCACAGATGCTGGCGCTCGACACCTCCTCTAAGCTCGCGCAGGCGCTGCTGCAATATCAGCAGGACAAGCTGCCGATCGACTATATCGAGAAGCGCAACGCCGTCATCGAAGCGGTCACCATGGACGACGCCAAGGCGGCCGCAAAGCGCCTCTGGGGCCAAGGCCTCCTGACCGTCGTCGTCGGCCGCGCTCCGCAGGCCGCGGCGCAACCAGCCGCCGCACCGGCGACGAAGTCGAACTGACGTCGTCCGTAGGCTTCCTGAATTGGCCGGGCACGCCCGGCCATTTGCATTTCGGGCACCATTGCCGAACTTGGGCGGCCGGGATATGTCCGGGCATCACGAATGGTGCCACCATGCTGCGGATATCCCGCGATCTCGTCATTGACGAGGACGACATCGAGATCAGCTTTGTCCGCGCCTCCGGCCCGGGCGGGCAGAACGTCAACAAGGTCGCGACCTCGGCGCAATTGCGCTTCGACACCCGCAAACTGACGCTGCCGGAGGATGCCGCGTTGCGCCTCGCCCGGCTCGCAGGGCAGCGCATGACCAAGGACGGCGTCATCGTGATCCAGGCCCAACGCTTCCGCACCCAAGAGCGCAACCGCCAGGACGCCATCGATCGGCTTACGGAGATGCTCGGCGAAGCCATGATCCGGCCGAAGCCGCGGCGCGCGACGAAGCCGACCTTTGGCTCGAAGCAGCGCCGGCTCGAGGGCAAGAAGCGCCGCAGCGACATCAAATCGAAGCGCGGGCGCGGTTTCGACGACTAGCAGACACAGCAAAAGAACTCCGGCCGCAGGGCGACCGGAGTTCTGCCGTTTCACTCCATTGGCTAGTAGCGCTTGCCCGTGGCTGCACCGCCCGTCGCGGAATCGTCGGTGGTCCCTCTGTGCGCAGCACTGCCCGTCGTGCCAACCGTGCCCCTGGTACCCTTCGTCGGCTTCATGCCCGTCGTCTCGCCCGCCGCGCCCGGCTGGGCGCTCATCTCCTCGTCGCCGCTGCCCATTGTGCTGCCTTGCATGGGTTTGCTTTGCACGGTCCCGCTAGGCCTGGCGCCGGACGACGTACCTTGCGCGAGAACGGGTGTCACAATGAGGGCCGAGACGGCGCATGCGATTGCAGAGGTCTTCAACAACTTCATCCATTTCTCCTGGACTTTCGCGATGATCGGTTCGGCGGCTTGATGCGCCGTCCGCCTGAGCCGAACCAGTCCATCGCGTTACGAGCTCGAACGGCGCGGCCGTGATGCAATCTGTCTCGTGTGGTGATCGTTTAGGGATTTGACGGCGGTTTCGCGAAATTGTCCTCCGCATATGCGGCAGCGCGGAACAACGCTGCCCGCGCGCATCTCCGCACGCAGCGAAACAGCCCGCTACTACCACGGCTTGTTTTACCGCGCCTAGAATTTGCGCACGCTGAATTGACGTGGATGGGCGGACTTTTGACGATGCGCGCGATCGTGCTGGGGTTGTGCACCGCGATGGTGCTGGTGGTGCGGGTGGCCGAGGCGCAAATGCCCTTGCCGGCTGCAAAGCCGCCGGATGGCGCGACACTGTTCAAGCAGCAATGCGCGGTGTGCCACACCACGAACCTGTCAGAACCGGTGCGGCAGGGTCCGCCGCTGGTTAGGATCGTCGGGCGTCCCGCCGGAAAGGTCGAAGGCTTTCACTATTCAGAGCCCCTCGCAAAAGCAGCCTTTGCCTGGGACGAGACGAAGCTCGATGCCTGGCTGACCAATCCGCAAGCGGTGATTCCCGGTGTCGTCATGGTCTACCGGCAGGCGAAGCCGGAGACGCGCGCCGCCATCATCGCCTTTCTTAGGGAGCAGCACTGAATGGCGAAGCCGGTCCATTCCATGATCCGCGCACTCGACGAGGCGCGCTCTCTCGACTTCTACCAGCGGGCCTTTGGCCTGGAAATCACCGACCGTCTGAAGTTCGCAGACTTTGTCTTGATCTATCTGCGGCACCCGTCCTCACCCTTCGAGGTGGAGCTGACGGTCAATTTCGATCGCAAGGAACCGTATGCGCTCGGCGACGGCTACGGACATCTAGCCGTGGTGGTCGAGGATCTCGATGCCGAACATGCCCGCTTCGAGCGCGAGAAGCTCGCGCCGGGCCAGCTGCGTGACTTCAAGCACGACGGCAAAACGCTAGCGCGCTTCTTCTTCGTCAGTGATCCCGACGGCTACAAGATAGAGGTGATTCAGCGCGGCGGACGTTTCAACTAACCAAATCAAAAATCAAGATCAACGGAGGAATGCCATGAGAGAAGTCGATCGTCGAAGCAAGCACAGCCGCCGCGTCTTTCTCAAGGGCGCCGCGACCGCCGTGCCGGTCGCGGCAGTCGCGGCCAGCGTCGCCGTCAGCGTCGAGGGCGCATGGGCCGACGAGACCAGTGCGCTTTCGCCCACAACGATGAAGACGCTGCTGAAGGTCGCGCGCGATATTTATCCGCACGACGTCCTCGGCGACAGCTACTACATCACCGCGATCAAGCCGTGGGACGGCAAGGCGGCGAAGGACGCCTCCGTCAAGTCGCTGATCAGCGACGGCATCACACGGCTCGATCAGAATGCGCGTGATCGCCACAAGGTGGCTTACGCCGAAGTGCCGTGGGAAGCCGACCGCGTGGTGCTCCTGAAGGAGATCGAGCAGAGCGAGTTCTTCCAGAAGGTGCGCGGCGAGCTCATCGTGTCTCTCTACAACCAGAAAGAGGTCTGGCCGCGGTTCGGCTACGAGGGCTCCTCCGCCGAGCACGGCGGCTACATCAACCGCGGCTTCGCCGACATCGACTGGCTGCCGAAGGCTTAACGTCCACCCAACGGTTCAGGAGAACGCATATGGCAAAATTCGATCTGAACGATTCAGGCGTTGTGGTGATCGTCGGCTCCGGTGCCGGCGGCGGCACACTGGGCAACGAACTCGCACAGAAGGGCGTCAAGGTCGTCATTCTCGAAGCAGGTCCCCGCATCGAAAATCAGGACTTCGTCAATGACGAGTGGGAGAGTTTCTCCCAACTCGCGTGGACCGATGCCCGCACCACGTCGGGAACATGGCGCGTCGCAAAAGACTTCTCGGGTCTTCCCGCCTGGATCGTCAAGGCGGTCGGCGGCTCGACCACACACTGGGCCGGCGCATCGCTGCGGTTCGAGGAGCACGAGTTCAAGGTGAAGAGCACCTACGGCAACCTTCCCGGCGCCAACCTGCTGGACTGGCCGGTCACGCTTGCCGAGATGGAGCCGTGGTACGCCAAGGCCGAGAACAAGATGGGCGTGACCCGCACCAACGGCATTCCCGGACTTCCCGGCAACAATAACTTCAGGGTGATGGAGGCCGGCGCGAAGAAGCTCGGATACAAAACCGTGCATACCGGCAACATGGCGATCAACAGCCAACCGCGCGATGGCCGCGGCGCCTGCCAGCAGATCGGCTTCTGCTTCCAAGGCTGCAAGTCCGGCGCGAAGTGGTCGACGCTCTATACCGAGATACCCAAGGGCGAGGCGACCGGCAATCTCGAGGTCCGCCCCGCGAACATGGCGGTCAAGATCGAGCATGACGCGGGCGGCAAAGTCACCGGTGTGGTGTATGCCGACGAGACTGGCGCGATGCAGCGCCAGAAGGCCCGCATCGTTGCGGTGGCCGGCAATTCGATCGAAAGCCCGCGGCTGCTGTTGAACAGCGCATCCACCATGTTTCCGGACGGCCTCGGCAACTCATCGGGCCAGGTCGGCCGCAACTACATGCGCCACATGACCGGCAGCGTCTACGCCGTGTTCGAGAAATCGGTGCACATGTATCGCGGCACCACCATGGCCGGCATCATCCGCGACGAGGCCGCAAATAATCCGAAGCGCGGCTTCGTCGGCGGCTATGAGATGGAGACACTATCGATCGGCCTGCCCTTCATGGCGGCGTTCCTCAATCCCGGCGCCTGGGGACGTCCATTCACCGCGGCGCTCGACGGCTATCCGCGGATGGCCGGGATGTGGCTGGTCGGCGAGGACATGGCGCAGGAGACCAACCGCATCACGCTCGATCCTGTCGTGAAGGACAAGTTCGGCCAGCCGGTCGCAAGCGTGCACTTCGACGATCATCCCAACGATCTCGCGATGCGCGCGCACGCCTACAAGCAGGGCGCTGCGGTCTACGACGCCGTCGGCGCCACCGTGAGCTATCCGACACCGCCCTATCCGAGCACGCACAATCTCGGCACCAACCGGATGAGCGAGAAGCCGCGAGACGGCGTGGTCAACAAGTTCGGCCAGAGCCACGACGTCAAGAACCTGTTCGTCTCCGACGGCAGCCAGTTCACCAGCGGCGCAGCCTGCAATCCGACGCTGACCATCGTCTCGCTCGCGATCCGGCAGGCGGATTACATTGCGGGTGCGATGCAGAAGAAGGAGATTTGATCCAATCTCGTTCGTCGTCCTGGCGAAAGCCAGGACCCATTGCCCCAGGAAGGAGTTCGGCGAAGGCTCGTTGTTCGGGACCCATACCGCCCATCGCTGACGGATTCCGCGGTATGGGTCCTGGCCTTCGCCAGGACGACATCGGGGCTATTCCGCCGCATCGAGGATGGGCGCGACCGTCGTCTTGAACGTCTGCACCGGCGCTGTCGCCTTGGCGCGGTAGATCAGGCAGGAGCAGCGCAGCAACGAAGCGAAGTTGTTGACCTCGCCGTGATGGTCGAGCACCTCGGTGTAGAGCGTCGTCAGGAACTTGCCGACGCTCATGTTCTCCTTGGCCGCGATCTCCTCCAGTGTATCCCAAAATGCCATTTCCAGACGGATCGAGGTGCAATGCCCTCCGATCCGCAACGAGCGGGTCTGGGATTCGTAGTCGCGTTGGGGCTGGTGCGCGAAGAGATGGCACATGGCGTCCTCCCGTCCTGTTGCCGTTTTTTCACGATGCTACACCGCAGCCCGGTACCCCACAATCGGGACCAGCACCGGAGATTGATCCATCCCAGTTGCGCGATATTCTCGAACGTCCAATCTCTTCAATGCGATAGACAGCCCTTTTCCCCAGCCCGCCATGTTCCTGTTGCCCAACACATGCTTTTGACGCAACACGGCCTAGAATATCGCTGTCAGCGAATCCAGGTCGAAGCCCAAGTTTCATGCCCGTCCGCCAATTGCCCGAACAGGTCGTCAACCGCATCGCCGCCGGCGAGGTGGTCGAACGTCCCGCGAGCGTGGTCAAGGAGCTGGTCGAGAACGCCATCGATGCCGGCGCCAGTCGGATCGAGGTCTTTACCGATGGTGGCGGGCGCCGGCGGATTGGCATTACCGACGACGGCGGCGGCATGACCGCCAGGGACCTGTCGCTGGCGGTCGAGCGTCACGCCACCTCCAAGCTCGACGACGAGGACCTGCTGCAGATCCGCACGCTCGGATTCCGCGGCGAGGCGCTGCCCTCGATCGGCTCTGTGGCGCGGCTCGCCATCACTACGCGGCATGCCAGTGAGCCGCACGCCTGGGCGCTCAATGTCGAGGGCGGCGAGAAAACCGAGATCATGCCGGCCGCGCTCGCGCACGGCACGCGGGTCGAGGTCAACGACCTCTTCTACGCGACGCCGGCGCGGCTGAAGTTCTTGAAGACCGACCGGACCGAGGCGGAAGCGATCCGTGAGGTGGTGCGGCGGCTGGCGATGGCGCGGCCCGAAATCGCCTTCACGCTTGCGGGCGAAGAGCGCGCGCCGGTGACCTGGGCTGCGGCACTGCCCGGCGTCGCCGGTCGCCTGACCCGTCTCGGCGACATCCTGGGGGCAGAGTTCCGCAGCCATGCCATCGAGGTCCATGCCGAGCGCGAGGGCGTCGTGGTCGCCGGCTATGCCGCAGCGCCGGCGCTAACCAAGGCCAACGCGCTCGGGCAATATCTCTTCGTCAACGGCCGCCCGGTACGCGACAAGCTGATCTTAGGCGCGGTGCGCGGGGCCTATGCCGACTATCTGCCGCGCGACCGCCATCCGGTGCTGGCGCTGTTCGTCACGCTCGATCCGCGCGAGGTCGACGCCAATGTGCATCCGGCCAAGACCGAGGTGCGGTTTCGCAACGCCGGCCTGGTCCGAGCACTGATCGTGCACGGATTAAAGGAAGGGCTTGCACGGGAGGGCCGGCGTACGGCCGCCAACAGCGGCGAGAGCGCGCTGTCGTCGTTCCGCCCCGCATTCACGCCGCGCCCGGCAAGCTGGGACTGGCGCCAGTCGCCATCCGCCCCGGTCGCGCCGATGCCGTCATTCGACGATGTGACCGCGCCCGCCTTCGCCGAGCGCGCGCAAGCGGCGTTCGATGTCGGCGCGCCCAGCGCGGACGTGCGGATCGAATCCCAGCCGGTCAGTGACCTGGTCGACCGCCCGCTCGGCGCTGCGCGCACGCAGATCCACGAGACCTATATCGTCTCTCAAACTCGCGACGGCCTGATCATCGTCGACCAGCACGCCGCGCATGAACGCATCGTCTACGAGCGGCTGAAAGCCTCGCTGGCGGCCAATGGCGTGCAGCGGCAGATCCTGCTGATCCCCGAGATCGTCGAGATGGACGAGGCTACGGTGGAGCGCCTGCTCGAGCGCAGCGAGGAACTGGCGTCGTTTGGCCTCGCGATCGAATCCTTCGGCCCCGGCGCGGTTGCGGTGCGCGAGACGCCGTCGCTGCTCGGCAAGGCCAACGCGGGCGGGCTCTTGCGCGATCTTTCCGAGCACATGGCCGAATGGGACGAGGCGCTGCCGCTGGAGCGCCGCCTGATGCACGTCGCCGCCACCATGGCCTGTCACGGTTCGGTGCGCGCCGGCCGAAGGCTGCGGCCGGAGGAGATGAACGCCCTGCTCCGCGAGATGGAGGACACCCCGAACTCCGGCCAGTGCAATCACGGCCGGCCGACCTATGTCGAGCTGAAGCTGAGCGACGTGGAGAAGCTGTTCGGGCGGAGGTAATTCGTAGGGTGGGTTAGCCCTGCAGATGCGCAAAGCGCATCTGCTCGGCGTAACCCACCAACTTCGTCCCACGTGCGCGGCAAGGTGGTGGGTTACGCCTTCGGCTAACCCACCCTACGAACCGATTGTGAAGTTACGGCCGCTTCAAAAACACGAACTCCGTGTCGTCATAAGCGCGCCGCTCCAATTCCTCGAAGCCCTCAGGCGTGACGAACTGCGCAGCCTTTGCCTCTTCCACCACGAGCAGCGCGCCCGGCGTCAGCCAGTCGCCGTCGCGCAAGCTCGCAAGCGCCTTCTCCGCAAACCCCTTGCCATAGGGCGGATCGAGGAACACCAGCGAGAACGGCTCGACCGGATGTGCGGGCCCGAGATCGGTCGCATCACGACGATAGACTTTTGTCACGCCGCCCAAGCCCAGCGTCTCGACATTGTTCCGCAGCAGGGCGCGCGCTTCCGCGCCGTTGTCGACGAACAGCGTGAACTTCGCGCCGCGTGACGACGCTTCGATGCCCAGCGCGCCGGTACCGGCGAAGAGATCGAGCACACGCGCATCCGCAATCGGATCGTCATAGGCGTGCATGAGGATGTTAAACACGGACTCGCGCAGGCGGTCCGCCGTGGGGCGGATGTCGCGCGAGGACGGTGAGGCCAGATTGCGCCCCTTCAATCGACCGCCGACGACGCGCAACGTCAGTCCTCCTTCGGCGCCAGATCGCGCTTGCCGTGATAGCCGCGCTTGGGACGGCGTGGCGGGCCGTAGCCGCTCGCCTCAGCCTCGTTGCGCTCGCGCGCTTCCTCGCTGCCGGTGCGCTGCACCAGAACGCGGCGGCCCTTGCGGTCGTTGATCACGCCGCGCTTGCTCGCAGGCTTCTTCTCGCGCGGCGCGTCGTCTCCCTCATGCGAGGCAGATTTCTGCGGCACGTCGAACTGTGCGCCCGATTTCTCGATGATCTTTTCGCCGAGCTGGTCGCGCAGCACGCGGGACTTGATCTCCTCGACCTGGCCTTCCGGGACCTCGCCGAGCTGGAACGGGCCGTAGGAGACCCGGATCAGCCGGTTCACCTCGAGCCCGAGATGGGCGCAGACGTTGCGCACTTCGCGGTTCTTGCCTTCGCGGATCGCGAAAACAAGCCAGACATTGGCACCCTGGTCACGCTCCAACGTGGCGTCGATCGGACCGTATTTGACGCCCTCGATCTCGATGCCGTTCTTCAGCTGGTCGAGCTGCGCCTGCGTGACGTCGCCATGGGCGCGGACGCGGTAGCGACGCAGCCAGCCGGTGTCCGGCAGCTCAAGCGTGCGCGCGAGCCCTCCATCATTGGTGAGCAGCAGCAGGCCTTCGGTGTTGAAGTCGAGCCGGCCGATCGAGATCAGCCGCGGCAGACCTTCGGGCAAATTGTCGAACACGGTCGGACGTCCCTCGGGATCGTCATGCGTCGTCATCAGGCCGCGCGGCTTGTGATAGAGGAACAGCCGCGTGCGCTCGCGCTCCGGCAACGGCTTGCCGTCGACAGTAACGACATCGTTCGAGGTGATGTCGAGCGCCGGCGAATTGATCACCCGGCCGTTGACGCTGACGCGGCCCTGCGTGACCATCTCCTCGGCATCGCGGCGGGAGGCGAGGCCCGCACGCGACAGCACCTTGGCGATGCGCTCGCCGGCTTTCTTCGGCTTGACCTCTTCCTCGCGGCGAGGCCGCCGCTCGGAATCACGATCGCGCTCGCGATAGGCGCCGCGACCGCCGAAGGCGGGACGTTTCTCGAAGATCCTGCTCTCATCCTCGTTTTCGCGACGTGGACGATCGCCGGAACGCGCTTCGTTGCGGGGATGCTCGTGCCAGTCGGAACGGCCCTCGGAGCGCTCGCGCGGACGATCGAATTTCGGGCGATCGCCGCCGCGATCGAACCTCGGACGATCATCGCGTGGGCGATCGAACTTGGGACGATCGAATTTGGGCCGCTCGCGGAACGGACGATCACCCGATGTGCGATCGTCGCGCGAACGCGAAAAGCGCGGACGGTCGTCGCCGCCGCCTTGCCGATCGTCGCGCTTCTGCCAGGGCTTGTCCTGACCGCGGTCGCTGCCGCCAAAATCCTTGCGCGGACCCTTGCTGAAGTCCTTGCGCGGCGGCCGGTCGCCGCGGGGAGCCGCATCGCGCTTCTGCCAGGGCTTTGAATCGCTGCGCTCGCTGCGATTGCGGTCCGGTGCACCGCGCGAAAACTTCCGCTCGCCGTCGAACTTGCGTTCCGGACGGTCGCCACGCGGCGCGTAAGGTCGCTTGTCGCCAAACTTCGCGTCACCGGTTCGGCCGGCCGGACGGGAATCGTCGCGATCCCTGCGCGGCGGACGGTCATCACGCCCATAGGACGGGCGATCACCGCGCGGCTTGAACGGCCGCTTCTCGCCATCGCGCGAGGGGCGATCAGAAAATGGGCGGTCGCCACGAGGCTTGAACGGGCGCTTCTCGCCGTCGCGCGACGGACGATCGGAAAACGGACGGTCTTCGCGCGGCTTGAAGGGACGATCCCCACGCGGCTTGAAGCTGCGCTCGCCACGATCCTCGCCGCGCGGCCGGTCTTCGCGCGGCCGGTCTTGGCGATTGAACTTCGGACGCTCGCTGAAGTCGCGGCGCGGGGCATCGCCCTCCTCGCGGCGGCGGACCGGTCGGCTGTCGCGGTCGCCGCGGGGCGGGCGGCTGTCGCCCTTGCCCTCGAAGCCGCGCTTGGCGAACTTCTTCTCGGGGCCCCGCGCCTTGCCGGAACGGCCGCCCTTGGCCGGGCCGCGATCACGCCGGCCGCGGGAATCGTTGTCTTTGTCGCTGTCGCGAGGCATGAATAATCTCACTCAGGGGGTGGCCAGAAAGCATTGTGCGCGCTCGTCTCGAGCCGCATGCTCAGGCAAATTCGGTCAAGCACTTCTGCTGAAGGCGCAGCTACTAGCAGGTTTCTCGCGATGATACGAGGCTTGAAAGCCCCCTCTTTCATGGATTTGGCGCTCAAAACGGCCGAAAACGCCGGAAAGGCGGGCGAAGTTCCGATCGGATGCGTCGTGGTCCGCAATTACGAGGTCATCGCCACCGCGGCGAACCGGACGCTGACCGATTACGACCCCACGGCTCATGCCGAGATCGTTGCGCTGCGCGACGCCGCCAAAAAAATCGGCAGCGAGCGCCTGGTCGACTGCGACCTCTACGTGACGCTGGAGCCCTGCACCATGTGTGCGGGCGCGATCTCGTTTGCAAGGGTGAGGCGCCTTTATTACGGCGCCGCCGATCCCAAGGGCGGCGCGGTGGAATCAGGCGTCCGGTTCTTCACCTCGCCGACCTGCCATCACGTCCCGGACGTCTATTCCGGGGTCGGCGAAAGCGAGTCCGCGCGGCTGCTCAAGGACTTCTTTCGGGAGCGGCGCTAAGGCGCGGCAAAGAACTCGCGCAGCGCCTTCGCGGTCACATCCGGGTTTTCCTCGGTGAGGAAGTGCCCCGAATCCACCGGCATACCCGTGACGTTGGTCGCCCATTGCTTCCAGATGTCGAGCGGGGTGGCGGCGGCTTGCGCCACGCCGGCGTTGCCCCACAGCGCCAGCATGGGAATCGTGATCTTCTTGCCAGCCTCGAAATCGGCCTTGTCGAGATCGTAGTCGAAATAGGCGCCGGCGCGATAATCCTCGCACATCGCGTGCACGCGGGCGGGATCGCGGAACGGGGCGATGTAGTGTTCGAGCGCGCGCTGGTCGATGGCGTCGAGCGTCTTCGACCTGGTCTGGCTCGCCATCTTGAAGCGCAGGAAGAACTCGCCGTTGCTCGCAATCAGCGTCTCCGGCAACGGGGCTGGCTGCGCCAGAAAAGTCCAGTGATAGATCTTTAGCGCGTAGGCGCGGTTCATCCGCTCCCAGTAATTATAGGTCGGCAGGATATCGAGCACCGCAAGCTTCGACAGCCGGCCGGGATGATCGAGCGCCAGCCGATACGAGACGCGGCCGCCGCGATCGTGGCCCGCGAGCGCGAAGTGCACATGGCCGAGTTGCTCCATCGCCTCGACCATGGCCTTGGCCATCGCGCGCTTGCTGTAGGGCATGTGCAGCGCGTCGCTCTCGGGCATGTCGGACCAGCCATAGCCGGGCAGATCGGCGATGATCAGCGTGAACTGGTCGGCCAGCTGCGGCGCGACGCGGTGCCACATCACGTTGGTCTCGGAGAAGCCGTGCAGCAGCAACAGCGGCGGTCCCTTCCCGCCGACGCGGGCGAAGATGCGGCCGAAGGAGGTGTTGATCCATTCGGAGGCGAAGCCGGGATAGAGGTCGGCGAGATCGGACATCTTCTGCATCCTTATCTGTCAGCGTGGGATCTGTTCGGTCTTGAGAATGTCCCAAAACAAAAAAGTCGAAAAACAACCCCATGCACAGTAGCTAAGTCCAACAGCCGCCTACACAATTTCGGAGGGCCGACGGCGCGGTCGCAAATTTCGCCGGCGTGCGAAAAAAGCCTGTCAGCTCTTGGACTTCTCGGCGTCCACCGCCTGCCAGCCGATGTCGCGGCGGCAAAAACCTTCCGGCCAGTTGATGCGGTCGACGGCCTGGTAGGCGCGCCCTTGCGCTTCGGTCACGGTCTTGCCGAGCGCGCAGACATTGAGCACGCGGCCGCCATTGGCGAGGATGGCGCCGTCCTTCTCGACCGTGCCGGCGTGGAATATCTCGGCGGTCTCGACCTCTGAGGCGTCATCGAGCCCCTCGATCCGCGTGCCTTTCTGATAGTCGCCGGGATATCCCTTCGCCGCCATCACCACCGTGAGCGCGGCCTCCGGATGCCAGCGGAGGTCAAAGTTCTTCAGCTGGCCGTCGCAGGCGGCGAGGAAGGCCGGCACGATGTCCGACATCATCCTGAGCATCAGCACCTGGCACTCGGGATCGCCGAAGCGCACGTTGAACTCGAACAGTTTCGGGCCCTGCGTCGTCAGCATGATCCCGGCGTAGAGGATGCCGCGAAACGGCGTGCCGCGCTGCTTCATGCCTGATACCGTCGGCAGAATGATCTTGGCCATGATCGCGTCGTGGATCGCCGGCGTGACCAGCGGCGTCGGCGAATAGGCGCCCATGCCGCCGGTGTTCGGGCCGACGTCGTGGTCGAACACGCGCTTGTGGTCCTGCGCGGACGCCAGCGGAATGGCGGTCTCGCCGTCGCACAGCGCGAAGAAGCTGATCTCGCGGCCCGGCAGAAACTCCTCGATCACGACCTCGGCGCCGGCCTCGCCAAAGGCGCCCTCGAACATCATGGCGATGGCGTCCTCCGCCTCGCGCACCGACTTGGCGACGACGACGCCCTTGCCGGCGGCAAGGCCGTCGGCCTTGACCACGATCGGCGCGCCCTGGCTCTGGACGTAAGCCCGCGCATCGGCGGCGTTGGTGAATCGCTCATAGGCGCCGGTCGGAATGCCGAATTCGGTGCACAGCGCCTTGGTGAAGCCCTTCGAGCTTTCGAGCTGGGCGGGGATCTTGTCCGGCCCGAACGCCTTGATGCCGGCGGCGGTGAGGTCATCGACGATACCGGCCGCCAGCGGCGTCTCCGGGCCGACCACCACGAGCTCGACCGCATTCGTCTTGCAGAAGGCGATCACGGCGGCATGGTCGGCGACGTCGAGCGCCACGCATTCCGCCTCGCGCGCGATCCCGGCATTGCCCGGCGCGCACCAGAATTTGGTCACCAGGGGAGAGGCTGCGATCTTCCACGCCAGGGCATGTTCGCGGCCGCCGGAACCAAGCAGGAGAATGTGCATCGAAGGCTCGAAATGAGGGGTTTGCTGTGGCGGAGGTCGCATGAATCGGGGTGGGGCTCAAGGGGAAACGGACCACCGACGCTGCAACATTGGCTTCGAACAGTGCAAGGCCAAGCCGGACAAGAGCTTCTTCAGCTCTGACGCCCAACACCAGGTTGATTAAGATCCACTTATTGCGCCGGCTCTAGCCGGGGCGTTCCGTTTGCCTTTTTCCAAAGCTCCACTAATCTTTCGCCTTTAGATTGTTAGTCATGGAGCTATTATGCGCCTCGGTACCATAGCCGTCGCCACCTTTATTGCCAGCGTTCCCCCAGCACATGCCCAGACCGTCGACCTCCCGGGCTTGCTGATGAGCAAGGGGCGTATCGTTGGCTCATCAATGACCCCCGATGGAAAAATCCTGGTCACAGTACAGAACAACACTACCACGTCGTTCTGCTTCTTCAGACGACCAGAGCCCAAAGCTGACTCGGTCATGATGTTTGAGAACTGCTACAGCGTCGGCCCAAAATGAACTAGTGCTCGCGCTGCTTTTCCGCTGTTCAACCCCTGATCCACATACAACAGCGAATTCTTTGGCAAGCCATGACTGAATACAAGCCTCACGGGCAGGACGCGCGAGACGCGCACGCCATCGCTATCGGCAAGATAGCAATGGCATGGAATGAGTACCACTCCATCCTTGGAGAACTCTATTCCGAGTTATTCACGCACGGTCGAAATTGGCAGCTAGCGCTTGCTGCTTGGCATGCCATACCTAGCGATAAAACCCAGCGAGACATGCTTCGCAAAGTCGCGGAGCTAAAGTTCAAGGCATCAAGCCGTGAGTTGACGGAGATAAACTGGCTCCTCGAAAAGACGAACGATGTCGTATCTGTCCAGCGTAACATCGGACTGCACACGCTTCTTTGGTCGTTTACCGCAGAAGATGGCGCGCATCTTATTCTCCCTATCGTATCCAACGACCGCACAGCGAAGGCGCTCGCCGACACAAAGGTGCTTAAAGAATACGCCCACTACGAGAAGCAGATACGAAAAATGATCGGTTTCGCTGTGGGCATCCAGTTCGCCGTGTCTCCTCGCCGTCGCGGGAAGAAGACGTGGCCTGAGCGCCCGCCCCTCTCGAAGCGGTCTCCCTAGGCTCCCACGATGGAGGACCATCACGGACGCCTCCATGTCTGGATCATGTAGAGCACTGCCAGGATGATATTGCTGCCATAGGCTAAGCCGGCTTCACGCCAGCCATAACGGCAGCGTGCGCCGGAAACGCGCACCACCCCGTCCCGGCCCATGAACGGCGCGAGATGCTTCAGCTGCTCGAAGGGAGATGAATGCTTCGGCGGAATTACGGAGCTACGGTGATAGTGCATTAAATTCCAATGCCAAAGCATCAATCGAAATGGTTTAGTGCACTGTCACCGCAATACATAATGGAGCGATGATGGAGCGATTTGGCGGTGAAGAGAAGCCCTTAGCTGAACTGATGGTTGGCTCGGTCATCGAAGCTAAGAGCGCGCCGCAGCAATGCCATCGTCTGGCAGGTCATTTGGGCGTGACTCACGGTAGGCAAAGCCGTAGCCTCGGGTGATCGTTTAAGTTGTCGTCTGACGCCCGAGATTGTTGATGGATGCCCAAAGCGACGTGCAAGCATCGCGCCCGCCTCTAACCGGCGACAAGGCCCTTGTCTCGATAGATGATGACGAGTTTGGGCTCAATGAAACCATTGCTCGATTGTCCAATACGCTCGCGACTTTGGTTCGTGGCGACGGTTACGCGCTCGGCATTGAAGGCTCGTGGGGGAGCGGAAAATCCACATTCGTCAATTTTATAGGCGAGCAGCTGGAGAGAATCTCAGGACAACGTGTGCTTCGCTTCGAGCCGTGGCTCATCGGCGACAAAAGCGTGCTTATTGCCGCGTTCTTTAGCTTGCTGGCGACCGAGATCGATAGGATCGAAGAATCATCCGAATTCGGGTCGTCCTTCACGTCCTGGCAACTCCGCCGTGCCCGAAGAAAATTGTCTAAGTCTATTCGGAAGTACGGGAGATATATCGGAGCGTTAGCGGGACCTGTTGGCGGCGCCGCATCGCTAGATCCGAGCGGCACCACCGCACTGGCGGCAATAGGTCTTAAGGGGCTTGATAGGCTTATACCGTTCTTCGGAAATGCAGTTCCGCTCGAAAAACTGAAGGCCGAAATCGTTGAAGGGCTGAGAGAGCTGCGACGAACGCATTCGGAAATTAGGTTTAACGTCGTCATTGACGACGTAGATCGTCTGCCTCCTGAAGAGGCTGTAGAGGTCTTGCGCATGGTGCAAAAGGTGGCCGATTTTCCCTGCATCACGTACCTGATCTGCTACGACTCCAACGTGTTGTCGGAGCAGGTCCGCCATACGTTGCAGGTTCAGGATGGCCGTCGCTATACCGAAAAGATACTTCAGGAAGTCATTCACATCCCGCCGCAGGAACCTTTCGCTCTCCGAAGGGCCCTCAAAAGGAAGCTCAAGCAAGCTTTTCCTAAGGAGTTTGAGAGGATTCAAGGAGACCGCGATGCAGAGTACCGGCAACATCTATTTTTTGATATTTGGGGTGGTACCTTTCTAGCAACACCGCGAGACGTCGCCCGGCTATTCGATGCCGTTGCCTTAAGCTGGCCTCTGCTGCCACTCGAGTCGGACTTCTGCGATTTTCTGTGGCTGCAACTGCTGAAGCTCAAATCGTACGAGCTGTATACATGGACTCGCGAGTATCTTCAGAATGTCGGTGCGTATCGCGACGGGGGCCGTGCCGGGGACACCCAGCCTGGCGAAATGGCTCAATCTCTATCAAAGCTGATGGAGAAGCATGGCTGGGCAAGCCGCGCATATCTCTCTGGTATCAATAGCTTTCTACCCGGCGTGGGTTCGTTCGCATTTGATGATGAGAGCAAGCGAAAGGTCTTTGACTTTACGCGTGACGAGCTGAGAAATTTCGAAGCCAAACACAGATTGGGAAGTCCGAGCCACTGGCGGCAATATTTTGCCTTCGAAGCACCATCATACGCGCTGAAGGATGGCGATCTTATCTCATTTCGCAAGGCATGCGCGACCAGCGTAGGAAGAGCCAAGGCGTTCCTGTTAGAGTTGCTAAGGCGGGAGCATGAACGAAGAGGGCACTTCGTTGATCTACTGCTGGATCGACTTTTGGATCAACCAGCGGGCTCACTTTCGACGTCCGAAGCAGATGGCATGGCTTGGGCGTTTGCGCTGACGATGGACGAATTGGCGGTCGAGGCCGTGGGCATCCAGGAATTTGGGAGGAGTGAACTCTGGCGCAAAGCAGTTCATTTGGTGGAGAAGAATAAGCCGTCGGATTTCTCCGACATCGTAACGAGAGGGAAAGCCATCAATTGGCTGTCCCATTTGGTCCGCGATCTGGGCTTTGCCCACGGTCTGCCGAAGGGCAACAGATCCTATCCTGAAAACCAATGGCTCAGCCGTGAGGCGCTTGATGAAGCTGTGATACTCATCACCCGACGATACGAAACGTTCGGTGTGAAGAGGATAATCACCCTGCCGAGCCCCTTGGACGCACTCTATTGCTGGGTTCAGCTCGGCAGCGCGTCCATTGCGAGGCAGTATATCGCTGCAGCAACTCGTGACGATGAGGGCTTTCTAAGTGCTCTCCAGGCGATGCGCGGTTGGCAAAGCAGCTCAGACACGGGCGTAACCCATCCGCTGCGTGATGATGTCGTCGGCCTTTTCCTCGATAAGGGAGAGGCATTCTCGCGTTTGGAAGTGTTGGCAAATGCAGGTCGTCCGCGCGCGATTCGTAAAAAGGCCTCAGCGCTATTGAAAGCGTGGCAAAGAAACGAAAGTGCCAGGCAACCCGTTGCCGAAATAGCAATGGACGATGCAAGCGACGAGTAAGTTATGTGAGAGTACACGGGCAGTCGCCCCACAAGGATTACTGCTTCTCAAGGACGCGATCGAGTCAGTTGCCACCGGGCTCGGTGGAGCAACGGGGCGAGGCGCGGAGCCCTCGGCATAGCGCAGCGGACAGGGGTTCGCAGAGATGTCTAGCAAAATGAAAACTCCTGCTACGAAAAAGACCTGACACGAAACGCAAGCTCGCTACTCCTTTCGAAGCCGACGTCGTTGTTCGTGATAACCAATCGACGGTACAGTCTGACCAATGGCCTACCCCTGCTTCCCCGCAATAATCTCCTGCAACGTCGCCACATGCCGCGCGAACGCGCCGCGGCCCGCCGCGGTCGCGGTGACGGTGGTCTGCGGCTTCTTGCCGACGAAGGCTTTTTCAACCGACACGTAGCCCGCCTTGGCGAGTGTCTCGATATGCGCGCCGAGATTGCCGTCGGTCGCGCCGGTGAGCTTTTTCAGCCGGGAAAACTCCAATCCTGCGGTGGCCGGCAACGCGTTTAGCGCCGCCATGATCTTCAGCCGCAACGGCTGGTGGATGATGTCGTCGAGCTCGGCCATCAGATCCGCCGCATCCAGAGGCCGCCGAGGATCAGGCCTCCGCCGTTGACGAAGGCCATCCAGAGCGGGAACGCCTCGCCGATGTAGAAATAACCGATCAGCGTCAGCGCGGAGATGCCGAGACCGATCGCCATGAAGGCATAGCCGAACCAGAGACCCGCCAGCGTATAGAACAGCATGAAGTAGAGCGGCCAGAACGTGCCGAGCTGGCGCGGACCGAAATGACCGAGCAAATTGGTGCAGAGATAACCGAAGGCGAAGAACAGCACGAACACCAGGAGCAGTCTGACGTTGAAGGCGGCGCCATGGGCGCGGTGCGGCGGATTGAAAATGCGCAGCGCCACCAGACCGCCGGCGCCCAACGCGTCCGCGGCAACCCAGGCGTAGACCGCATAAACCGGCCAAAGCCAGGTCACGAGATTGGCCGCGAACACCAAGACGCCCCACCAGACGGCAGCAAAGCTCGCCAGCTCATAGAGCTGCGATTGCTTCACGCGCTGGACGATATCGTCGATATCGGCCAGCGCCGCGGAGGCTTCCTTGCTGTCGATCATGACTGCCCTGCCCCGCGCGTTGCCACATCGTCGGCGATGACCGAGATCGCCTTCGGGTTGGTGACGATGCCCATATGGTTGATGCCGTCGATGATCCTGACGTCGACCGACGGTTTGATGGCCTGCACGACTTCCGCATATTTATCCGAGATCATCATCTCGTCCTCGGCGCCGCCGAAGATCGTGATGGGGCGTGTCGTTGCCGGAAGATCGATGCGATAGCCGCGCGTCGCGAAATTGCGCGTCAGGCGATCGGAATAGGTGGAGACGAGGTACTTTGCCGAAGTCGCGGGCACGGCGAGCGCGAGCACCGGAAGCTGCGAACAACAGTCGATGCCGAGCTTGCGCAGCGTGGCCAGCCCGAAGAAGCGCGGCAGGTCGACATTGGCCCAGCCGCCGGCATGCGGCTTGTTGGTCGGCGCGTCATAGCCGAGATAGGGCGCGAGCAGCACGGTGCGCACGAACATGTCCTGCATGATCGGTGTCGCGGCGACGCGCAGCGAGAAGCCGGCGCCTGCGGAATGGCCGATCAAGGTGAGCGGCAGCTCCGGGGCGGTCTTGCGGATTTGAGCGACGAAGTCGACGAGGTCGTCTTCGAGCTGGCCGACATAGCCGATATCGCCGCGCGTGCCGGAGCCGCCATGGCCGCGGATGTCGAGCGCCCAGGTCTCCACCCCGCGCGAGGCGATGGCATGGGTCAGGGCATGATTGACGGTGCCGCTGGAGCCGGACGAGCCGTGGATGAAGACCGCGCCGCGACCCGTGGCGGGGCCGGAGCCATTTCCGTTCCGATGGGATCGGAACGGGGCTCCGGATTCTTGTTTTGACGCGTTTTCTTCACGCGAACCGGCTTCCACTTCGCTTGAAAACGCTTTGGCAGCGTAGTGGCGGAAGCCGATCCAGGTGCCGTCGCGGGCCTGGAAGCGCTCGAGCGGAGGCAGCGTGGACCAATCGATGCCCTTGGCGGAGTCGGAGACCGATCGCATCTCCGGTGGTCGCTCCAGCGGCGTTGCGATCATGGCGGCCAGGATCAGCGCCACGCCGCCGACCGCACACAGGGCCCATTTCAGCCCGTTCAAAACGCCGCGCAGCAGTCGAATTGCCATGACCACACCTCTCAGACCGATAAAATATAGAGAACTCTATAATACAGAGTACTCTCTTGATCAATCCCCGGATTGGCGCCGCGCTGCAAAAATCCTTAACGTCGGGTCTGATCCCAACATGCCGAATCGTTTGCCGATGCCGTCTGCGGAACCCCTGCTCAACACTCCCGAATTCACCGTTTCCGAGCTCTCGCAGTCCCTGAAACGGACGGTCGAGGACACCTATGGCCATGTCCGGGTCCGCGGCGAGATCTCCGGCTTCCGCGGGGCGCATTCCTCCGGCCATTGCTATTTCGCGCTCAAGGACGAGAGCGCCAAGATCGAGGCGGTGATCTGGAAGGGCGTGCACGGCCGGATGCGCTTCAAGCCCCAGGAGGGGCTTGAGGTCATCGCCACCGGCAAGCTCACGACCTATCCGGGCTCCTCGAAATACCAGATCGTGATCGAGGCGCTGGAGCCGGCCGGCATCGGCGCGCTGATGGCGCTGATGGAGGAGCGCAAGAGGAAGCTCGCCGCCGAAGGCCTGTTCGACGAAGCGCGCAAGCAGCTTCTGCCGTGGCTGCCGGAGGTGATCGGCGTGGTGACCTCGCCGACCGGCGCCGTGATCCGCGACATCCTTCATCGGCTGGAGGACCGCTTTCCCCGCCACGTGCTGGTGTGGCCGGTGAAAGTTCAGGGCGAAGGCTCGGCCGAGCAGGTCGCGGCCGCGATCCGTGGCTTCAACGCGCTGCCGGAGGGCGGGAAGATTCCGCGCCCGGACGTGCTGATCGTCGCGCGCGGCGGCGGCTCGCTGGAGGACCTCTGGTCGTTCAACGAGGAGATCGTGGTTCGCGCCGCGGCCGAGAGCATGATCCCGCTGATCTCGGCCGTGGGGCATGAGACCGACATCACGCTGATCGATTTCGTCGCCGACAAGCGCGCGCCGACGCCGACGGCGGCGGCCGAGATGGCGGTGCCGGTGCGCAGCGATCTCTTTGTCGAGGTCGGCGATCTGGGGCGACGCACCCGGTCCTGCTGGCAACGCGGCCAGGAGAGCCGCCGCAGCGAGCTGCGTGCCGCCGCGCGCGCGCTGCCGGCCGCCGGCGATTTGCTGGCGATCCAGCGGCAGCGGCTGGATTCGGCGGGTGCGTCCCTGCCCCGCTGCCTCAAGGCCAACACCCATGCGCATTTCCGAAGGTTCACCGCCGCAGGCGCCAAGCTGACGCTGCGGGTGCTGCACGGCCAGATCGCGCAGGCCGATCATCGCCTCACCGTGTGCGGCGAGCGGCTCGGGCTGTCCACGCGCTCGCTGCTGCGGCGGCGGCGCGACCGCTTTGCCGGGCTGGAGGTGCGCTTGCGCGCCTCAAAGCTCTCCAATGCGCAGGCGCAACGCAACGCGATTCACCGCCAGCGCGAGCGCACGCATCGCCTTGCCGAGCGCGCGGGCCGCGCGCTGGTGACGCTGTTGCATCGGCTGGATGCCCGCGTCGAGAACAGCGGCAAGCTGCTCTCCGCCTTGTCCTATCGCGGCGTGCTCGCGCGCGGCTTTGCGCTGGTGCGCGACGAGGCCGGCCATCCCGTGCATGCGGCCGACAGCGTCGGCCCCGGTGCAAGGGTCGAGATCGAGTTTGCGGATGGACGCGTGGGTGCGACCGCGGATGCGGATCGTGCAGCACCGACGGCAAAGCGCGCGCCGGCGCAAGCCAAGCCGGCTGCGCAGGAGGCCAAGCCAGCGCCGAAGCGCGTGGGCAAGCCGGTGGATCAGGGGAATTTGTTTTAGGCGGAGCGGCGGCATCGCCTCACCCTCGGCGTCGTCCCGGCCTAGTGCGCAATTGCGCACGGGGGCCGGGACCCATAACCACAGGGAGAGGTTTGGCGAAAACTGGTCGCTCGGGACTGATGCCACGCGCAATTGATAGATCACGCGGTATGGGTCCCGGCCCCCCGTGCGCAATTGCGCACTAGGCCGGGACGACGATGGAGAGGCCCCAACCTCGTCATTGCGAGCGCAGCGAAGCAATCCAGAATCTTTCCGCGGAGGGACTCTGGATTGCTTCGCTGCGCTCGCAATGACGGTGTGGAAGCAGTTCGCCCTAGCGGCAGGACAATCCCGCGTCGATCGTGGTCCAGAAGCCGCAATGTTCCGGCGCGAGTTGCGGCGCGCCGGCATGGGCTTCGAAGAGATGGGCTTCGAACAGGAAGACCGCGACGGTGAAGACGATCAGGGCGGAGGAGAACAGGACGAAGCGGTTGCGCATGAGATTGCGTTTAATCGACATCGTGGTCGAATGATGGCGTCGTCACATGCTGAAACCATCACGGCGCGCGATCCGTAGAGTCACGGTCGGCCATTTTCCGTGCAGGGCGGTGGTCGATGCGGGGCTGTCCGCTGTTGTTCCCAAGGGCGGCCCCGCCTTCGCTTCTCACGAGCTACGGCGCGGCGAGCCCGCTCATTCCAGGCTACCGCGCCAGCCACTCCGCGACCTCCTTCTGCGACGCCGCGCGCGCCTGCGCATCGGTGCCGAGATGGCCGTGCTCGGGCGCCGCCGCATCGGTGCTGCCGGCGAGTGCGTGCAGCGGGGTGTTGGCGCGATCGAAGTCGTGAAAGGCGCCGGGATAGACCACGATGCGCGCGAGCGCGCTGCGGCCATGCGCACCATCGACCATCTGGCGGCAGGCCGGCGGCGACGAGACGTCGTCATTGCCGCCGATCAGCACCAGCGTCGGCACCCGTGTGCTCCACCCCAGGCCAGCGGAAATCCTGCAGTCCGGATAGAACGCGATCGCGGCGCGGAAATCCGGGCCCACATCGCGCGCAAGGCTCTGCGGACGCACGGCCCAGAGCAGCGCGCTGGCGCCATTCGCCCAGCCCATCAGGCTGACGCGGTCGCGCGCAACCCAGCTCTGCCGCATCAACCAGGCGCGCGACGCCACGATGTCGGTGACGCGTTCGCGCCGCGCCTTGACGTGCATCTCCTTGACGCGGCATTGCGGCCCGAGCTCGCGCGAGCCGTAGCTGTCAGGGAGCAGGACGGCGTTGCCGGATTTGAGCAGCCGCTCGGCCCACTCGCGGTAGCGCGGCAGCACGGAATCGGAATGGCCACCGAGGCCGCCGCAGCCGTGGAGCGCGATCACGGTCGGAAACGGCCCCGTGCCCTCGGGCTTGTAGAGCTGCGCATGCAGCACGCCGGACGCCAGCGGAATCTCAACCGGCTGCGGCGCCGGCGACGCGTGCGCGGCCGAGATCAGGAACGTCAGGAACAGGGCGGTGAACGGAAGGCGCATCGAACTTTGCCGTTGGATCCTTCGCTCAAGCACTATCATGCGGAAACGGCGCCAAAACATCACAAACCGGTGGGTTTACCGGGCGGACAAGCCACCCTATCTATGCTACATCCCGTCCAACACATCGTGCCCTCCAAGGTGACTCCGGAGCGGCCTTCCACGGAGACTTTCGACCGTGCTGAACAAGTTCGGCCCCTCGGGCCATGGCGAAGCGCAGGTGCAGTATCTCGACGGCGATTTCCGCGTGATCTCGCCGGGGACTTTCGTTCGCTGCGCGATCACCGATACGCGCATCCCGCTCGACGAGTTGAAATACTGGAGCGTGGATTTGCAGGAAGCCTACGCCACGCCCGCCGCCGTGCTCGAGCGGCATTACCCGGGCGCGCCCAAGCCGCAAGCTTGAGGCGGCGGCCGCGCGTCTAGTGCTGCTCCGTGCCATCCGCGCCCACGCAGGTTTTGATGAAACTCTTCCTGGTCTCGCCGACGATCTTCTGATCGATCGCCTGCTTCAGACAATCAAGCCGCGCCTGCGCCATGCAGAGCTGCATCTGGTCGCGCTTGTCTTGTCCCTTCAGATTTTGCGTTGAGCTGAGGCACGTCACGCGCTTGGTTGCGGGCACCGGCACTGTCGCGCTTGAAGCAGCGGGCGACGTCGTCTGTGCAAGCACGCGCGCAGCGATCAGACACGCAACGCTGGCGACAACAATCGCGGACGGCAGCTTCATCGAACTCTCCTGATCGTCTGAACGGTTAGGAGTTTTGCGATGAACGACGCCTGAATGGCGGCTGCCGTCGGCGAGCAAAGCGCAGCTGCCCTGTCGACGCAGCACGAAATGTGCAGCTTATCGCGAGGCATGGAAATGGTCCGCATCGGCGTCGCGACGATGTTCGCGCGCGCATGAAGTGCGCGTCTCACCGCAAATGATCTCCGTCACGCCGATCCGCGTTGCATCGGAGAGTGCTTGCACTCCGTGGTTAGTCATTTCGCGTTGTGGTTGGATTCTTTGTTGCGATTGGCGCTCTTAGGTTGTTTGACGAAGTCTTGCTGAAACAGAGCGCCGCTATGCTTCATCTTAGGTAATTGGCCCTGCTCTTTTTATCGCACAGACAATCAAGTCAACCAAACGGCCACTGAGCTCTGGAATTGGCGCAGTCTGTGAACGGGCTCATATCGAAGAGCCATCTGTCGGGCTACGATCACCTCGAAAATTCGCGGTGGAATATTTGTAAATCGAAAATCAACGATGGGGGTGATCATGCCCACCATATTAAACCTGCTCTATCGTGAGTATTGCCGCGCCCGCCTCGCTGAAATGCGGAAACAGCTTCTGATCGCAGCTGAACGCTCTGAAGCTCTCGAAGCGCATCATCATCCGGATCAGGGTGACGATGAGAGGACGGACACACAACGCAAGACCGGTCGCGGCACGCCGAATTGAAGCGGCCCGAGACCGGCGATTTCTGCCGTAGCAGTGACCAAGCAGTTGGCAACAGTTTGGGAGGCAGCAATGAATACACCCGAGTACTATACCGCCATGGTGGCCTGCGTCTCGTGCCTGACCATTATCGGATTGATGGCCGTTGGGGCGTGGTGAGCATGATTGACTGCTGAACCGCAATCGCAGGCCGTTACCGAGGCCGCTGGCAAGCGCGTTCGGTCGGACCTATGACGCCGGACGCAGCACGCGTCGTACAGCATTGTCCGTCAACGACGCAGGAGGCCTTCGCCTTGCCTCGGCTTGCAAACATTATTCTTGCTGTGAGGTGAGCGTTGCCGCCGCTTCGTTCGACTGCGGCGGCTTCGCTTTAGATCCGGATGTCAGCTTCCGGGCGGGGTATACGAAGAACGCAGCTTCGCCGCGTTCTGGCGGACCTGCTTGATCTCGTCCTGCGTGAACAGCCGCGTCAATTTCACGTTCTGCAGGGTGCCCGCCGTGACGGTCAGGCCGGAAATGGCCGGAGCCGCACCCGGATCAGGCACATCGAAAATCACCAAAACGCCTGGGCCGTCGGCCGCAACGCTGAACATCGAAATCAGCTTTCCGCCGGCCGCTTCGATGAGTTTTCTTGCCGCCTCCTGACGATCGGTCTTGGGGTTCTCCAAAATGGCATTGAGAGCGCGTGGTGTGTATTGTCCGGTGAGGCAAAAATGCATGGCATGTTCTCCTCTGGGTTTTTGGCAATGACTTTCCCTGCCGTTCCGAACTCGTCGTTACGGCTGCTGCATCTGAAATGATGAAGGTACTGCCCGCCGTGGGCATAAACGCCGTCGATGATTTCCGGGAGTTCGGCACGTCCCGGTGACGGCTCTCATGAAAGGCTACATCAACTGCCCAACATGCGGAAGGGAATTCGTCAGCCGCGACATGTCACCTCGGTTGCCACATATCGCATCCGCGCAGGAAATGCTTTTCGTCACACCGTGGCGTCCACAACGAGTGCGAGCGCGGTTCGCGCGCCGTCCGACATTATCGCCTGCCGAATCTTCGCTCGCGCGCCTTGTAGAGATGATCGCTGATCAATTGCCGGAGCGCAGCCGGGTCGTCGAACTCGAGCTGGACGGCGAACGGCACGATGCCGTCCGGCACGCCTTCGCGGCCGCGCAGACGCGCGAGATCCTTTTCCGTCGTCACCAGCGTTTGCTGCTCGCGTTGCGCCTCTGTGGCGAGGGCTGCGATCTCGTCGTTTGAAAACATGTGATGATCGGCGAAGGCGCGCGTGCGCGCGACCTCGATGCCGCTGGCACGCAAGCTGCGGAAGAACCGTTCGGGATCGCCGATGCCGGCGAACGCGAACACCGGCTTGCCCAATAGTCTTGCGACCGACTCGGTCTCGGGTCTCAGCCGCGCGCGCAGCTCCGGCTTGTTGCGCCTGGCAAGCTCGGCGGCGACATCGTCGGCGGCGCGCCCGCCGCCGATCACGACCAGCGCGTCGGTGCGCGCGAG
This sequence comes from Bradyrhizobium sp. Ken51, assembly GCF_055807435.1. Lineage (NCBI taxonomy): Bacteria > Pseudomonadati > Pseudomonadota > Alphaproteobacteria > Hyphomicrobiales > Nitrobacteraceae > Bradyrhizobium > Bradyrhizobium sp. Ken51. The sequence goes on along the minus strand of NZ_JBVVPB010000004.1, from coordinate 131,346 downwards.
CTGCGCCTGCAGTGGCGCACGCAGGGGACCGGCCGGGAACACCCTGCCGTTGCCGAGGCCGCGCTCGCTGTCGATCACGATCAGCGAGGTGTCCTTGAGAAGACGAGGGTTCTGGAAACCGTCGTCCATCAGGATCACGGTAGCGCCTTGCGACTTGGCCAGCACGACGCCCTCGAGGCGGTCGCGCGCAACCGTGACAGGAACGTCGCGCGCCATCATCAGCGGCTCGTCGCCGATATCGGAAGCGGTGTGACGCATCCGGTCCACCATCACCGGGCCCTTGAGGCTGCCGCCATAGCCGCGGCTGAGCACCACCGGCGTCTCGCCGAGCTCGCGCAAGAGCTTGGTCAGCGCCAGCACGGTCGGCGTCTTGCCGGCGCCGCCGACATGATAGTTGCCGACGCAGATCACGGGGATGCCGGCGTCGACGCCACCGCGCAGCATCCGGCGTTCGGTGATCGCGCCATAGAGCGCAGCCAGCGGCCCCAATGCGTAGGATTCGAGGGAACGTGGCCGGTACCAGAAGGCCGGCTCACGCATTGGCGGCCCCCATCTCGATCCGCAACTGCAGAAGATAAGGCTCGAGCGCGGTCATGGTGCGGTTGAGCGCGCCGCCGAGATCCTCGACCACGCCGGCGCCCGACTGCTGGATCTTCTGGCGCAGGGCGGAATCGGCGAGCAGCTGGCCAAGCTGCTTGATCAGCAGTTCCTGCGTGTCGGCCTGGCGCGCGCCGCCGCTGTGATCGAGCGCCTCGTAGACATCGGCGAAATTGAAGACGTGCGGACCATGGACGATGGCCGCGCCGAGCTTGATCGCTTCGATCGGATTCTGGCCGCCGTGGCGGATCAGCGATCCGCCCATGAACACGATCTCCGAGAGACGATAGAACAGGCCGAGCTCGCCCATGGTGTCGGCGACATAAACGTCGGTGGCCGCCGTCGGCAGCTCATCGCGCGAGCGCAGGGCCGGCTTCAGGCCGGACGCCGTGATCAGGCCCGTGATCGAGGAGCCGCGATCCGGATGGCGCGGCACGATCACGGTCAGGAGCTGCGGAAAGAATCCGCTAAGGCTGCGATGCGCCGCCACCAGCATCTCCTCCTCGCCCGGATGGGTCGAGGCCGCGACGATGATCGGACGCCCGCGCGTCATCGCCATCAGCCGTTCGAGCTTGGCGGGGTCGGCCGGCGGCGCCGGAACGTCGAGCTTGAGATTGCCCGTGGTGACGACATCGCGGCCGCCGAGCGTCGAGAAGCGCTCGGCATCGGTCTTCGACTGCGCCAGACAGATGTCGAAACGCGACAGCAGCGCCGAGATGGTGCCCTGCATGCGGCGCCAGCGCGGGAAGGAGCGCGGCGACATCCGCCCGTTGATCAGCACCATCGGCACGCGGCGCGCAGCGCCAGCCAGGATCAGGTTCGGCCACAGATCGGATTCGATGAACAGCGCCAGCGACGGCTTCCAATGGTCGAGGAAGCGCGCGACATAACGGGGGGAATCATACGGCACGTATTGATGGATGACGTCGGGCGGAAAGCGCTTTGCCACAATGGCAGCCGACGTGACCGTGCCCGAGGTGAGCAGAATGCGCAGGTTCAGATCGCGCAAGCGCTCGATCAGGGCCGCCGCGGCGAGGACCTCGCCGACGCTGGCGCCGTGAATCCAGACCAGCGGACCGTGCGGCCGCACGTCCCGGGACAGGCCCCGCCGTTCGCCGACGCGCGCGGGATCTTCCTTGCCCTGCTTGAGGCGCCGCTTGATCAGCGCAGGCGCGAGCGGCACCAGGCCGCGCGCCAGGCGCCGGTACATCCGCAGCGTCAACGGCAGCGAGCCGGGCAGCGATTTAGGCATCTGCAGGTCCCGGCCGGCCGAGTTGGGCATAGGCTTGGCGGGTCGCCTCGTTCAAGGTCTCCTCCAGCTCGAGCCGCAGCGCTTCCATGGTGGCGGCGTTCGCATCCGGCGGAACGTGGATTTCCTTGATGCCGACCAATGCGCCCCGCCCGAACGGCAGGTTGATGGTGGTGCGGTCCCAGTTCTTGAGCCGGACGAAGCGGCTGGTCGCCATCGCAAAAGGCATGATCGGCCGCCCCGATTCCCGTGCCAGCATGATGATGCCGAGCCCGGCCACGCGCGAGCGCTTGGGGACGTCGGCGGTCAGCGCGACATTACAACCGTCCTGGAGCGTCCGCACCATTTCCTTGAAGGCACCGACCCCGCCCTTGCGGTGAAACGCGCTGCCATGGTCGCCCGACCCGCGGATGGTGCCGATGCCGAGCCGCTCGGCGGCAATCGCATTGAACTCGCCGTCGCGGTGGCGGGAGATCAGGACCCTGGCCTTGTACCGGTCCTTGTTCTTGATGAAGGGGGTGAGGAAATGCTGGCCGTGCCAGAACGCGAAGATCGCCGGGATCTGCGGCTCGACCCGGTCATAGACGTCCGGCGGGTCGAACGTGAATTTGTTCGTCCGCCAGACCAGACGCAGATATTCGGCCGCCAGGATTCCGACGGCACGCTGGACGAAGCTGCTCCTCAGCGTATTGCGAAGCAGCTTTTTCAACGCGCCGGTTCTTGATTCGGGTCGAGCAGCCGGTGGAGATGGACGATGAAATAGCGCATCTGCGCGTTGTCGACCGTGCTCTGCGCCTTGGCGCGCCAGGCGGCGTGCGCGGTCGCATAGTTCGGGTAGAGGCCGACGATCTCGACGTCGTCGAGGTTCTTGAAGGTGTTGTGCTCGAGATCGACGAGCTCGCCGCCGACGACGAGGTGGAGCAGTTGTTGCGGGGCACTATCTGGCATCGGTTCTGTTCCTAACGGGCTGCCCGGCAAAGCAGTGTTCGACAAGCACGAGAAAGCGCTTCACGGCAAGGGGCGGTTTCGAAAATGCGAGACAATGCTCGCATGACGATCGCGACCCGCTGCCACCAGCACCCCATGCGTGACTTGCCGGCGGTTATAGAGGATGGGATCTCCGGAGAGATCGCTCATCCTACCATCGGCTTCCTGCACGATCAAATCCGCCGCCGCAAGGTCCCAATCATGACTGTTGCCGCCCGCAAAAGCCGCATCCAGCGCGCCATGGGCGACCCGGCACAGACGCAGCGCGAGCGAACCGATTCGCGGATGCAGCTTGATCTCGCCCAGTGACGGCTTAAGGCGCTCGACCAGGGGCTTCGGACCCGCGACACGCGAGAAGTCGAGCTCGGATCCCGCGCTCGCCCGCACCGGCACGTCGTTGAGGGTCGTGCCCTGGCCGCGGGCAGCGAAGAAGAACTCATCGCTCGTCGGCGCGAACACCGCGGCGAGCACGGGCGAGGCATCCTCGACCAGCGCGACGCTGACGCACCATTCGTCATGGCCATTGAGGTAGTTGCGGGTGCCGTCGATGGGATCGACGATCCAGGTCAGCCGCCGCGACAGCCGCACCTCGTCGTCGGCGCTCTCCTCCGACAGCCAGCCATAGTCGGGCGTCGCCGCACGCAGGCGCGATTCCAGGAGATCGTTGACGGCAATGTCGGCTTCCGAGACCGGCGAGGACGCGCCCTTGGTCCACTTCTTCAGCTCGGTGCGGAACATCGACTGCGCGAGTGCCCCCGCCTCCCGCACCGTGTCTTGCAGCAGCGCCGCGTCGCGCGCCTGGATGCCTTCACCCGTTGCGTTCGCGTCAACGTCCGCCAAGCGTCAAACCCTCGATGCGCACCGTCGGCGCATTGACACCGTAGCGGAACTCGAGATTGTTCGCCGGCTGCATCGACTTGAAGATCTCGAACAGATGACCGGCGATCGTCACCTCGCTCACGGGATAAGTGAGTTCGCCGTTCTCGATCCAGAAGCCGGAGGCGCCGCGGCTGTAATCGCCGGTTACGCCGTTGACGCCCGAGCCGATCAAATCGGTGACGTAGAAACCCTGCTTGATGTCGGAGATCAGCTCGGCCGGGGTGGGCGTGCCGGGTTCAAGATGCAGATTGTACGGCCCGGGCGACGGCGAAGAGGAGACGCCGCGATGGGCGTGGCCGGTGGTGGTGAGACCGAGCTCACGCGCGGTGGCGCAATCGAGCAGCCAGGTCGTCAGCACGCCTTCGTCGATCAGTGCGATCTTCTTCACGGCAACGCCTTCGGCGTCAAACGTCTGCGAGCGCAGGCCGCGTTTGCGCAGCGGATCGTCGATGATGCGGATGTTTTTGGCGAACAGCTGCTGACCGAGCTTGTCCTTCAGGAAGCTGGTCTTGCGCGCGATCGAAGCGCCATTGATGGCGCCGACGACGTGACCGACCAGCGAGCCCGCGACGCGCGGATCGAACACCACAGGCACCTTGCAGGTCTCGACCTTGCGCGGATTGAAGCGCGCCACGGTGCGCTCGCCCGCGGAACGGCCGACGATCTCCGGCGACAAGAGGTCCGCACCATGCGGCGCCGAGGTGAAATCGTAGTCGCGCTCCATGCCGGTGCCGTCGCCGACAATGGCAGTGGCGGAGATGCCCTGGCTGGAACGCAGGTAAGAGCCGTGAAAACCAGTGCTGGTGACGAGCACCATGCCGCCCATGCCGGCGGAGGCCGAAGCGCCGCCGGATTTGGTCACGCCCTTCACACCGAGCGCCGCAGCCTCGGCTTCGAGCGCGCGGCGCTCGAGTTCGGAGGTCGCGGGCACGTCAGGATCGAGCAGATCGAGATCGGGGAAGTCGCGCGCGAGCAGTGCGGGATCGGCCAGGCCGACATATTTGTCGTCGGGCGCGACGCGCGCCATCGCAACCGCTCGCTCGGCAAGCTTGGTCACGGCATCGCCGCTGGCGTCGTTGGTCGAGACCACCGCCTGACGCCGGCCGACCAGCACGCGCAAGCCGACATCGTCGCCCTCGGAACGTTCGGATTCCTCGACCCTGCCGTCGCGGACCTCGACGCCTTGCGAGACGCCACGCACGGCGACCGCATCGGCCGCATCCGCGCCGGCCCGCCTGGCCGCCTCCACCAGCCGCTGCGCGAGATCGGAGAGCGCAGACTGGTCGAACAGGTCGCGGCTGGCTGTGGACGAATCCTTGGGCGAAAGCGTCGAGCTTGGTGAAGGGTTCACAAACGAAATCCTGTTGGGGCGGGCTGCGGGACCGGAACCCACAGATGTGCCCTGATCGCGCGGACTTCAAGCATTTTCAGCCCACCAAAAGCTCAGATTCGCACTTTGCGCGCAACGTCTCGTCAATCATGCGCGCCAAGGTCTTGTCAATCATGCGCGGCGGTGAGGTTGGATTAACCAGCCTTTTTAAGCGGTTTCGGAAAGCCGCGCGCTAAGGTCCTCGCATCGACCGGGAACATAATCCCGGCGGGGAGAACTAAAGCCGTGAGGCGTCAAACAGCAACAAGCGGGATCGCTCCCGCCGGGTCGAGCCGCTCCCTGCGGCTCGACCCCCTTTCCCTTCCGGTTCGCTTCGATGCGCATGATCCGCGCGCCGACGGATATGTCCGGCAGATCGAGCTTCATCGCGAACGCGTCGTGCTGCACCGTGCCGTCCGCGGCATGCGGATGGCGATCAACGTCCGCGTCAGCGACTTCATCGGCGTCGCTCTGCGCGGCAACGACGAGGCCCAGACCCTCGTCCTCGTGCATCGCGATCCCTCGCTCTCCATTCCGCTGCTGGTCAGCGCCGATGGCGACGAACTCGTTGAGGCCTGGGCGATCTGGAGCGAGCTGTTCGCACTTCCGCAGCTCGACGAAGGCGCGCGCAAACCCGCGCCGCGCCGTCGCCGCGCCAACGCGATCCGCGACCGCCGCCCGAAATTTCTGATGCGCCGTCGCACCGGTGTCGCACGCGAGCTGTCGGTGCATCGCGATGAGCGCGAGATCATCGCACGGAGTTAAGCCGCTCGCATCACCGCGTCGGCGAGCAAACCCGCAAACAGCAGAAATCCCGCGTCGCGGTTCGAATAGAACAGGCGCTTGCAGAGATCGCCGTCGCTGATATTCAGCCGCGCGATCTGCGAGGCCAGATGCACGGCGAAGGCCACAAGTCCGAGCCAGGCTGGCCAGCGCGCATCGCCCGACGCCAGCGCCACGCCGATCAGCAGCACCGCCAGGCCGTAGAACAGGATCAGCGCCTGGTGCGTATGCGCGCCGAAAAGGCGCGCTGTGGACTTGATGCCGATCAGCGCATCGTCCTCGGCGTCTTGATGCGCATAGATCGTGTCGTAGCCGATCACCCAGGAAATCGCGCCGGCATAGAGCACGAGCGCGGTGACGTCGATCCGCCCGAAGGTGACGGCAAATCCCATCAGGGCGCCCCAGGAGAACGCGAGCCCGAGCACGGTCTGCGGCCACCAGGTGATGCGCTTCATGAACGGGTAGATCGCGACGATCAGCAGCGAGGCAATGCCGGTCAGGATCGCGAAGCGGTTGAACTGCAGCAACACCACGAGCCCGATCAGCGCTTGCGCGACCATGAAGGCCAGCGCCTGCTTCGCGCTCACCTGGCCCGACGGCAGCGGCCGTGAACGGGTGCGCTCGACCTTGTCGTCGAGGTCACGGTCGGTGATGTCGTTCCAGGTACAGCCTGCTCCCCGCATCACGAAGGCGCCGACGAAGAACAGGACGATGGTGAGCGGCAGGCCGCGGACGTCATGCGCCATGCCGGCGGCGAGCGCCGCCGACCACCAGCACGGCATCAACAGGAGCCAGGAGCCGATCGGACGATCGAAGCGGGACAAGCGCAGATAAGGCCGCGCCCATTGCGGTGCGCGCGTATCGACCCAGTTGCCGGTGGAATCGGCAACTCGGGCGGATGTGTCGCTCATCGGGTCAGGACGTTGCCGTTGAGTGTGTCGAAGGTGCTGCCGCCCTTCTTGCCCGCATTGGCCTCGGGCGCCGAGCCCGAACCCAGCACTTCGCTCAGCGACGGACCGGCCGGACCGCGTGGCTGGTTCTGCATCTGCTGCGCAACATTGCAGACCTTCGCGGCCATCGCCTCGGTGTTCTTGTGGCCGTCCTTCATCTGCGCGCCGATTTGCGCCGGAATCCCGCACTTCGAGGCGTTGGCCTCGATGTACTTGATCATCTTGGTCTCAGCCTGGCTGAAGTTGCGGATCAGCTTGCAGGCCTCGTCAGGCGGGGCGTGACGGTCGCTCGCGGCCTTGATCAGCTTGCCGCGCTTTTCGGCATCCTCGCGCAGAGGCATGAAGGCCTTCATGCAGTCCTCGCCGGGACCGGCTTGCGTCGGCGGGGCCGCGCTGAAGGCGCCGGCGCCACCGACGGGTGCGGCGCCGTTCACGGGAAAGGACGATTGCGGCGCGCCGCCGACGGAGGCGACGGGCGCCGAGCCATTCACGGGCGGGAAGGCGGAACTCGTTGGGGCCTGGCCCGGCAGCGGCGCGGGGAAACCCTGCGCATAGGCACACACGGCGCCCATCGTGACCATGGCGGCAGTGATCGGAACCATCAAATGACGGATCATCAAGGCAGTCTCTCCGGCAGGAGCTTGCGGGGTTCGGCGTCTTCCCAATTGAAGCGCAACCAGCGTGCTCGCGATTTTACGATTCCCGCCGGCCCTTAACAACCCGTTGAATAGGGCAAGAGCGCGGCGCGCCGACGCACCAATTTGGCAAAATTTACCCCGAAAGTACTGCTTTCGGTTAAGAACGGCGGCAAATCGGACCCTTGAACGATGCCTTCCCACGATTTCCGCGGCCCCCGCCTGTTCGTCGATGCCCCCCTTGCCCAGGACGGCAGGGTCGAGCTCGACCGCGACCAGAGCAATTATCTCGGCAATGTGCTGCGGCTTGCCGTCGGGGCCGAGGTTTTGGCGTTCAACGGCCGCGACGGCGAATGGCAGGCTGCCATTGAAGGCCGCAAGCGGCCGGACGGCCTCGTCATCCTCCAGCAGACCCGGCCGCAGGACCGGCTGCCCGATCTCGCCTACGTCTTCGCCCCGCTCAAGCATGCCCGGCTCGACTACATGGTGCAGAAGGCCATCGAGATGGGCGCTGCCTCGCTTCAGCCGGTGCTGACACGATTTACCCAGGCTTCCCGCGTCAATACCGAGCGGATGCGCGCCAATGTTGTCGAGGCGGCCGAGCAATGCGGCATACTCAGCATCGCCACCGTTGCCGAGCCGGTGCCGCTGGAGCGATTCCTCAGCCAGCGCGCCGCCGGCAGGCTGCTGATCTTCTGCGACGAGGCGGCGGAGCTCGAAAACCCCATTCAGAGTCTGCAAGGCGCAGGCGCGGCGGAGGGCATCGACGTGCTGATCGGCCCCGAAGGCGGCTTTGCCGAGGAAGAGCGGGCGCTGCTACTGCGGCAGCCGAAAATCCTGCGGCTGGCGCTGGGACCCCGGATCATGCGGGCCGACACGGCCGCAGTGGCCGCGCTGGCGATGGTGCAGGCGGTACTGGGCGACTGGGGTGGCGAACGCGGCTAGGCAAGCATTGGTTGCCTTCCGGCTGCCGATCATCTGAGCAGCCCAAGGCCACCGAACCAGGTAGAGGGCGACCGCGCCGTGCTATTCGCCTCGTAGCGATCGGTTCAGAGTCTCGGAAGGCAACTCTCCGAAAGCCTCTCTGTAGCTCGCTGCGAACTCGCTGAGATGCCAGAAGCCATGCGCAAGCGCACAGGACTTCACACTCCGGCCCGCTCGGCCGGTGCGCAGTTGCTTGCGCACCGACCAGAGGCGCAAGACCCGGCTATAGCGATGTGGGCTCATGCCGCAGATGGCCCGTGTCGCACTCTGGAGAGTCCGGACCGACACGCCCGCCTGCTCCGCCAGTTCGGTCGTCTTGTGCCAGATCATCAGATCGCGCCGGATCAGTTTCTCCATATCGGCTACGATCCGCCGATAATGCTCGGTGGTGGATGACACAGGTCCGCTTGCGACGCTGGACCAGATCGCCGCATCCATCGTGCTGAGCAGTGACTGTTCGACAATCGTTTGCGAAGCCGGCTCGTTCAAGAAGTCTGGGTCATTTGCTGCGGTTTCAAGCGATATCGAGATCAGACGGCGTAGCGAGGCAAGCACGTCCGGCGCCGGATTCAGCAAATGGCATCCATCGCCTAATTCAGGCAATGGCTCCCGCCCGGACGGACTGAAGTAGACCACTGCCAGCAGACGCCCCTCCGGCTCATGCACCAGGCAATCTGAATCACCTTTCAATACCAGGACAGAACCGCCCATCGATTGCCCGTTGATGCGGGCAGAGGTCACGTGATCCATCGGGACCGCCACTGCGGCAGCATTGGTGAACTGATAGCCTCGAATGATCCGGGGGAAGGTTTTCAACAGCGACAGGGTCAGGGTCGGCAAGGTGAGCCGGGCACGCATGATCGCGGTAGCCCCGGCCGACAACGGCATGCTCGATGCGCCGGCGTATTTCTCGGTCTCGCCGAAATGATCGATGTCATACGAATTGAGCTCGAGCGCCGAGGACGGCTTGAGATCCTGGAACGACATCAAGCGATCCGCCGCTCTCTTTTGCATTCCCTCGCGAGCAGGGACTAGACGGCTTTGATCCATGTTCTGCTGCTTACTTGGCCTTCTTCTTGGAAACGGCGACTTTGGCGCCCCGCAGATCATCCGGCCCGTTGACGCCGGCGCGCCGCAGGTCGCGCGGCATTGAGAATGGCATGAACGATCAGAAGGTCGAGTGGATCGAATTCGTCATAGTGCCGGAACATCTCGCAGATCGAAATCAGCGGCCAGCGCGTGTCACGAGACCGACCGTATATCGTCTGTTGCATCGCTATGAATCGGAAACCAACTTTCGCATTGTAAACGAAGGTTCCGCGAACGGATCGTCCCCCTACCCAAATTGAGTGTGTGACCGGTGGAGCATTCTGAAGCGGGCCGAGCAGCTCGCGGATGAAGTTGCGATCGAGGCGGCCGAGCTTTCCGCCCCAGGCGACCCATTCATCTTGGAAGCGCCCCAGAGACGTCCCTGCCCCGAAATGAATGAGGGTGAGGCCTCCCTATCCATCTGGGTCGACGCAGTGGGATGAATAGGTGCTATATTACCCGAGCTGGCGCGAGACCTGATTTAAGCTTCGCTCCTCTGATGACGGCGCGTCGCTCCGACGCTGTTAAGCGATTGATCCTTTGGAGGTCGAAACCGCTTTCGGGCCATGCTAAGGCCTGCGGCAATTCGTTCCCCTTGCTTGCCCTGCCCGGTTCTTCCGGGACGATGGACCCCGAGATGACCGCGACTGCTACCTCAAATGCTGCCGGCTCCGCCGCCTGGGCGGATACGCTGCTGCTGTCGTTCGCGCAGGCCGGCTATGTCAGGGCCGAGCCCGCGATCCTGCAACCGGCCGAACCGTTCCTGGACCTCTCCGGCGAGGACATCCGCAAGAGCCTGTACCTGACCACGGACCTCTCCGGCGAGGAGCTCTGCCTGCGGCCGGACCTGACCATTCCGGTGGCCCGCGATTACCTCAGCTCTGGCCGTGCTGGCCAGCCGGCCGGGTTCAGTTATCTCGGCCCGGTGTTTCGCTACCGCAACGGCCAGAGCAGCGAATTCCTGCAGGCCGGCATCGAATCGTTCGGCCGCCAGGACCGCGCCGCGGCCGATGCCGAGATGCTGGCGCTGGCGCTGGAGGCGACCGCCGCCTTCGGCGTCCGCGACGTCGAGATCCGCACCGGCGACGTGGCGCTGTTCAACGCGCTGCTCGACGCGCTCAACCTCTATCCGGTCTGGCGCCGCCGCCTGGTCAAGGATTTCAACCGCAAGATCAGCCTGGAGCAGGATCTGGAGCGGCTGGCAGCCGCGACCACCGCGACCCGCAGCGAATATGAGGGCGTGCTCGCGGCGCTCGCCGGCTCCGACCGCAAGGCGGCACTCGCTTTCGTCACCGATCTGATGTCGATCGCCGGCACCACCAATGTCGGCGGCCGCACCACGGCCGAGATTGCCGACCGCTTCCTCGAGCAGTCGACGTTGAAGGGCGGCGCGCTGCCGCGCGAGGCCATCGCCGTGCTCAAGCGTTTCCTGTCGATATCGGGTAATCCCGATGACGCCGTCGCGGAGCTGCGCGCGCTCACCAATGATGCAAAGCTCGATCTCAGTGCTGCGATCGACCAGTTCGAAAGCCGGGTCGGCTTCATGGCCGCGCGCGGCATCGATGTGAAGGGGACGCGCTTTTCGACCGCGTTCGGACGCGGGCTCGACTACTACACCGGCTTCGAATTCGAGCTGCATCACCGCGGCAACGGCGCCGAGCCGCTGGTTGCCGGCGGCCGCTATGACGGGCTGATGACTCAACTTGGATCGGCCGAGCCGATTCCGGCGGTCGGTTTCTCGGTCTGGGTGGATGCGCTGACCCGGATCGGCCGCAAGGTGGGAGCTTAAGTCATGAGCGCGCCATTCGTTCTGGCCGTTCCTTCCAAGGGCCGCCTTCAGGAAAACACCGAGGCCTTCTTCGCCCGCGCCGGGCTGAAGCTGTCGAAGGCGGGCGGCGCACGCGACTATCGCGGCACGCTCGCGGGCCTCGACAATGTCGAGGTGGCCTATCTCTCGGCGAGCGAGATCGCCTCGCAACTGTCCCGCGGCTCGGCGCATCTCGGCGTCACGGGCGAGGATCTGGTGCGCGAGACCATCGCGGACGCCGACAAGCGCGTCTCCCTGATCGAAGGCCTCGGCTTCGGCTATGCCGACGTCGTCGTCGCGGTGCCGCAGGCGTGGATCGACGTCCGCACCATGGCCGACCTCGACGACGTCACCACCGGCTTCCGCGAGCAGCATCACATGCGGATGCGGGTCGCGACCAAGTTCATCAACCTCACCCGCGCCTTCTTCCAGAATCAAGGCATCACCGATTACCGCATCGTCGAAAGCACGGGCGCAACCGAAGGCGCGCCGGCCGCCGGCAGCGCCGAGTTGATCGTCGACATCACCACGACCGGGGCGACCCTCGCCGCCAACGGATTGCGGGTGCTCGACGACGGCGTGATCCTGCGCAGCCAGGCCAATCTGGTCGCCTCAAGGGACGCCGATTGGTCGCCGCAGGCCCGGGAGACCGCGCGAATCATCCTCGATCACATCGCGGCGCGGGCGCGGGCCAACAAATACCGCGAAGTCCGCACCCGCTTCCGCCAGTGCGACGCGGCCATGCTCACCGAGGCTCACGAGCGCTTCGGCGTCGAAGCCCCGTTCGGCGGGCCGACCTCCTCGGGCATGCTCACGCTGCACTGCCCGCCGGGCCAGCTCTATGCACTCGCGAGCTTCCTGCGCGCGCATGGCGCCGAGACCGTCTCGGTGGTTTCGCTGGATTACGTGTTCGACCGGGACAACCCGCTGTTCGCCATGCTCGAGGCGTTCCTGCGGCAGTGAGCCCAAAGTTTGTTGAGCAATTCCGTTCAGCGTAGCGACAGCAAACGGCAGCTACCATATGCTGTCGAGATGACCTTGAACGCCTCTGGAACCTTGATCGATGACGTTGGGCTCTGACGTTTCCGGCATGACGACCACCGCGGCAAGCGCCGCCGTGAAGGGACTGTCGATTGTCGTCCCCGTCTACAACGAAGCGGCGGGCCTCGCCGCCTTGCACCAGCGCATTTGCGATCTCGCAAAGACCTTGCGGCAGCGCTATCGCTTGTCTTGCGAGGTCGTCTATGTCGACGACGGCAGCGCGGACGCGACGCTGTCGATCGCCCGCTCGCTGCCGGCCGACGCGGTCGACGTCCAGGTGGTGTCGTTGTCGCGGAATTTCGGCAAGGAGGCCGCGCTGATGGCCGGCCTCGACCATGCCCGGCTCGGCGCGGTGCTGTTCATGGATGGCGACGGCCAGCATCCGCCGTCGCTGGTCGAGCGACTGGTGCGGCACTGGATCGAGGACGGCTACGACGTCGTCTATACCGCCAAGGCGCATCGCGACAACGAGCCGTTCCTGCGTCGGCTCGCCGGGCGCGGCTTCTATGCGCTGATCAATTGGGGCGCGCGCCAGAAGATTCCCGAAGACGCCGGCGATTTCCGCCTGCTGTCGCCCCGCGCGGTCGCAGCACTGAGGCAGCTGCCGGAGCGCAACCGCTTCTTCAAGGGCCTCGCGAGCTGGATCGGCTTCCGCCAGATCCGCGTCGACTACGAGCCCGCGCCGCGCACCCATGGCGTGACAACCTTCAGCGCCGCGCGTCTGCTCGGTCTTTCGATCGAAGGCGTGACCTCGTTCTCGGTGGCGCCGCTGCGCTTCGCCAGCCTGCTTGGCGTGATCCTCGCCGGCGGAGCGTTCCTGTTCGGTCTGTCCATCCTCTGGGAGGTCTTGACCACCGGCAAGCAGGTGCCCGGCTATCCCTCACTCGTGATCGGCCTGATGACGATCGGCGGCGTGCAGCTCATCATGATCGGCATCGTCGGCGAATATATCGGCAAGATCCTGTCCGAGCTGAAGGCGCGCCCGATCTACTTCGTCGCCGAGCACAGTGAAAAGCATTTCGAGTCCGACAAGGCCCAGGACGCTTCAAGCCTGGACACCTCGAACAGGACGGCGGCCGAATGAGCGCGGCCGCGCCGCCGCGGCGGATCTGGCTCTGCGCCGACGATTACGGCATCAGCCCGGGCGTCAATCGCGCCATCCGCGACCTGATCGGACGCTGCCGTCTCAACGCCACCTCGGTGATGATGGTGGGACCTGTGGTCGAGCGCAGCGAGATCGAGGCGCTCCAGGCGGCGGCGCAAGCGAGCCCGCGCTGCGCGATCGGATTGCACGTGACATTGTCGGCTCCGTTCCGGCCGCTCACCATGCATTTCCGCCCGCTCGACGGCGACATGTTTCTCCCGTTTCCGAAGCTGCTGCGCGCGGGTCTTGCGCGAAGGCTCGACCGCGAGTTCTTTCGCAACGAGGTCAAGGCGCAGCTGGCAGCCTTCGCGAAAGCGTTCGGGCGCGCGCCTGACTTCGTCGACGGCCATCAGCATGTGCAGCTCTACCCGCAGGTGCGCGACGGCTTTGTCGATGCAGTTGCCGAAGCCGCGCCAAAAGCCTGGGTGCGCCAGGGCGGCCGCGACCTGCCGCTGATGCAGCGGCTGGCCTCACCGAAAGCCATGGTGCTCGATATCCTCAGCGCGCAATTCCGCCGCCGTGCCGGCCGCGCGGGCCTAAGCTACAATCCCGGCTTCGCCGGCGCCTATGATTTCACGCAGGCGGCCGATTTCGGTGCGCTGATGCGGCAATTCCTCGAAGGCCTGCCGGACGGGGGCCTCGTGATGTGCCATCCCGGCTTCGTCGACGACATCCTCACCGGGCTCGACCCGATGACGGATGTCCGCGAGCGCGAGCACGCCTATCTCGCCGGCGATGCCTTCGCGCGCCTGCTGACGGACAGCAGCGTCACGCTGGGGTGAAACCGGCCAAAGTCTGCGAGAAAGCCGCCCGCGAGGCAGCTTGTCGCATACCGAAATTTAATCCAGCCGGCACTGTTGGGGCCACATTGGAACCCTACATCTGCCTCGCGCTTGTTTTGCGCGAGGGAGACTGACCATGACGCCGCAGGAACGCCAGCTCGTCGACGAGCTTTTCGACCGGCTTTCGAAACTGGAAAATGCACCGCGCGATCCCGACGCGATCGCCGCGATCTCCGACGGCCTGCGCAAGGCGCCCGGCGCGATCTATGCGCTGGTGCAGACCGTGCTGTTGCAGGACGAGGCGCTGAAGCGTGCTCACAATCGCATCCAGGAGCTGGAGGCGGGGCAAGCGCCCGAGCAGGCGCAGTCCGGCGGCTTCCTGGACACCATGCGCGACACGCTGTTCGGCGGGGGTCCGTCGCGCGGCTCGGTTCCGAACGTACCGCCACGTGACTCGCGGCCGGTCTGGAACAGCGGCCAGGCGATGCAGCAGACCCAGCCCGGTTACGGCCAGCCGCCTTATGGGCAGGCTTACGGTCAAGGACCAAATCAGGGTCCAGGGCAAGGCTATGGCGCGCCGCCGGTCGGCGGTGGCGGCGGCTCGTTCCTCGGCACGGCGGCGGCAGCCGCGGCCGGCGTCGTCGGCGGCTCGCTGCTGCTGTCCAGCATCCGCGGCATGATGGGCGGATCGCATCAGCAGGCCTTCGGCGACACCAATGCCCTGGGCGACCGCAGCGCTGGTGGAAGTCCCTGGAGCGGCAGCGATCAGTCCGGCGGCTCACTCGCGCGCGATGCCGGCCTCGACGACATCGGCTCGAACCGCGACCGCGGTGATGCGTCCCGCCAGGGCTTCGCCGACCACGCTTCGAACGACGACCAGAATTACAACGATCAGAACGACAATGACGACAATGTCGACCTCGCCGACGACAGCGATTTCGGCGGCGGCGACGATGGCGGCAGCGATTACGCCTGACGCTATTTATCCTTGCTCCAAACGAGAACGGCCGCCGATGAGGCGGCCGTTTTTGGTTCCGAGCAATATGCGCCTACATCACCACGACCTTGGTGCCGACGTTGACGCGGCCATAGAGGTCGATGACGTCTTCGTTGCGCATGCGGATGCAGCCCGAGGAGACGTTGGTGCCGATGGTCCAGGGCTCGTTGGAGCCGTGGATACGGTAGAGCGTCGAACCGAGATACATCGCGCGCGCGCCGAGCGGATTTTCCGGGCCGCCTTCCATGTGCCTGGGCAGGTCGGGGCGGCGCGCGATCATTTCCGCCGGCGGGGTCCAGGCCGGCCATTCGCGCTTGGCCGTGATCGACTTCACGCCGGACCAGGTGAAGCCGGGACGCCCGACGCCGATGCCGTAGCGCATCGCCCGGCCGTTGCCCTCGACGAGGTAGAGGAATTTGTTCGGCGTATCGACCACGATCGTGCCTGCGCTTTCGTTGCCGCTATAGTCAACGAGTTGTTTCTCGAATCTCGGGTCGAACTGACGCTGCCGCGGATCGACCGCCTCCTGCTGGAGACCTGCGCCCTGCATCTGCGGCTCGCCCATCGGCGGCAGGCGGCGCTGGTCATAATAACCTGGCTGCTGCTGATACATCGGCTGCTGCGGAGCGTAGGCCGGACCGCGACCGGGCCCGTCGCCGAATATGAACTCGATGAAGCCGCCGCCCATGTTTGAATTGGAGGCGACCCGAACCGGCGCAGGCGGCATCTGCGGCTGGTAGAGCACCGCGGGCGGATCGTTCGGCACGCTATTGTCGAAAGCGCTGGCGCTGTTGGCGCCCGCAATGAAGGTGCAAGCGCTGCCAAGCAGCGCGACAGACATTTTCTTGAACATCGACGTACTCTGTACTGTTTCGTCTAGATCACATGCGCCGTGGCGAGGTGATGGCTGATCCGCTCCCGCGACGTGGTCAATAAAGAGCAAAAGCCGTTTTGTTTGGTAAACGGAAACGCCATTTCGATTCACCACGTCGTCGGCAGCGGTGCTATTTGGCGATCAGCGTTTATTTTCGATGAACGCCGCGCACGCATGGTTAATCGCCCGTTTGCAAGCCGTCGCGCACAACCGCACGACAGTTCCGGCTGTGAACTTCGTGTTAAATCGCTTCTGCCTACAAAGACGCGTGAGTGAGGTGGGGGGAGTTCTTGATGGCTATTCACCGCAAACGTTTTCGTGTCGAAGAGGCTATTGTCGGCGAGATGCCAAGCCCCGAAATGATTGAGGAGGCTGCGCCGATGCATAGCGAGATCATGGCCGAGTTGCGTGCGATCCGTGCACAGATGGCGAAGGGCACCGCGCCCTTGTCCGGCAGCGCCGCCATGGCCGCGATCGACGCCTCCACCGCCCACGAGCTCTCCGAAGCCCGTACCATGCTCGATACTTACCGGGCGCAGATCGAGCAGTGCGAGAAGCTGAAGGTCGAGCTCGACCTCATCCACGACGCCATCGACCGTACCAAGCGCGAGATCGCGACACTGCATGGCAAGAGCTTCGACGGCGGCGAAATGGCCAAGGTCAATGGCGAGCTCGGCGCAGTCGTCGGCGGCACCGAACAGGCGACCCAGCAGATCCTCGAAGCCGCCGAGTCGATCGACCAGGCGGCCAGCGCGATGGCCAAGGTGCAATCGGCCGATCAGCAGAAGCGGCTCGCCGACGATATCCAGGAACGCGTCATCTCGATCTTCGAAGCCTGCAACTTCCAGGACCTGACCGGCCAGCGCATCAGCAAGGTCATGACCACGATGAAGTTCATCGAGCAGCACATCAACTCCATGATGGAAATCTGGGGCGGCGTCGACGCGATCAAGTCCCACGTCGTGCCGCAGGTCGACACCCGCAGCGACGACGACAAGCTTCTCAACGGCCCGAAGCTCGCCGGCGACGTCGGCCACGCCTCGCAGGACGACATCGACGCGCTGTTCGACTGAGCGGACGCGACACTCTGAAAAACAAAACGCCGGCGCAAGCCGGCGTTTTTTTCGTCATTGCGAGCGAAGCGAAGCAATCCAGCCTGTGTCCGCGGAGGCAGCCTGGATTGCTTCGTCGCTTCGCTCCTCGCAATGACGAGTTGGCTAGGCCGGCGCTCTGATCACGCCCTCGGCGCGCAGCGGACGTAGACCATGTTGCCGTAGCGGGTGGCGGCGTCCTTGTCGATGAAGCGGGTGATGAGAACGCGACCGTCGAAGGAGACGATCTCGCGGTCCTGGTCGCCGGGCGTCGGACCCGCCGGCCCGATATAGTTCTTGCCGCTGGGCGAACCCTTCAGCCGCAGCTCCTGCGGTGTTGCCTGGTCCGCCAGATGCATGATCACGCCGCCGGAGGAGCCGGCGGTGATCACGTAAGGATTTTTGCATTGGGCCCGGGCGGCAGCCTCGGTGCGGGCTCGGTCGGCCGGGTTCTGGAACGAGGCGAGGCCCCAGCGCCCGACGATCTCGTCGGCGCGGATCGACGCGGGCATTTCCGGGCCGGTGCCGGGCTCGGCCTCGGGCGGCGGTGAGGACGAAGAAAAGGACGGCAGGCTCATGCCGCCGCCGCAGGCACCAAGCAGCAGCGCCAGGCAAGAAGCCGCCGCCAGATTGGCGACCGTGCGCGCGTGAGCTGAACTGATCATGGCATTCCCCCGGACAAAACCATGGCCGCACCCCTTACGCAGCCAAGCGCAAAACCGCTGCCGGAGCAATGACGTCCTTTAATACGCCGGCGCCCCGAACAAGTTTCCAATGTCACCATCCTATATCCGTCTCACCAATCGCTTAACCACCTTTGCTTGACAGGATCGCGGCCAAGCCATATTCCCGGACGCACCATTAGCACTCTGAAAGATGGATTGCTAACGCGCGCCGATCGATCCTCGGGGAGGGTGGACGGAAGCGCCGCCCGCCCACTGCCTCTCCTTCCGAAGCGAGCCTCCAAAGGGAAACGTCATGACTAAATCCAAATTTCGTCCGCTGCATGACCGTGTCGTGGTCAAACGTATCGACGCCGAGTCAAAGACCAAGGGCGGCATCATCATTCCGGACACGGCCAAGGAAAAGCCGTCCCAGGGCGAAGTCGTCGCCGTCGGCCCCGGTGGCCGCGACGAGGCCGGCAAGCTGATCCCGATCGACCTCAAGGTCGGCGACCGTGTGCTGTTTGGCAAGTGGTCGGGCACCGAGGTCAAGATCGACAACGATGAGCTCCTGATCATGAAGGAGTCGGACATCATGGGCGTGATGGCCTAAGGCCAGACGCCTGAACGGCCGCTGAATGCATGCCCGGGTCACTCGATCCGGGCATGCATCATTCCGCCGGGTTCGATCGCGGACCCCGGGATGAGGCGACCCAATAAGCAAGACACATCACGAAAGAAGAGGAATTGCAGACCATGGCTGCCAAAGACGTCAAGTTTTCCGGAGACGCGCGCGATCGCATGCTGCGCGGCGTCGATATTCTCGCCAACGCCGTCAAGGTGACGCTCGGCCCGAAGGGCCGCAACGTGCTCATCGAGAAGTCGTTCGGCGCGCCCCGCATCACCAAGGACGGCGTCACCGTCGCCAAGGAGATCGAGCTCGAGGACAAGTTCGAGAACATGGGCGCCCAGATGGTGCGTGAGGTCGCCTCCAAGACCAACGACCTCGCCGGCGACGGCACCACCACCGCGACCGTGCTGGCCCAGTCCATCGTGCGCGAAGGCGCCAAGTCGGTTGCCGCCGGCATGAACCCGATGGACCTCAAGCGCGGCATCGACATCGCGGTCGCGGCCGTCGTCAAGGACATCGAGAAGCGCGCCAAGCCGGTCGCCGCCTCCTCCGAGGTCGCTCAGGTCGGCACCATCTCGGCCAACGGCGATGCCGCCATCGGCAAGATGATCGCGCAGGCGATGCAGAAGGTCGGCAACGAGGGCGTCATCACCGTCGAGGAGAACAAGTCGCTCGACACCGAGGTGGACATCGTCGAGGGCATGAAGTTCGACCGCGGCTATCTCAGCCCCTACTTCGTCACCAACCCCGAGAAGATGACGGCCGAGCTCGAGGACGCCTACATCCTCCTGCACGAGAAGAAGCTGTCCGGCCTGCAGGCCATGCTGCCGGTGCTTGAAGCCGTGGTGCAGTCGGGCAAGCCGCTCGTCATCATCGCTGAAGACGTCGAGGGCGAGGCGCTGGCCACCCTGGTCGTCAACCGCCTCCGTGGCGGCCTGAAGGTCGCCGCCGTCAAGGCGCCGGGCTTCGGCGACCGCCGCAAGGCCATGCTCGAGGACCTCGCGATCCTCACCGGCGGCCAGCTGATCTCCGAAGACCTCGGCATGAAGCTCGAGAACGTCACGGTGAAGATGCTTGGGCGCGCGGGCAAGGTGGTGATCGACAAGGAGAACACCACGATTGTCAAGGGCGCCGGCAAGAAGCCGGAGATCGAGGCCCGCGTCGGCCAGATCAAGGCCCAGATCGAGGAGACCACCTCGGACTACGATCGTGAGAAGCTCCAGGAGCGGCTCGCCAAGCTCGCAGGCGGCGTCGCGGTAATCCGCGTCGGCGGCGCCACCGAGATCGAGGTCAAGGAGAAGAAGGACCGCGTCGAGGACGCGCTCAACGCCACCCGCGCCGCGGTGCAGGAAGGCATCGTCCCCGGCGGCGGCGTCGCGCTGCTCCGCGCCAAGAAGGCGGTTGGCCGTCTGACCAACGCCAATGCCGACGTCCAGGCCGGCATCAACATCGTGCTGAAGGCGCTGGAAGCCCCGATCCGCCAGATCTCCGAGAACGCGGGCGTGGAAGGCTCGATCGTCGTCGGCAAGATCCTGGAGAACAAATCGGAGACCTTCGGCTTCGACGCCCAGACCGAGGAGTATGTCGACATGGTCGAGAAGGGCATCATCGACCCCGCCAAGGTGGTGCGCACCGCGCTCCAGGACGCCGCGTCGATCGCCGGCCTGCTGGTGACCACCGAGGCCATGGTCGCGGAGTCACCGAAGAAGGAAGCCGCCCCCGGCATGCCGGCCGGTGGCGGCATGGGCGGCTTCTAAGCCCATCCGCGCCTGACAGTAGTTGCGAAGGCCGCCTCCGGGCGGCCTTCTTTTTTGCCGATCATGGCCCGAGCTTTCCAATTCAACCGGCGGCCAAAACCCACTACGGTGACGCCCGATTCGAATTGTTTGGGCATGATCTCATCGGAAAACCGCTGCACACTTTTCCGGATCATGCCCCATTGCCCCGGGGATTTCGTCGATGCGCCCGCTTCTGTTTTGCTCCACGGCCGTTCTGGCGGCTCTGCTTGCAGTTTCGCCTGAGGTCGCATCGGCCCAGATGAAGCTGGCGCCCAAGGCCACGGCGTCGGGCGGCGCCGAGACGCGCTATTTCACCTCGATCGACGGGCTGATGGACGGCAATGCCGACGTGATCCTGAAGGAGACACGCCAGGGCAAGACCGTCACCGCGGCCGTGCTCGACGTCTGTTATCCCGTCGCGAAGAATTCCGACCGCAAGGACCGCTTCATCGTCAATCTCCAGGTCGCGGGCCAGAACCTGACGGGTACGACTCAGAGCCTCGGCGCGAAGGCGCCGGTCACCGTCAAGCTGCTGCGCAAACAGGCCGGAGACACGTTCGAATTCCGCGGCCAGATCAGCATTGGCCAGGCCGTCACCGAGGTCACCTCGCCCGACAATTCCGATCTCAGCGAGAAGGAATTCCTCGACAACCAGACCTCCGACGACGGCATCACGCCGCAGCCGAAGGATTTCACCGACGTCTCACCGGAAGCGATCGCGGTCAAGGTCAAGGTGGATGCCGCGACCGAGTTCCTGAAGAGCCTGAAGGGCCAGGACGTCGAGGTGACGCTGGCGAGCCTCACCGTCGGCTGCGACGCGCTGCGCGCGGGCGAGCAGACCATCAACATGTCGGTCGATCCGGAGCGCGCCGGCACGCTGCTGGCAAAATTCAAGGCGATGCCCGGTGTCACTGCCGCGGGCTGGACCGCGGGCATGATCGAGATGGACCGCACCATCCGCATTCCCGCCGCCGACTGGCGCGACGGCGACAAGATCAACCGCGACAAGCTCGCGGCCGCGGTGGCTGGCGTGCTGAGCAGGACGCTCGCGGCAAAGCCGGTCTCGCAGAGCTTCAACCCGGCGACCGGCAAGCTCAAGCTGGTGTTCAAGCGGCCGAACCTGGATTTTCCCGCGCTCGAGCTCACCGACACGATCGAGGTTGCGGGTCTCGTCTCGCCCGACAAGCCCGGCACGACCGACAAGCTCATGCTCTGGGTCGGGAGTCCCGCGACCACGACCACTGACGAGAGCAGCGGCGCCAAGCTCAATCTCTCGGACGAAGCGACCGCCGACGAGGAAGGCGATCAGCCCGATGACAACGGTTCGGTCGAGGCGCTCGCCAAGGAACTGAAAGGCCAGCGCTGGGACGCCGACAAGTCGGTGTGGAAGTGACGTAACCCGCACATCAACTCTCGGTCGTCGCCCCGCTTGACCGGGCGACCCAGTACTCCGAGACGATTTTGATGCATCGAGAAGCTGCGGCGTACTGGATTCCCCGCTTGCCGCCTACGCTAAAGCTTCGGCGCCCCTGGACCTCAACCCCGGCGAAGCCTTGGCGTAGCCGGGTCGCGGGGAATGACAGCGGTGGCTAATTGCCGTTGACGCGGAAGCGCAGCGGCTTGGGGCCGACGAGCGTGAGCACGTCGCCCTGGCGCTTCCAGGTCTCGACGCTGCCGAGGGCCGCAACGAGATCGTCGTCGGCCTGCGCTCGCGCCGGCGGGCAGGAGCGGTCCTGGATCTGGCCGGGGACGAAGATCACGGTGTTGCCGGCAACCGAGAATTGGCCCTTGCCGCCCTTGCACCAGAGCTCCAGCACGACCTCGCCATTGTCGCCGATCTCGATGTTCGGAATCCGCTTCGAGCCCGGCTGCGGCAGCGCCTCCAGCGTCATCTCGGTGCCGAACGGAAAACCGTCCTCCGCACGCGCAAGCGTGGACATCGCGAGCATTGCAACCGCCGCACACACCGTCTGCCTGAACGAAACCATGAGACCTCTCGACCGACTTGATTTGCGGCACCTTCTATAAGACAGCGGCGCCGTTGAGAAGGTTCGCCCGTGCGCCACGCGAAAATCCCCGCGAGGACCAACCTCGCGGGGATTTGGGTTGAAGCGGGGCGTGGCCTGCTACTTCAGCACCATCGCCGTGAACGGCCAGACATAGGCCTGCAACGTCACGAACACGCCGACCAACGAGGCCAGCACGATCGAGTGCCAGAACACGAAGCGCAGGATCGTGCCTTCGTGCCCGTACCAATTCGTCGCGGTGGACGCGACCACGATCGACTGGGCGTCGATCATCTTGCCCATCACGCCGCCGGACGAGTTCGCCGCAGCCATCAGGATCGGCGACAGACCAAGCTGCTCGGAGGTGATCTTCTGAAGATTTCCGAACAGAACGTTGGAAGCGGTATCCGATCCCGTTAGCGCCACGCCCAACCAGCCGAGCAGTGTGCCGAAGAAGGGATAGAGCACGCCTGTTGCAGCAAAGGCGAGGCCGAGCGTCGCGTCCACGCCGGAGAGCCGCGTTAGCGTGCCGATCGCAAGCATCGCCGAGATCGTGATCAGCGAGATCGCGCAAAGCCGGATGGTGCGCCCGTATTCCGTCAAGAGCCGGCCAGGACCGACGCCCATCAGGAAGCCTGAGATGATCGCCGCAATCAGCATGCCCGTGCCGGTGAACGAGAGATAGGTGAAGCCGAACACCGCGCTCTCTTTCGTCGGCCCCGGCGCGACCGGCGGCATCTTGTTGATCATCTGATGCAGCTCGGGAACGGGGTAGTTCCAGGTAAAGATCGAGTTCGCCCAAGTCTTGAATCCACCATTGCCCCAGATCAGCATCACGATACAGACGATGATCCACGGCAGCAGCGCGCTGAACAGCTCGCTCTGCGTCAGCGGCGTCTTGTCCATCGGTTTTGCGGCGGCCATGGTGGCGGCCGATTCATCGCGGCCGCGCAGCGCAGGGGACAGCCAGAGCTGCCTCGGCTGCCAGACCTTCAGGAACAGGATCAGCGCGCCCATCGAGATCAGCGATGCGCCGATGTCGACGATCCAGGGATTGATGAAGTTCGAGATCACGAATTGCGGGACCGCGAATGACACGCCGGTGACCAGGATCGCCGGCCAGACATCCTTCATGCCCTTCCAGCCCGCGAACGCCCACACCACCCAGAACGGCACGATCAGCGAGAAGAACGGCAATTGCCGGCCGACCATCGCGCCGAGGATGTAGGGATCAAGCCCGGTGACCGAGGCAAGGCCCTGGATCGGCGTGCCCAGCGCCCCATAGGCGACCGGCGCGGTGTTGGCGATCAGCGACAGGCCGCTTGCTGCAAGCGGCGAGAAGCCGAGGCCGATCAGGACGGCGCCCGTGATCGCGACCGGCGTGCCGAAGCCCGAGGCACCTTCGAAGAAGGCGCCGAACGAGAATGCTATCAGCAGCAATTGCAGCCGCCGGTCCTCGGTGACGCCGCCGACCGCGCGCTTGAGCAATTCGAAGCGTCCGGTGCTCACCGTCACTTGGTAGAGGAAGATGACGTTGAGAACGATCCAGCCGATCGGGAAGAACCCGGTGACGATGCCCAGCACCGAGGCGCGGATCGACATGTTCGCGGGCATGGTGAAGACGAAGATCGTGATCAAATTGGCCACGATCACGGCGATGACCGCCGCGATATGAGCCTGGACGCGGCCGCTCGCGATCAGGACCAGCAATGTGACGACAGGGACTGCCGCCGCGATCGTCGACAGCACGGGGCTGTGCAACGGGTCATAAACTTGATTCCACATGGTCTTCCTCCCCCACGCATGTGTGCTGCAGGCGGCCCGCGTGGACAGCCGATCCTGCTTGGCGTTGAAGCGATAACCCCCGAGCCAGACGCGAATTCCTCGCGAATGCAGCGGTTCCCGTCCGCTCACAAGCTCGCGAAATCCCGAAGGCCCCCGCCCCGCGCCGTTGAGCCCATGCTAGGGTTGCAAGCTGCGACAAGCCAACGCAAATTGCAGGCCTTGCGACTTTAGTCTAAGCGCGCCGATTTCCGCCGTCGTCCCAAGTCTTTGGCCCCTGGCAGTTGTGCACATCCCCTCAGGAGACTCAGCTCTGTGAAGAACATCAGCGCCACGCTCGCGATCGTCTGGCGAATCGCCGCCCCATATTTCCGGTCGGAGGACAAATGGGCCGGCCGCGGTCTGCTGGCCGCTGTCATCGCGATGGAGCTGGCGCTGGTCGCGATCGACGTCCTGGTCAATCAATGGCAGAACCGGTTCTACAGCTCACTGCAGGCAAGTGACTGGGATAGTTTCGTCAGGGAGATCTGGATCTTCATTGGCCTCGCCTCCGCCTTCATCGCGCTGGCGGTCTACAAGCTGTACCTGAATCAGTGGCTCCAGATCCGCTGGCGGCAATGGCTGACCCGGCACTATCTGGGCGAATGGCTGCAAGGCGCCACCCACTACCGCATGCAGCTCAAGGGCGATGCGGCCGACAACCCGGACCAGCGCATCACCGAGGACGTCAAGAACTTCGTCGAGCAGACCCTGACTATCGGGCTCGGCCTGCTCTCGTCGATCGTGACGCTGTTCTCGTTCGTGATCATCCTCTGGGGGCTTTCCAACGCTGCGCCGTTGCACCTGTTCGGCGCCGATCTCATGATCCCCGGCTATCTGTGCTGGGGCGCGCTGGTCTACGCGATCTTCGGCACTGCGTTGACGCACTGGATCGGCGCTCCGCTGGTCAATCTCAATTTCGAGCAGCAGCGCTTCGAGGCCGACTTCCGCTTCAACCTCGTCCGCGTTCGCGAGAATTCCGAGCAGATCGCGCTACTCAAGGGCGAAGGCGCCGAGCGCGGCCGGCTGCTGGAGCGCTTCGGCTTCGTGATTGGTAATTGGTACGCCATCATGAGCCGCACCAAGCGCCTCACCGCGTTCACCGCGAGCTATCAGCAGGCCGCCGTGATCTTTCCCTACGTGCTGGTGGCGCCGGCCTTCTTCGCCAAGAAGATCCAGCTTGGCGACATGATGCAGACCGCCTCCGCCTTCTCGAGCGTACAAGGCGCACTGTCCTTCTTCGTCACGGCGTACCGGTCGCTGGCGGAATGGCGCTCGATCGTCGCGCGCCTCGACGGCTTCGAGATGTCGGTCGATGCGGCCGCGAATTTGCCGCCGCACGAGCCTGCGATTGCCCTCAAGGTCGCCGGCGGCAATCGCAATATCGCCCTCGAACAGCTCTGCGTGAACCTGCCGAGCGGCACGCCGCTGGTCGCCGCCGACGCCTTCTCCGTCCAGACGCCGGAGCGCGTGCTGGTGACCGGACCGTCGGGCTCCGGCAAGTCGACGCTATTCCGGGCCATCGCCGGCATCTGGCCGTTCGGCACCGGCAGCATCTTCGTCCCGGAAAAGGCGAAGCTGATGATGCTGCCCCAGCGTCCCTATTTCCCGGTCGGTGTGCTGCGCGACGCGGTGGTTTATCCGGCCGCGCCGGGCGCATTCGAAACCTCCCGTGTCAGGGACGCGCTGATCGCCGTGGGGCTGCCCGACCTCGCCGAACGGCTCGAGGAGGACGGTCATTGGAACCGGATGCTGTCGCTGGGCGAGCAGCAGCGCCTCGGGCTCGCCCGCGCGCTGCTGCACGCCCCGGACTACCTGTTCCTGGATGAGGCCACGGCCTCGCTGGACGAACCGTCCGAGGCCCGCCTGTACCGGCTGCTGGCGGAGAAGCTGCCGCAGGCCACCCTCGTCTCCATCGGCCACCGCTCGACGCTGGAAGCCTTCCATACCCGCAAGGTGACGATGGTGAAGCACGGCGCGATCCACGTCCTCGGTGACGGTGGTGTGCCGGTCGAGAAGGAGCCCAGCGCGGCACGCTGAGACGGCTCGACCGAGCCCTGAGGCTATTATGGCCCTTCGTTGCGGCCCTCCTTCGAGACGCCCGCCTTTGGCGGGCCCTCAGGATGAGGTCTGTCCTCGCGGTGAAATCTTTGACCCCTCATGGTGAGGAGCCCGCCGGAGGCGGGCGTCTCGAACCATGCAGGGCCCCGGCCCGGCGCCCCAAAGTCCCAAAGCAAAAGGGCGGCAGGTTTGCCCTGCCGCCCTTCATAAAGTCGCTTCGGGAAGAAGCTTACTTCAGGTTGCTCATCGCCGTCAGGTCGAACGACAGCTTGGCAATGCCGGCCGCGCCGCACCAGTTGGAGCCAGCGCCGCCCGGATTGATCGCGGTGACGTTGGCGGTACCGGTGGCGTTGAAGGCGCTGGTGAAGGCGTTGCAATCACCCTTGTTCAGGTCGGTGTCGGAGTAACGCAGGTCCAGCGTGAACACCTTGTAGGTGAAGCCGATGCCGATGTTCCAGGTGTTGTAGTCCTTGTACGGGATACCGTTGGCGAAAACGGTGCCCACGCCGGTGCCGTAGAAGGCGTCCGAAGTACCGAACCACTGCCGGCCGAACTCACCCGACACGTACATGCCCATGCCGGAGGGACCGAAGGCCGTGCTGGGCGCCGTGTACTTGGCGGTCAACGAAGCGTAGTTGCCCCAGGCACCCGAGTTCAGGAAGTTCGGCGAGTAGTACTCGGTCGCGCCGACCGTGAAGCTGTCGTTGATGGTGTAGTTCACCTTGCCGTAGACTTCGACGAAGCTGACGTCCTTCTTCATGACGTTGCCGTCGGCGAGGAAGATCGTGGTCGTGCTGACGCCGCAGACGTTGCCGCCGGGAATGCCGCCGGTGAGCACGTTGTCGGCGCAGCTGCCGCCCGGATACAGGTAGCCCCAGACACCGATGTCGAAGGCGAAGGCGCCGAAGGTCGGGCGGATACCGCCGTAGATATCGACTTCAGCAGCGGCGCGATTGGCGAAGGAGATGCTCTCCGCGGACACGCCGACGTAGAGCTGGAGGTCCTTGTTGACGTTGTAGCGCGGCTCGAAATAGGCCGCGACCGACGGCTTGTGGTTCGACTGCGTGACGCCGCGGAAGATGTAGTCGCTCATGATGGCGCCGCCGAAGGCGATATCCCAGGGGTCAAACGCGACGACCGGCGGGGCCTTCAGCGCCTTCACTCGCATGTCTGCCGCGAAAGCCGAGCCCGTCACCATTGCCAGCGCCGTTGCCAACAAAGCCACTTTTTTCATTTCGATCCCCATCACCAGTTCTAAGACCCCAGCCGATCCCGGAAGCCCCCGGAACGCTCGACCTGATTGAAAATTTCGTAACTGCGGCAATTTGGATGGAGTGACGTAAACCGTGAAGCAAAAAACACGGGCATCTGCCGACTTTTTGGGCGTTCTGACGATTCTACGGAAGGTTGTCAGCCTGTGTGTCTTCTTGATCACATTATTTGCATGCCAAAGTGCACTGGGGGGCCCGGGTTAGTACGGGCCCCGCGGTACCGTGCTGCCCGCGCCACGAATCAGGCTGCTTCCGGACAAGACCATCCCGCGCGCGCCGTCGCGCCGATGCAAAAAGGCCGCAGCATCGCTGCGGCCTTCCTGTTGTCGATCATGGTCGTCGGATTGGATCCAGCGCTTTGCCTAACCTTGGGCCTAACCTTGTCCTTCGGCCGGCGTCGTGTCCGCAGAAGACGAAGGCATCGCCCAGCTTGTCTCGGCGGCGGGCTCGGGAGCCGGAGCTGCCGGTGTTGACGGCTTCGGCGCGGGAGCTGCCTTCGCCTTCTTCGGCGCCGCTTTCTTCGCAGCCTTCTTGGCGGCCTTCTTAGGGGCAGCCTGCTTAGCGGCCTTCTTGGCCGACTTCCTGGCGGCCTTCTTTGGCGCGGCCTTCGCAGATTTCTTTGTGGCCTTCTTGGCAGACTTCTTCGCGGATTTTTTGGCTGCCTTCTTTGAGGTCTTCTTCGCCGCTACTGCCTTCTTGGCCTTTTTGGCCTTCTTGCTTTTCTTCTTCTTCGCTTTCGCCATCGTGGTCCTCCTGTTGCCGCCGAACAATGGTCGATCGGGCGTCTTCAGCCGTCACCTCCGGACGAAAGCTCAGCCTTCGAAAGCTCGGCCTTCGAAAGCTCGGCCTTCGAAAGCTCGGCCTTCGAAAGCTCAGTCTTGCGCGTTCAATGCCGGCCGCGACCCGCCCGTAGCCCAATCGAGAAGCTCAATCGTGTGTACGACCGGAACTGACGTGCCACTGGCAATCTGCACCATGCAGCCGATATTGCCTGCGGCAATCATGTCCGGGTTGACGCTCGCGATGTTGGCGACCTTGCGATCGCGCAACCGGCCCGCAAGCTCGGGCTGGAGAATGTTGTAGGTGCCCGCCGAACCGCAACACAAATGGCTCTCCGGCACATCTTTCACCACGAATCCATTATTGGAAAGCAATTCTTTCGGAAGGCCCGTGATTTTCTGCCCGTGCTGCAACGAACACGCAGAGTGATAGGCGACGACGATGTTGTCCTTTCGCGCTGTGGCCGCGAGTCCAAGGCCGGCGACGTATTCAGTGATGTCCTTGGCGAGCGCGGAGACCTTCGCCGCATCGGCGGCAAACGCAGCATCCTCTCGCAGAAGATAGCCGTAGTCCTTGATCACGGTGCCGCAGCCGGACGCGGTCACCAGGATGGCGTCGAGCCCCTCGCCGGCCGCTTCCGCGCGCCACGCCGCGACATTGGCGCGAGCCCGCGCCAATGCGTCCTGGTCGTTGCCGAGGTGATGGGTCAGCGCGCCGCAACACTGCTCGTCCCTGACGAGGACGACCTCGATGCCGTGGCGCGTGAGGAGACTGATGGCGGCCTGGTTGATGCGCGGCGCCAGCACCTGCTGGGCGCAGCCCTGGAGCAGCGCGACCCGGCCGCGCTTCTTGCCGAGAGCCGCGAACACACTTCCAGCGGCGGGCCCCCGCGGCGGCAGCCGGCTCGGCGCCAGCGCCAGCATCGCCTTGAGGCGCAGGATCATGCCGGGCGTCGCCGATGGCCGGGGCGTCGGCAGGAATGCGGCCAGCGGGCGGGCCAGCCGTGCCAGCACCATGCTGGCGCGGAAACGCTGCGGGTCCGGCAAGACGAAGGCCAACACCCGGCGCAGCAGCCGCTCGGCCAGCGGCCGCTCGTAACGCTGCTCGATCCTGACCCGGGCCTGATCGACCAGATGCATGTAATTCACCCCCGAGGGGCAGGTCGTCATGCAGGCCAGGCACGACAGGCAGCGGTCGACGTGTTTGACCACTTCGGCCGTCGGCGTCTGGTCCTTCTCCAGCATCTCCTTGATCAGATAGATGCGGCCGCGCGGGCTATCGAGTTCGTCGCCAAGCAGCACATAGGTCGGACAGGTTGCGGTGCAGAAGCCGCAATGGACGCAGGCGCGCAGGATCTTGTCCGCTTCCGCGATGTCGGGATCGGCGAGCTGCGCGAGTGAAAATTCGGTCTTCATGCGGCAGCGCCCCGCGTCAGCCGGCCCCGGTTGAGGATGGTCTTCGGATCGAAACTGGCGCGGACCCGCTCGCTCAGCGCGGCAAGGCCAGGGGCTTGCGGGTGGAATACATCGATCGCGCGCCTAATGTCCTCGGCCGCCCGGATCAGCGTGGCGTGCCCGCCGGCTGCATTCGCACGTTCGCGCACGGCCGGGCCATGCGCGTCCGGCTTCGGTGGCAACGCCGCCCAGATCAGTCCACCGCCCCAATCGTAGATCAATTCGCCACCGGTCTCGCGCGCCAGCAGCGTCCCGAGCGCCGCGCCCGACGCCGGCGGACAGACGATCCGCCAGACCGGCCAGGCCCCCAGCGCGCCGCCAGCCGCGAACGGCAGGACATCGCGGATCGTGGTCCACAGCGCCGCTGACGCCGTGTCCTCGACGAGAGTCGCGGTTCCGAACGGCGCCAGCAATTCGCGCAGCGAGCCGGCACGGTGGGCGGCCGAGGCGGTAATGCCTTCGAGCCGCAGCACGGTCAGCGCCTCGCCTTGGTCTGCGATATCGCCGAGACCTTCGATCCTGGTCCGGAACGCCGATTTCGGCAGGTGCGCGGCCCCGGAAACGTCGAAGGGCGAGCCAAGCGCCGCCGTCATTGCCTTGTTCGCGGCGGCATCGTCGAGCCCGCGCAGCAACAGCGTCCGCTCGGCCTCCGGCTTCGGCATCACCTTCAGGGTGACCTCGGTCATGACCGACAGCGTGCCCCAGGAACCGGCGAGAAGCTTGCAGAGGTCGTAGCCGGTGACGTTCTTCACCACCTTGCCGCCGGTCTTGAAGCTGTCGCCGAAACCGGAGACGGCATGCGCCCCGAGCAGATGGTCGCGCGCCCCGCCGGCCTTGATCCGGCGCGGACCGGCCAGGCCAGCCGCGATCATGCCGCCGATGGTGCCGAGCGCGGGCGTGCCGAGCAGTGACGCCGTGTTCATCGGCTCGAAGGCGAATTGCTGGTTCTTGGCATCGATCAGCGACAGCACGTCGGCCAGCGGCGCCCCGGCCTGGAGCGTGACAATGAGTTCGTTGGGCTCGTAGGCGGTGATGGCATTCAGCGCGGAGACGTCGAGCACGGCGTTGGTCGCCATCGCATGGCCGATGCTACGCTTGGAGCCATGACCGATGATCTCGAGCGGCTGCTCATTGGCAATCGCCGCGCGCACCACCTCTTCGACGTCTTTGGCGTCTCGTACCTTGAGCGTATCCACGCCTGTAGCGGGTAACGAAGTTTGCAGCGAAAATCAAATTTGGCGCGTTGCAGCGAGGCGACGCTAGAATCGCGGGATGTCAGGAAACGCCAGCTTGCCGGCGTGGACGTGCATGCGGCCGAGCTCGGCGCAACGGTGCAGGGTCGGAAACACCTTTCCGGGATTGAGCAGGCCCTGCGCGTCGAAGGCGCATTTCAGGCGCTGCTGCTGGTTGAGGTCGATCTCGCTGAACATCTCCGGCATCAGATCGCGCTTCTCGATGCCGACGCCGTGCTCGCCGGTGAGCACGCCGCCGAACTCGACGCAGGCGCGCAGGATGTCGGCGCCGAAGGCCTCGGCGCGCTCGATCTCGCCGGGCTTGTTGGCATCATAGAGGATCAGCGGATGCAGATTGCCGTCGCCGGCATGGAACACGTTGGCGCAACCGAGCTGGTATTTCTCCGATAGCTCGCGGATGCGCGCCAGCGCCTTCGGCAGCGCACCGCGTGGGATGGTGCCATCCATGCAGAGATAGTCCGGGGAGATGCGGCCCACGGCGGGGAACGCAGCTTTCCGGCCGGCCCAGAACAGATTGCGCTCGGCCTCCGAGGTCGAGATCTGGCAGGTGGTCGAGCCGCAAGCGTTCGCAATCGTCTCGACCCGCGTGATCAGCTCGTCGACCTCGATCTTGGGACCGTCGAGCTCGATGATGAGGAGCGCCTCGACGTCGAGCGGATAGCCGGCATGGACGAAGGCTTCCGCGGCGTGGATCGCAGGCTTGTCCATCATCTCCATGCCACCGGGAATGATGCCGGCGCCGATGATGCGCGCCACGCATTCGCCGGCCGCCTCGACTTGCGCGAAGCCGACCATCAGCGCGCGCGCCGTCTCCGGCTTTTGCAGGATACGCACCGTGATCTCGGTGATGACGCCGAGCAGGCCTTCGGAGCCGGTGATGACGCCCATCAGGTCGTAGCCAGAGTTCTCCGCCGACTTGCCGCCGATGCGCAGGATCTCGCCGCTCATCAGCACGATCTCGCAGCCGAGCACGTTGTTGGTGGTCATGCCGTATTTCAGGCAGTGCACGCCGCCGGAATTCTCCGCGACATTACCGCCGATCGAACAGGCGATCTGCGAGGACGGATCCGGCGCGTAGTAGAATCCGGCATGGGCGACGGCCTGACTGATCGCGAGGTTGGTGACGCCGGGCTCGGTGACGACGGCGCGGTTGTCGAAGTCGATCTCGCGGATGCGCTTGAACTTGCCGAGGCCCAGGAGCACGCCGTCTTCCAGCGGCAGCGCGCCGCCGGACAGCGAGGTGCCGGAGCCGCGCGGCACCACTTTGATGCCCTGCCCTGCACAATATTTCAGGACGAGCGAAACCTGCTCGGTCGTGTCGGGCAACACCACGACCATCGGCGGCTGCCGATAGGCCGTCAATCCGTCGGATTCATAGGCCCGCATCTCGGCGGTGCTGTCGATCACGCCTTCGCCCGGCACGATTGCGCGCAATGCAGCCACGATCTCGGCGCGGCGCGCGAGCACGGCCTGGTCGCTCGCCGGCATCATGATGGCCATAACATTTCCTTCATGGCATTTCCTTCCGGCCGAGGCCGCACGATCGATTTGTCGCGGTAAATCAACCACGTCCGCGGTGGTTTGGGTAGGCCATCCGAAAGTCGGATCGACGATCCTGCGCGAGTTCGCTCTGGGACAAGTAGGAAATCGTGAAACCTGTCATAGCTTGGCGGCTTGTCCAATCCGGGCAGGCCTGCCAAAACCGGCAGGTCCGACCATTGCCGATCAGGCAAGCAACAGACCAGCCCCCAGGGAAGAGACGAAGAGCACCCGATGACAAAACTGATTTTTGGCGCATTGACCATCCTCACCGCGATTGCCACCGCACCCAGCGCGATGGCGCAGGACGTCGCGGCCGGCAAGTCGTCGTTCAACAAATGCCTGGCCTGTCACGCGATCGGCGAAGGCGCCAAGAACAAGGTCGGCCCCGAGCTCAATGGCCTCGACGGCCGCAAGTCCGGCACCGCGCCGGACTACAATTATTCCGACGCCAACAAGAATTCCGGCATCACCTGGAACGAGGCCGTGTTCAAGGAATACATCAAGGACCCCAAGGCCAAGATCCCCGGCACCAAGATGGCGTTCGCCGGCATCAAGAACGAGACCGAGATCAACAATCTCTGGGCCTATGTGTCGCAGTTCGACAAGGACGGGAAGATCAAGCAGTAAGCGGCTGAACGGCGGCCGCTAATCGGCGGCCGCCTGCGCCGGAACGATGTTTCCGATCATCGTCTCGATCTCGGTCTTCACGAGATCGGGCACCGCGTTCTGCACCATGTGGCCGAGATCCGGCAGCACGATCAGCTTCGCATTCTGCACGGTGGCGGCGAACGGGCGCGCGTGAATGTCGGTCTTCACCGTCTTGTCGGGTTCGCCGGCGATGATCGTGACCGGCGCCGATATCTCGCCGTAGCGCGCGACCTGCGCGGCGACCGCTTCCTTCAGGGTCACCAGATCATAGGCATTGGCGATGAACTCGCGCGGGCGCAGCAGCAGCGGCGTCGCGGAGTCCTGCACGAAGCCATCCGGCATCATTTGCGGCAGGAAGACGTTGCGCGCGCCGGGCTCGCTCAGGAAATAGCCCAGCGGCAGGGTTATGGTGTAGGCGAGCAGCGGGCCGATCACCGGCGTTGCGATGATCTCGTTGTAGCGGCCGACGCCGCCGCGCCAGGGATGGGTGACGGGCGCGAGCATGACAAGGCCCGCGACGCGGCCGCGATGATCGAGCGCCAGCCGCGCGCCGAGCGCACCGCTCCAGGAATGCACCACGAAGACCGCGCGATCGATCCCAAGCTTGCCGAGCGCCTCATCGATCATCCGCGCCTGCACCTCCGGCGTCGAATCCTGCCGCCGCGCCCGCGTGCTCCAGCCATGGCCGGGACGATCGATCAGTATGACGCGATGATCTCTGGCAAGGAGATCGCCGAGCGGCCGCCGCATCGCTTCGAGGTTGGAGCTCGCGCCGTGCAGCATCACGACCGGCAGGTCGGAATCGCGCGGGCCGATATCGACGAGGTGAAGCACCGCACCCTCGACCTCGATCATCCGGCCCTGCGGTGGAAAGGCGCGTTGCACGGCGAGGACGCCGGCCTGCGTGACCAGCGCCAGCACAACCAGCGCGGTCACGACTGACATCACGATCATGGATGGAATCCGGGCGATCCAGGGCACAGGGCAGTTACGTGGCTTGCAGGCGGCAGTTTCGCCCGGGGAGCCTCCGCGCTCCACTGGAAAGGCCGGGGCTGTGGATATGTGCATAATTCAAGCAGGAAAAAATGCAACGAAATCAATGGCACTTCTCGCGGTAAGTCAGCCCCGAACGGCTTCATGCAGTCGTCATCGCGGCTTCCTTATAATCGCCACGGTCGGTTCCGCCATTTAGACGCGGGTGGGCGCCGATCGTGCTCGCAACCCTCTGGGATGCGGGAAAGACCGGCAGGATTTATCCTGATTTGAACCGGAGAATTTCGATGAGCCTGAGATCCAAAGACACTGCGATCGACGAGATCGTGGCAAGCTGCAACGGCGACCTTCGCGGTGCCGTGCGCGCGCTGCTGCTGATCAACGAGCACCTCGAGACGGAGCTGGCGAAGGCCTACGCCGCAGCGGTCGATCGCGGCCTCGCCGAGCGCAGCGGCAACGTCTTGCACTAGGTCGCTGTCGACCTAATTGGTGCTGTCCTCGTCCTTTTCCTCGTCAGGCGTGGGTGGGGGACAGGCGCGGATGGTCGAACGGGCAAGCTTGGCGTCGGCCTTCGATTTGTAGGGACCGTCACCGAACCAGACGTCGCCGATGATCACGGGATTGCTGGTCACGATGTTGCATTTTCCGGTGGCGCGGTTGCCGACCACCCAGAACAGTCCGTCGGCAAGGCTCGCCGTGCCCGACGCCAGCAGCAATATACCTGCAAAGATCAAACGCTTCATGGCTGTGCTCCCGCCATGAAGGTAGGCCTGCGGCGGGGCCACCCATACCCCTCGTAAGGCGGCGCGTGTCATCGTGGTTAATCCGCCTGCGCCGCATTCGCTCGAGCAATGATCGACTTGTCCGCTAAATATCGCGGCCTTCGACCTTCTCGGTCAGCGACTTGACCTGGTCGGGGATCTTCTCGAGGTGCGGATTGACGGCGAGCGCCTTGCGGTAGGCCTCGAGCGCGCGCTTTTCGTCGCCGACCTCCTGCATGATCATGCCGAGGCCTGCGAGCGCGCCGAAATGGCGGGGCTCGCGGATCAGCACCTCGCGAATGTCGGCAAGCGAGCGGCCATAATCGTTCTGCATGTAGTAGAGCGTCGCGCGACGATTCCAGGCCTCGATATAGTCGGGCCTCAGCTTGACGACCGAATCCAGCAGCTTGATAGCAACCTCGATCTTCTTTGCGTCGACCGCGGTCTTGGCCCGCGCCATCAAAAGCGCCGCGGTGTCGCTCGGGGTCTGGATCCAGATCGCCCAGATCCGCGCCTCGACGTGCTTGGCGCTGGCTTCGTCGGGCGCAGCTTTCAGTGCGCCGAACAGGAAATCGAGATTCTTGGTGCGATCGACCTTGGGCAGCTTGGCCGGCGCTTCCGGAAGTTTCTTCTGCTTGCCGGGCGGGGCCGGCGGATTAATCTGCTGTGCCAGCGCAGGAGCGAGGCCGGCGGCTCCCAGTACGAGAGCCAGACAAAGGGTGCGCGCGACGAAGAATCTCACTGCCATGGTCGAAGTCTAAACGCGCAAAGCCGCCCTTGCAAAGCAGGGCGGCGTCAAACTCGTGTGAGACCGTGGTCTTGCGGGGCGCGCGCTGGCGTCCGGCAGGGCAATATCAGCCCTGACGCGCCTTGAAGCGGCGCTGCACCTTGTTGATCACATAGACCCGGCCCTTGCGGCGGACCAGGCGGTTGGCGCGATGGCGACCGCGCAGCGATTTCAGCGAGTTACGGACCTTCATGGCAGAATCCTGAACGTTCGAAAGGCCGTGTTCGGCACTACCGTTTCGGCACGCGCGAATGAGGCAAAATGAGATTTTCCCGCTGGCGGACCGACCGCCCGGGACGGGGCGGTTCTTAAGGCATGGGAGGACCGGATGTCAATGTTAACTGCCCCAATCCCACCCAGCAAATTCTTAAAAACAACCCCATGCAAAGTAGAAGCGGCCGGATCGGCCCAATCTGGCTCGGACGACGCCTGTCCTACAACGCCTTATCCCACAACGCCTTGCCAAGTTCGTTATATCATATAATCAATTCGGCAACCCGTCGGGAGGAAACCCATGCCAAAGCTGAAGCTGCCGAACATCGACGACGTCGTCGCCATCGACATCCATACCCATGCCGAAGAGCCCTGCGGCACCCATCCCGACGACGGCTATGACGATTTTCAGGCGCAGATGGCGGACTATTTCAAGTCGCCGCACAAGCATCCGCCGACCGTGCCGGAGACCGCCGCCTACTATCGATCCAAGAACATCGCCGCGGTGATCTTCCCGGTCGACGCCGAGCGCGAGACCGGCTTCCGCCGCTACAAGAATGAGGAGATGCTGGAGATCGCCTCCGACCATCTCGACGTTCTCATCCCCTTCGTCTCGATCGACCCGCACAAGGGCAAGCTCGGGGTGCGCGAGGCGCGCAAGCTGATCGAGGAATACGGGGTGCGCGGCTTCAAATTCCACCCGACCATGCAGGGCTTCTACGCCAACGACCGCATGGCCTATCCGCTCTATGAAGAGATCAACAATGGCGGCGCGATCGCGCTATTCCACACCGGCCAGACCGGGGTTGGCTCCGGCATGCCCGGCGGCATGGGGATGCGGCTGAAATATTCCAACCCGATGTACATGGACGACGTCGCGGCTGATTTTCCCGACCTCAAGATCATCCTCGCCCATCCCTCCTTTCCCTGGCAGGAAGAAGCACTGTCGGTCGCGACCCACAAACCGAACGTCTATATCGACCTCTCGGGCTGGTCGCCGAAATATTTCCCGCCGATCCTGGTGCGCTACATCAACTCGATCCTGCAGGACAAGATGCTGTTCGGCTCGGACTGGCCGGTGATCACGCCGGACCGCTGGCTGTCGGACTTCGCCAAGATCGAGATTCGCGACGAGATCCGGCCGAAGGTGTTGAAGGCCAACGCAAGGAAGCTGTTGGGGATCTAGAAAGCGCGTCGAGGGCTTCGATCCATTGACCGAAGCCCTCACACTTAGGTGCTCAATTCTCAGACTTGTGCGAGGCCTCCATCCACGAAGACCTCGCCGCCGGTCATGAAGCTGCTGTCTGAGGAGGCCAGGAACGCGGCCACCGCCCCCGTTTCGCTCGGGTCGCCCACACGCCCGAGCGGCGTCATGCTTCCAAGCGCGTCGAACGCTTCCTCGCCGACGATCTCCAGCGCCAGCTCCGTCTTGGTCGGCCCCGGGGACAGCACATTGACGCGAATGCCTGTGCCGCGCAGGTCCAGCGCCCAGCTGCGCGCCAGATTGCGGATCGCGGCTTTGGTCGCGCTGTAGACGCTGAATTGCGGCGTCCCCATCACGCCCGTGCTCGAACCGGTCAGGATGATCGATGATCCCTGCTTCATTAGCGGCAGGGCCTTCTGCACCGTGAACACCAACCCTTTCACGTTGATGTCGAAGATCTGATCGTAATGTTCGGGCGTGATCTCGCCGAGCGGCGCAAACAATCCGGTCCCAGCATTGGCGAACAGAATATCGAGCCCGCCGCGTTCGGCCTTCACCGCCGCGTATAACCTGTCGAGGTCGGACATATCCGTCACCGAGCCCCTGACGGCGCGCGCCGAGGAACCCAGCTGCGCCACGGCGGCGTCGAGCGGCTCCTGCCGCCGCCCGAAGAGATAGACGAACGCACCTTCGTCGATGAATCGCTTGGCGGCGCCAAGCCCGATCCCGGTTCCACCGCCCGTCACCACCGCC
Source organism: Bradyrhizobium sp. Ken51 (assembly GCF_055807435.1). NCBI lineage: Bacteria > Pseudomonadati > Pseudomonadota > Alphaproteobacteria > Hyphomicrobiales > Nitrobacteraceae > Bradyrhizobium > Bradyrhizobium sp. Ken51. Next base: position 93,470 of record NZ_JBVVPB010000004.1, on the reverse strand, counting down.
GTCTTGCCTTGTAGTCTGCTCATGATGTGCTCCTTCATTAGGGTTGCACTGAGCTGGCGGCGTACCCACCTATCGGCAAGTATGTACCTTTTGGTAAGTACCCTAAAATGTCGTCAGATCTTTCGGCCCCGATTCCGCCGGCGCAGGCTTCACCGCCCGCCCAGAATTGCACCCCGACCTTGCCCGGCTTCACGTGTGGCCTCGACGCGACCCTGCGGGTCGTCGCCGGCAAGTGGAAGCCGCTGATCCTGTACTTCCTCGCCCAGGGCGGGCCGACCCGCTATGGCGAGTTGCGGCGAGCCGTGCGCGACGTCAGCGACAAGATGCTGATCCAGCAACTCAAGGAGCTGGAGGCCGATGGTCTCGTGAAGCGGACCGACTACAAGGAAGTGCCTCCGCGGGTCGACTACAGCCTTACCGCTTTGGGCCACAGCCTGGCTCAGGCGCTCGTGCCGCTGTGCTCGTGGGGCACGGAGCACATGGCCGAGGTCAGCCGCGTCTTCGCCGAGCGCGACGCCTGGAATACCAAGAGGCGGTGATTCTGATGACCACGTTGTGCGATCAATTCACGCTTGCCAGATAGCCCGCCAAAATTCTCCGGCTTTCGCTGAGCGTCTCGATACGTTCATCGATCAGCCCGACCTGCTGCGTGAGTATTTTTCGTAGCTCGTTGCACGGCGTGAAAGTTGGATCGTTGTTCCTTACGCAGGGGAGCAGCCGCTCGATGGTTTCGAGCGTCATTCCCGCGCCGCCGAGCATCTTGATCCGCCGAACGGTTTCCTCTTCGGCCAGGCCATAGTCGCGGTAACCGGAATCGGTCCGCAGCGGCGCAAGCAGTCCTTCGCCTTCATAGTAGCGCAGCATTCGGACGCTGACCCCCGTCCGCCGGGAGAGTTCGCCGATTCTCATCTGAAGCCTCTTGACCCTGACAGTTCTGTCAGACCTTACAGACTTTGCTCGTCCAAGTGAATGCCACTTGTGAAGGGAGCAACGATGAAAGCCTACCATTTGAATGGCCATGCTGGTGCCGGCCGACTTGTGCAGGTCGACGTCAGCAAACCCGAACCCGCCAATGGCGAGGTCCGCATTCGGGTCGAAGCGGTAAGCCTGAATTACCGCGACCTCCTGATCCTGGACCGTGCAGGCCAAGGCGAGCTCAACGGCCGCGTACCGCTCTGCGACGGCGCTGGCGTCGTTGACGCCGTCGGCTCCGACGTCGTGCAATGGCAGGTGGGCGATCGTGTCGCCGCATCGTACTTTCGCGATTGGATCTCGGGGCCGTTCAAGGCGAGCTACATTGCCTCAGCGCTCGGCAGCAACGCCCTTGACGGAATGCTGGCTGAATATGTCGTGCTGCCGGCGACCGCGCTGGTCTCAGTGCCGGCGCATTTGTCCGCGGTGGAGGCTGCGACCCTGCCCTGCGCTGGCGTCACGGCTTTTCATGGCCTCGTCGCACGCGGCGGGATGGGCAAAGGCGATACGTTGCTGGTCCAGGGAACGGGTGGCGTCGCGCTGTTCGGCCTTCAATTCGCAGCGGCGCTGGGCGCGCGTGCGATCGTGATATCCTCCTCGAACGAAAAACTCGCCCGCGCCAAGGCGCTGGGCGGCTCGATCCTCATCAACTACCGCGACACGCCTGACTGGGATGTCGCCCTCATGAAGGCGACGAATGGCGCCGGCGCCAGTCACATCCTCGAACTCGGCGGTCCCGGCACCTATGACCGATCGCTGCGATCGGTCGCTTCGGGTGGCAAGATCGTTCAGATTGGAGTTTTGACAGGGTTCGGCCCCAAGCCCGACCTCGCGCGCCTTCAGTGGGAGAACGCCGACATCATCGGCGTCACCGTTGGATCGCTCGAACACTTTGCCGCGATGAATCGCTTCCTGACCGAACATGCTATCCACCCGATTGTCGATCGGATCTATGGTTTCGACGAGGTCGCCGAAGCATATGCGCACCTGCGGACCGGCTCACATTTCGGCAAGATCGTGATCAGATTCTAGAAACCAGGCGTCCAAGTCGCGTTTCCGTCTTGGATCGATACCGCGGCGCCTTGTATAGTCCGTGGACCGCAACGATCCCGGAGGACAGGTCAATTGAGCCTCAAAGCCGTTGTCTTCGATGCCTACGGAACGCTCTACGACATCCAGTCGGTCGCGGAGACCACCGAGGATGCGTTTCCGGGCTACGGTGAGATCATCACGCAGATCTGGCGGATCAAGCAGCTCGAATACACCTGGTTGCGCTCGCTGATGCGACGCTACCAGGACTTTGCAGCCATCACGCGCGACTCGCTTGCCTATACGCTGCGCGTGCTCGGGCTCGCTTACGAGAACGAGGCATTCGAGCGCGTGATCGAGAAATATCTGCATCTCGATCTCTATCCGGATGCGACGGCAGCGCTCACGGCTCTGAAACCGCGAAAACTCGCCATCCTCTCGAACGGCAGTCCGGACATGCTGAATGCGCTGGTGCGCAACTCCGGCCTCGACGCCCTGCTCGACGCCACGATCAGCGTCGACGCGAAGAAGATCTTCAAGCCTAGCCCGGAAGCTTACATGCTGATCGGCGAGGTGCTCGGCACCGCGCCGGACGAGGTGCTGTTCGTCTCCTCCAATCCCTGGGATGTCGCGGGCGCGAAAGCGTTCGGACTGAACGTTGCCTGGATCGAACGGGTGACGCCGGAAGCGATGGCGCTGGCTTGCGTCGAGAACGAACTCGTGGCACCGCTGACGATGTTCAAGGCGATCCGCACCCAGATGGACGAGCTCGGCTTTGCGCCGGATCATCGTGTCCGGACGCTCTCGGAGCTGCCAAGGATTGCTTAGGCATCGCCGCCCGCCCGTAGGTCTGGAATGAGCTGACTGGAATGAGCCTGGAATCCGTTCGCAATTTCTTCGCCGAAAAAGCCCCCGACATCACCGTTATCGAATCCCAGATCAGCTCCGCGACAGTGCCGCTGGCCGCGGAAGCCTATGGTGTCGAGCCCGGGATGATCGCCAAGACGCTGTCGTTGCGGATCGGCGAGCGCGTGATCCTGATCGTTGCAGCCGGCACTTCGCGCATGGACAACAAGAAGGTGAAGGCGGCGTTTGGCGGCAAGCCGAAGATGCTGGGACTTGAAGAGGTCGCGGAGGTCACCGGCCACGAGGTCGGCGGCGTCTGCCCGTTCGGACTGAAGTCGCCGCTGCCGGTCTATTGCGACGTCTCGCTGAAGGCGTTCGACGTGGTGGTGCCGGCCGCCGGCTCGACGCATAGCGCGGTGCGCATCACGCCCTCCCGGATGGCCGAGCTGACCGGGGCGGAGTGGGTCGATGTCTGCGAGGTCAGGTCCGAAGCGCGCTAATCATCCTCGTCGTAAGGCCGAGGCTGGGTCGCCGGAGGCGGCGGCGCATTGTTATAACGTGGCGCCGGCGCGGCGCGATTGCCCGGAACCTGCTGCTGCGGCGGCATCTGGTTGTTGGACTGGAACACGGCGCGACAACCGCTGGAGAGCTGTGACGTGTTCTGCCGCAAGCAGGCCGTAATGCGGCTCACATCAGGGATCTGGTCGCTGCACAGCCGCCACACATCCGGCGTGCAGGCCATCTGCTGCTCCATAGTTCCACGATACTCTTCAGCGGATGCAGCGCCCTGCGCGACGATGCCGCCGATCGCAAGCGCCACACCCAGCGCAATCCGCTCTGTTCGCATGTCCGATTCCTTCACGAGTCTCTCGAATTCTGTTCAATCAATGAGACGCGGAGAGGTTCTGGACCAACAAAAAAATGTGAAAACGAGCTAGGAACCTATTCGACCTTGCCGATCTTCTTCACCGCCGTAATCAGCCGCGCGCTGTCGACCGCCACGAACTCGGCGAACGCCGGTGCGTCCTGATAGGCGACGAGACTGCCCGACGTTTCGAAGGCCTTGAGCACGTCCGGGCTCGTCATCACCTGCGCCATCGCCTCGCGCAGCCGAGTCACGATCGGCGCAGGAAGAGCATTCTGTGCAAAGAGCCCGGCCCAGATGTACATCTCGACGTCCTTATAGCCGAGCTCCTGGAACGTCGGCACATCGGGGAAGCTCGCGATGCGCCGCGCACCGCTATTGCCGAGCACCCGCAGCTTGCCGTCGTCAACCTGCGGCTTCAGCGTGCCGGGAGCTGCTGCAATCGCCTGCACAGTGCCGCCGAGCAGCGCGGTCAGTGCGGGACCTGCGCCGCGAAACGGCACATGCAGCAGCTTGATGCCGGCGCTGTTTGCAAACATCTCCATCGCCACATGCAGCGTGCCGTAAGGCCCCGACGAACCATAGGTGATCTGGCCCGGCCGCTTCCTGGCGTCCTCGACGAAATCTTGCGCCGTCTTCCACGGCGCTGAGGCCGGCACCGCGAGCAGCGTGGGATCGGCCAGCACCCGTGCGATGGGCATGAACTGCGAGACCTCGTAGGCGACCGGACGATCGAACAGCCGGTCGGCCTCGGGCAGCACCGCGAGCGAGGACAGCGTCATCAGCAACGTGTAGCCGTCGGGCTCGGCGCGCGCCGCCGCGGCATTGCCGACGGATCCACCGCCACCGCCGGCGCGGTTGTCGACGATGACCGCCTTGCCGAGGATTCGCTCCAGCGCCTGTGCGACGGGGCGGGCCGCAAGATCCGCCTGGCCGCCGGCCGGAAACGGCACGATCATGGTGATGTTGCGAGCGGGATAGGCTTGCGCGAAAGCCGCGCTCGACAACGCAGGCAACAACGGCAATGCGGCAGCGGCGCGCAGGACATCGCGTCGATCCATGGCAGATTCCCCCTGTTTTCTTGTTTCGCTGCCAGCCTAGCGTGACCGTCCGCAAGAACAAGCCGCGCGCGCGGGATTAACGAAGCATTATCCATATTCCGCCCGGTCAGGAACGCCCCGAGGACTCTACCGTTGCCTCCCAGGGAGTGGAGCGATGAATAAACTTCAGACCATTGACGTGGCGTTGGACGAGATGCTGGTGAATCTCGCCGCGATCGTCTTGCGGCTTTCAAAGCCAGACGTGACGCGAACGCCGGAAGCGCGACGCGCCTTGGCGCAATCCGTGCATCAATACGCGGTCTGCGCGAAGCGCTCGAGCGACCCGCGTGTTCATGATTTGAAATCGCAACTGGAAGAGACGTTGAAGCCGAGCCTGCGCCTGGTCGTGCGTAATGGTGAGAAGGTGTCGTAATCGTACTACTGGGCGATATGCCGTAGGGTGGGCAAAGGCGCAAAGCGCCGTGCCCACCAATCATTCGCCGAAGTGCCCCACGATGTCACGCACATCCCCTCCCCAGTCCATGGGAAGGGTGCCTTGATCAACATGGCGGTGGAAGCTGCTGAAAGGCCAATCGCGCACACGCGTGACGAGGCCATGCTTCACCGGATTGAAGTGGATGTAGTCAACGTGCCGCTCCAAGTCGGCATCGTCACGAATTGCGTGCTCCCAAAAGCGGCGCTGCCAGATGCCCTTCTCTCGCTTCATCAATTTACTGATTGAACGCTCGCCGGCCTCCCGCCGCCGCGAAAATCCGCCCTTGATCAGATTCCATCGCGACGAAAAGTCGGCGTCATCCTCACGCAACGCCCAGATCGCATGGAGGTGGTCAGGCAAGATACAGATTGCGACGGTCTCGAACGGCCGGCGTTGCACGACCGTTCGGTAAATCTGACGTAGGCGATCAACTTGGTCGACGAGTAGCGTACTTGACCTATCGGCTAGCGCGACGGTGAAGAAGAACATGTTGCCTTGCGCTCGGCGATACTGAGGCACTTGCGATCCTTCGCATGAATTGGTGGGCACGCTTCGCTTTGCCCACCCTACCGCACCTACGCTGTTCGCTCGCTCTTCTTTGCGCGCCGCGTGCACGTACCCGGCAGCTTCGCCGCGAGAAAATCGCCGAGCGCCTCGACGCGTGCGGGGCGCGGGCCGCCGGGTGGCGTCACCAGATGCACGGCGCCTTCGGCCTGCTTCCAGTCCTTCAGGATCACCTCGACGTCGCCGGAGGAGATGGCGTCACCGACGATGAATTCCGGAAGGTCTGCGATGCCGAGACCGGCGATCAGAGCCGGCATCACCGCTTCGCCGTTGTTGACGCGGAACTGTCCGCCTGGGCGTACACTCGCCTGCTCGCCGGCCGCGTTGGTGTAGTGCCAGACGTTCGGCGTCGAGAGATAGGTATAGCTGAAGCATTTGTGCGCGGCCAGATGCATCGGATGCGTCGGTCGTCCCTCGCGCTTCAGATAGGACGGCGCAGCTACCGTAAAGCGGGGCATCGTGAAGAGCCGCCTCGCAATCAACGAGGAGTCCGGCAGCCGCGCGATCCGCACCGCCATGTCAAAGCCCTCGCCGATCAAATCGATGGTCGCATCGCTCAAGTGCAGATCGACCGAGACCTCTGGATAAGCCTCAAAGAACTCCGGGAGCAACGGCGCCACCGCCTTGATCCCGAACGACATGGGCACGGCGAGCCGCACCAGACCCCGCGGCGCGACCGATTGCGCCAGCGCCTCGTTCTCCGCCGCCTCGCCGTCGGACAGCAGGCGCGTCGCACGCTCGGCGAGCTTATGCCCGGCATCGGTCAGCGCGAGCCGGCGTGAGGTGCGGTTGAACAGCCGGGCGCCGAGCCGCTCTTCGAGGCGCGTGACCGCCTTGGACACCGTCGCCTTGGACATCGCGAGCTCGCCCGCAGCCCCCGCAAACGACCGTAATTCCACGACTTTTGCGAAAATCGCGAGCGCCTCGAAATCGGGAAGTTTGGCCATGAAAGCAGATCCAATTGGGCTGTTTAAGGAAACAATATGTTTCAACAGTTTCTATTTCTATACCACAGGCCGAGGCTTATCCAAGGGTCATCAGAAATTCAGGACCGGAGAAATCCAATGACCAAGAAGCTCTCAGGCAAGGTTGCCCTCGTCACCGGCGGCTCGCGCGGTATCGGCGCGGCCTCTGCCCGCGCACTCGCCGATCAAGGTGCGGATGTTGCCATCAGCTACGTCGCCTCTCCCGAAAAGGCGGAAGCGGTCGTCACCGAGTTGAAGGCCCGGGGCGTCAAGGCCCGCGCCTTCAAGGCCGACCAGGCCTCGGCCAAGGACGTGACGCAGCTCGTCAACGACGTCGCGAAGGAGTTTGGCCATCTCGACATCTTGGTCAACAATGCCGGCGTCGCGAGCGGCGGCGCGATCGACGACGCCAATGCCGACACCGAGGCGCTCGCTCGACAGGACGCCGTCAACGTGCATGGCGTGATCGCGGCGATCCGCGCCGCTTCCCAATTGATGGGCGAAGGCGGCCGCATCGTCACCGTCGGCTCGATGCTCGCCGACCGCGCCTCGTTCCCGGGCCTTGCGGACTACGTCGCCACCAAGGCCGCCGTGGTCGGTTACACCAAGGGCGCCGCACGCGATCTCGGCCCGCGCGGCATCACCGTGAACGTGGTGCAACCCGGCTCGATCGACACCGACATGAATCCGAAGGACGGCGGCGAGTTCGCCGAGACCCAGCGCAAGCAACACGCGCTGCAGCGCTTCGGCCGCCCCGAGGAAGTCGCGGCCGGAATCGTCTTCCTCGCAAGCCCGGAAGCCTCCTTCGTCACCGGCACGGTGCTCAACGTCGACGGCGGTTTTGGCGCCTAGGCGCCACCGTCCCAACATAAGGAATCACGCAGATGATCGAACTCAGACCCTTCGCAAAGCTCGGCGGCGCCGATCACGGCTGGCTCAACGCCAAGCATCATTTCTCCTTCGCAAGCCATTATGACCCTGACAACATGGGTCACGGCGCCTTGCGGGTATGGAACGACGACGAGATCGCGCCGAACACCGGCTTCCCTGCCCATCCCCACGCCAACATGGAAATCATCACCTATGTGCGCGAGGGCGCGATCACCCATCAGGACAGCCTCGGCAACGAAGGCCGCACCGAGGCGGGCGACGTGCAGGTGATGAGCGCCGGCAGCGGCATCCGCCACTCCGAATATAATCTCGAGCCGACCAGGACACGTATCTTCCAGATCTGGATCGAGCCGACCGCGCGCGGCGGGCAGCCGACCTGGGGCTCGAAGCCGTTTCCGAAAGGAGACCGCTCGGGCAAGCTCGTCACCATCGCGAGCGGCTTCGAGAACGACACGGACGCGCTGCCGATCCGCGCCGATGCGCGGGTGCTCGCCACCACGTTGAAGGCGGGCGAGAGCGCGGAGTACGCGCCGCACAAGTCGCGGCACCTTTATCTCGTGCCCGCGGCGGGGTCGGTCGAAATCAACGGCGTGCGCGTCAACGCCCGCGACGGCGCCGCGATCCGTGACGAGGACAGGCTGAAGATCACGGCACTGGAAGATTCCGAGATCGTGCTCGTCGACGCGGCCTAACGGCTCTCACCGTCATGGCGGGGCTTGTCCCGGCCATGACGCCCCGACACCGCTCCATCAAATCTGCATCCAACGGAGACCATCATGACCAAAGTTCTCGTCCTTTACTATTCCGCCTATGGCCACATCGAAGCGATGGCCAATGCCGTTGCCGAAGGCGCGCGCGAAGCGGGTGCCACCGTCGACATCAAGCGCGTGCCCGAGCTGGTGCCGGCCGAGGTCGCCAAGGCGTCCTATTACAAGCTCGACCAGGCTGCCCCCGTCGCCAAGATCGACGACCTCGCTAACTACGACGCGATCATTGTCGGCACCGGCACCCGCTTCGGCCGGATGGCCTCGCAGATGGCGAACTTTCTGGACCAGGCTGGTGGGCTTTGGGCCAAGGGCGCGCTGCACGGCAAGGTCGGCGGTGCCTTCACGTCGACTGCGACCCAGCATGGCGGGCAGGAGACGACGCTGTTCTCGATCATCACCAACCTCTTGCATTTCGGTATGACCGTGGTCGGCCTAAACTACGGCTTCGCTGGCCAGATGAAGCTCGATGAAGTCACCGGCGGTTCGCCGTATGGCGCCACCACGATCACCGGTGGCGACGGCAGCCGCCAGCCCAGCGCCAACGAGCTCGCCGGCGCACGTTATCAGGGCCGCCAGGTTGCGGAGACGGCCAAGAAGCTGCACGGCTGAGCTACACGGCTGGTGCGAGGGGAGCGCCCGTCAGCGCATCCCCTTGCCAATCGCCTGCGCCGCAAAGGCGGCGAGCCTGGGGTGACGGCGCAGGCCCTGCGCGGCGTGGTCACGCCATGCGAAGGGCATGCCGCGCCAGGACAGCGGGACGCTGACATCGGTTAGCGGTACCGGCTTGGCGCCGAAGCGGCGCTTGTAGCCCTGGTTGCCGATGCTGAGGTCGAAACGGCGCGCGCCCTGCGCATGCAACGCCGCCATGGTGCGCTCGGTCACGAGCAGCCCCGGCGAGCAGCTCGACCAGGAATCGCCGGCGTGGCTGATGCGCAGGAGAAAATAGGTCGCACCAAACCTGACGCCGAGCGTGGTGGCGACAACGGCCTCGTCGCACACCAGCGCCGAAATGACGGCGTAACCGTCCGCGACGCCCTGGCGGGCGACCTCGCGATAGAACTGCGCATGGGTTTCGTCGTTGAGGACGAAGCGCGAGCCGAGCTTTCGCATGCGCGCCTGCTGCTGGGCATCCATCACGTCCAGCAGCTCGCGCGCACGCGCGACATCAGTGGCGATCTCGAATCGCGCCCCGGCGTGACGGCTGAAGACGCGCCAGCAGCGCGGCATCTGCATGCGCTTGATCGAGGCCTGGTAATCTTCATAGTCGTCGCCAGTCAGCACGAGGTTGCCGTTGAGCGAGCAGGAACCGATCCGGCCGAGCGACACCAGCGGGTTCGGGTTGCCCCCGATATGGGCCGGCATCTTCCTCAGGCGCAGCAGGTCGAAGCGGTCCGGCAATGCGCGCAATGCGTCGATCAGCGCCTCGCCGATCGCATCCGTCGCCGCCGCGTCCAACGCGGCATCGAGCGCCAGGATCGGCGCGTTGTTATCGGAGACGCCGAGATCGGCGAATTCGACGATGCGGATGCCGCGCCTGAGGTGGCTGATCATCGGCACCATTGCGATGTCCCTGCCGGTCGTGGCATCGGAGATCAATGCAATCAGCGGCGAGAAATCGTGGAACGCCTCATACCAGGCACCGAGCCAGTATCCATGCTGAAATGCAGTGCGATGGCCTGCATTCAGGCGCGATGCGGCCTGCCGCCAGTCACGCACAAAATCGACCGCGATTCCCGACGTGCTGGACACAAGACCATCTGGTTGCTCGACGCTGAGGATCGTCATCCGCGGGACATACGGTTACTGGGTGTTTCCAGATAGATTGTGTTTTGTTGCAGCCACAAGTTACCTCACTGCTTATCGTTAAGCCGAAGCCACTGCGGCCGCACCCGGCTGCGACAAACCGTCAGGGGCCGGTTCCGTTTCCGCGACGCATTGGAACCTGGCCAGGAAGTGCAGGCCGGCCACGGCGACGGCGAACATGAACCAGATCGGATTCTGCCGTTCGAGCAGGAAGGTCTCGGTGGCCCCGTAGTACAGGCCGAACAGCCACACGGTCAGGAACAGCTTTGCTAACGCACCGCTGCGGTTGTGAGTTCGGGCCGACTGGAAATTGCCGAGCGGCGCGAGCACAAAGATGAGGATCACCAGCAACAGCCCCGGCAGGCCGATGGTGACCGCGAGGTCGAGATAGCTGTTGTGGCTGTGCGCCGCGCTCGTCGCCCATTCGGCGCCCTGGGCGGTCTGCCGCGCGGTCACATCGTCCCAGAACGCGGCATAGCCGTGACCGATGATCGGCTTCTCGGCGACGGCTGCGAGCGCGAACTCCCAGATGGCGGAACGGCCGGTGAAGGTGGGATCGAGCGGAAGCAGCCGCGTCATTGCCCCGAGCGCCGGACTCACGACGCTGCCGACCGTCAACAGGTTCATCACGATCAGCGGCACGAAGCAGATGATCCGCTTCAGCCACAGGCTTGGTGTGACGCAGACCAGCGAGGCGAGCGCGTAGATCGCAAGGCATAGCACTGAAGAGGTCTTGCCGCCGGTGAAGATCAGGAAGATTCCGGCCAGCGCGGCGATGGCCGGACCCATCACGAACGAGCCGACGGCGGACAGATAGATGCCGACATAGACCAGGATGGTCATCACCGGCGAGGCGATGTTCTTGTGGCCGAAGCTGCCGCGCCAGTCGCCGGCCAACTGCGGCTCGGTGACATCGAGTGCGGTGTGCATCGAGTGTTGCGGCGCAAGGAAGACGCCGAGATAGCAGAGCATAAGCAGGACGAGCGCGGCGCCTCCGAGACACAGATTGAAGCTGCGCTGCGTCGGCGGCAGCAACGGCAACAACACCGCGAGCGACATCACGCTGGCTGCGAGCACGAAGCGCTGCATCGAAACTCCGCGATTCTCGGAGAAGACGATGTTGATCAAGAGCCAGCCGACCAGGCAGAGATGCAGCGGCGTCACCAGCGTCTTCAGCGCGGGCGCATCCGCCGCGGCGACGAACAGCACCGCGACCGCGGCCAGCAGGCCCCAGGAGACATAGGTGAGCGCCATCCGTCCGCCGACGACGGTGGTGACATCCTCGTTACGCAGGTCCGGAAACGGATCGAGCGTCACCAGCACGAGGAGCAGGGCTGCGACTGCGACGAGGCAGCGCGCCGCCCGCACGGCGTTGACCCCCGCAAGCCCATCGCGCAGGACGCCGCCGAACGATCGGGCCTCGACGTCGGTCATGTCAGTGGCGCTGCGATCCATGGCTCGAGGCTGGTGGTGAAGCCGGAGGGAAGCTCACAGTCTTAGCCGATCCCTGTTAAGCATCCGTCAACCAGTTCAGCGGGGCTCTGCGGCACCGCCTGCTGCCGCACGATGCTTCGCGCGATCTCGTAATATTGCAGCGCGCGCTGTTCCAGCGTGAGATTGTCGAGCACGAAGCCGCGCGGATCGAACGCATCAGCGGCACACCCGGCCCAGAACTGCTCCCAACCCGCCTCGAACCCGGCGATGTCGACGAACTTGGCGCCGCAACGATCGTCCCAGTACGGCACCGACGACACCGGTGCGAACTGGACGCGATGCGGATAATAATCGGGGTCCCGCCAAGGGCCGCCGGGATCCCAGGCAAGCACCGGCACGCCGCAAGACAAGGCCTGCTGATAGGCGATGCCTTGGCTCTCGTTCTGGCACAGGAAGATCATCGCACGCGATTGCGCGAGCGCAGCCCGATAGTCTTCCTCCTTGTAGCTGCCGTAACGCAGCTCGATGAACGAGCGGCCTTCCTTCGTGAGCCGGGCGCGGACGGGTTCGATCAACTCCGGCGCATAACGCTCGCGGTTCCAGTGCACCTTGTCGTAGATCAGGACGTCGACACTCTTTTGCGACGTCGGCGACGGTGCCCAGAGATCCGTGTCGATGCCGATCGGCCAAGCCTCCGTCTCGGGCCAATGCGGCCGATACATGTCGGCGTACCAGGGGCCCGGCACCACGACCTTCTTGACAGGCAAGCGCTTGAACAGGTCGGGATCGTCGAGCGGATGATTGTGGGCGGCGACGCCGAGCAGGATCGGATTTTTCCAGGCGAACTTGTCGAGCAGGAAGGTGCGGCCGATGATGCAGGCGAGTTCGCCCGGATGCCGCGCGATGTAGCTGTAGTCGTTGACGCGATAGCGGATGCCGAGCCGATCGAGCCCCGCACAGAGATTGAGGAACACGCGGAGCTGCCCGCTCATGCGCGGTTCGCCGAGCAGCATGCGACGCGCCATGCGCCGCAGATGCCGGTCGCCGGGAAACCAGCGATCGTCCTTATCCTCGTAGAACAGGTTGAGGACCATGTCGTCGGGATCGTAGTCGAATGTCTTTGCGGGCACTGGGTCCATCCGCGGCAGCCAGGTTGCGCATTCTCGCATGGGACCGGCTGTCGCACTCTTCCAAATTTGCCACAGGCTTAATGCCGGCGGCTTAACGCTAATTGACGAAACCAACGCTGCGGTAGCCGTCGCGGCGACGTTTTTTTCCCAATGTGAGTATCATTCGCGACGGTCAGGGTTGCGATCGATCGCATTGCGAACGCGCAGATGCGCCCTGGTTAACAGACGGTTAAAGGCGAGTCGTATCTTGATCACCGCGGAAGAAATTCTCGAATTGCCCGCCGCATCGCGCGTCGTTCCGGCGGCGCGTCTCCCGCTGCAAGTCGGCTCAGCCACATCGGTGTCTGTCGTCATCCCGGCCAAGAATGTTGCGGCCTATGTCGGTGAAACCCTCGCCAGCGCACTGGCGCAAGCCGAGGTCACCGAAGTGATCGTCGTGGACGACGGCTCGACCGACGGCACCACCGCCATCGTCCGTGCCATTCGTGACCCGCGACTGCGCCTGATGACCAACGGCGCGACGGGCGTATCGGCCGCGCGCAATCTCGGCGCGCAGCATGCGAACGGCCAATGGCTACTCTTCCTCGATGCCGACGATCGCCTGCGGCCCGGCGCGGTCGCGGCGCTGCTGGCGGCCGCGCGTGGCGCGCCGCGCGCGGTTCTCGTCTACGGCGACTACAACACGATCGACAGCGAGGGGCGGCAGATCGGCCGTCGGGATCTGCTGAAAGGGCGCCGCAAGCCGTCCGGCGACGTGCTGGCGCGGCTGGCGGCCGGCAACTTCATCGTCAATGGCGGCATTGCGCTCGCACGTGCAGAGGCCTTCCGCGCTATCGGCGGCTTCGACGTCTCGCTCAGATATTGCGAGGACTGGCACTGCTGGTGCCGCCTTGCCGCGATCGGCGAGTTCGAATTTGCGCCGAACCTTCTGCTCGACTACCGCCTGCACACGGCCAATACCATGAACGCGGCGGTGCGGACGCCACAGGATTTCTTTCCGGCGATCGCGCGGGTGTTCGACGACGGGCTGATCATGGCGCGACTGCCCGCGGGCATGGCAGCCGGGCTGCGCCAGGCCGCCGAAGTTCATCTCGTCACATATTCGGCGATGCAAGCGGTCCGCTTCGGCAGATATCGCCAAGCCTTCGCCTATCTCGGGATGGTCGGGCGCCGCTCGCTCAAATCGTTGCCGCGCTCCGCGGTCAGGGTTGCCCTCGCCTGCTTTGGTATTTAGCCCGCCGCCTCGGCGTCAGGACACGATCTTCGAGGCCTCATAGGGTTTCGGCTCCACGCCGAACGCGGCGAACAACGAGCCGAGCGCGACCATCACGGGATGCATCGCGACGACGGCCTTCGATGAGTTCAGCAGAGTGGCCGCGCGCACCAACGACAGCGGCAACCTCCCGAGCACCTGCGCAAACACCCACACTCGCGCCGCCGTGCCCTGCGCGGCCTTGGACTGCACACGATAATTGATCGCGCCGATGCGCAGGCCTCGCTTCACGATCCAGCCGAAACCGGTCCGGCTTTGCGGCACCGTCTCGGTGATGACAGCCTCCGCCGTCCAGTGGAACGTCATGCCGGCATCGCGGCAGCGCACGAAGAAATCGCAGTCGCCGCCCCCGAGGAAGTTGAAGCGCGGATCGAAAGCGGGCCGGGCGAACCTCTCGAACGCCGCACGCGTGATCAGGCAATTGCCGCAGCCATAGATCAGGGGCACCGCGCCGCTGTAATCATAGGCGGGACAGAAAACGGGGTGACGCGAAAGCCACGGCATGCTGTCGTCCTCGAAGACCGGCAGCACCGGCCCGCCGACCACATCGGCGCCGGTGGCCTCCGCGGTGCGAACCATCAGCTCGAGCCAATCGGGCGAAGCGATCTCGTCGTCGTCGATCATCAGAAAACGGGTCGCGGCGGGGAACAGCGCCAGCGCCGTCTCGAACGCGGCGTTGATCGCCTGGACGTTGCCTTGCCGTTTCTCGACCAGGCAGACGCCCTGAAGCCTGCCATCGGCGAGATATTCCGCGGCCACCGGCGCGCTTTCGCGCCGTACCGTATCGTTCTCGACCATGACGACGGCGAAGGAGCGCGGGGTGCGCTGGCTGGCGAGCGAGTCCAGTGTCAACCGCAGATGCTGCGGGCGGCGGAAGCAGGGGATGCAGACGACGATACCAACCGACAGGTCGATAATCCGGGAGCTGGCCGCGATCTCCCGGTTGGGATCGCGCACGGCATCCGAGATACGCGTGGCGGACAGGTCTGTCGGGATCAATGTCATGACGTTCTAGATGTGCGAGATAGATTGAAAAAGCCCTGCTTCGATCCCGGGGATCAGCGCCGTCCCGCGACGGCACATCGCCGCGGGACAGGCACGTCCCAAAATGAACGGCCGGTTGGAGCCTCGCGACGGCGGCACGCCGCCGATTTTCTGCCATCCATGCACTTAACTGCTTTCGGCTGTTTCTGCTGCGAAACCTTGCGCGCGTGATACTGCAATTCGCGGTCCACCGCGCCGATGGCGGCTGGCGCGGACGATGCCGTAGTTAACGCACATGCCCATTAACCCGATCGTAAGCACCGTGACGGGTGAAGCGTCGCGGCATCGGATTTGCTCTACGGCTACACGAGATTTTTCCTGTAAATTTAAGTCGAACAAGCGCGGTCAGAAAAAAAATATGAACAAGCCAGCCACGATCGATTTCGCGACAGCCACGGCGGTCCAGATTCCCGCGGCCATCGCCCACACTCAGGCGCTGCACGATCTCGTCCCCGGTGAAGCCCGCGACAGTCTGCTCGCCGTCCACGACGTACTGCGCCGCGAACTGCCGCAGGGCCAGCTCGCCACCTATGAAGCCGGAGGCGGCTCGTGCAGCGTACTGCCACCGGAATTGCTGAGTCGAAGCAAGGTCACCGTCGTCGACATCGACGAGGACCAGGTTCGCAACAACAGCTACGCGGACGAAGCGATCCTCGGCGACGTCCAGACCTACCGCTTCGGGCGCGAGACCTTCGATCTGGTGATCTGCTACAACGTGATCGAACATCTTCCCAACGTCGACGCCGCACTCCTGAATTTCCGCGATGCGCTCAAGCGCGGCGGGATGATCCTGATCGGCGCGCCAAATCCGCGCTCGTTGTCCGGGGTCGTCACCAAATACTCGCCGCACTGGTTCCACGTCTGGTTCTACCGGCACATTCGAGGCATCAAGAACGCCGGCTTGCCGGGCGAGCCGCCGTTCCCGACCTTCTTCCATCCCCTGGTGTCGCTGCCGAGGCTCGAAGTGTTCGCCGCCGCCAATGGCCTCGAGATGATCTACCGCCGTGAGGTCGAGAGCCCGCGCTATCCCGAGATGCGCCGGCGCAAGCCGCTGTTCGCAGCCCTGGTCGACGCCGGCGCCGCCGTGCTCAACGCCGTGCTCCCGCGCGGGACCGACGTCCGCCGCGGCGATTATCACGTCATCATGCGGAAAAGCTGACAGCCATGGTGCGCGTACGGCCGATCGCAAGACCAGCGAAGCCTCGCGGCCACGACGCACGCGGTAACGAACCGTTAAGCTCTGAAGGACCTCACCGCACGCGCCACGGCGATGCGTCGAAGAGTGGCATGCGCTTAAACGCTTTGTTTGCCATTTCGGTGAATAGTCCCTCAATGAGTATGGTTAATTTTCCCTGTTGCGTTGAGTGGGCACCTATATCCGAGGTGCGTGGCCTAGAGCGAAGAGTACCCCTCAGCACGCGGCACTTGGAATGAAAGCTGGGGATCATGCTTGACTATAACCAGCCGATAGACCGGGTCAGACCGGAGGCCCCGCAGCAGCGGCCTCAGGCCGGCTTCAACGTGCTGGAGCTCGTCAATCTGCTCTGGCGGCGGAAGATCGCGATTGCCGTTGCCGCGCTGCTCGGTGCGACGCTTGCCGTCACCGTGGGCAAGAGCCTGACGCCCCGCTACACCGCCACCGCCCAGCTCTATGTCGACCCGCGCGAGCTTCAGCTCGTCGATCGCGAGCTAACGCCCCGCGCGCAGGACGTATCCGGCATGTCGATGGTGGTCGAGAGCCAGGCGCGCCTGATCACCTCCAACAGCGTGCTGCTGCAGGTGATCCAGCAGGCTGATCTGGACAAGGATCCCGAATTCGGCGGCGGGGCCGACGGCAAAGGCGTGATGTCGTCGCTGCTCGGCCTGATCGGCCTTCAGCCCCACGCGCCCTCCGCCGCTGAGAAGAGGGAAGTGCAGCTCGCCGCCCTCGAGGCGCTGAACCGGCACATCACGATCCGCAAGACCGAGAAGAGCTTCATCGTCGACATCGAGGTCTGGTCGACCGATCCCGCGAAAGCGGCGATGCTCGCCAACACGCTGACCAGCGCCTACCTCGCGGAATCCCGCAACTCGCAGGCTTCGGCCGCGCGGCGCGCCACCAACGATCTCTCCGGCCGCCTGAAGGAGCTGCGCGAGCGGCTGCGCAGCGCCGAGACCGTGCTCGCGACCTACAAGGCTCAAAACAACTTCGTCGGTACCCAGGATGCGCTGATCAGCGACCAGCAGCTTTCCGCCAGCAACCAGCGGCTTTCCGCCGCCCGCGCCGCGACGATGGACGCGCAGGCGCGCCTCGACCAGATCGAGGCGAGCCGACGCACGACGGCAGATGCAGGCGCGAACTCCGAGGCGCTGCAATCTCCGACCATCGCGAACCTGCGCGCGCAATATGCCGACGCGCGCAAGAAATATGCGGAGCAGGCCGGCGAACTCGGCCCGCGTCATCCGGCGCTGCGCCAGACCGAGAAGCAGGTCGAGGATCTCAAGCGCACCATCAACGAAGAAATCGACCGCTTCGCCCAGTCCGCCAAGAACGATTTGACGCGCGCCCGCGACTTCGAAGCCTCGCTCAGCCGGGCACTGGAGGCGCAGAAGCGGCAGAGCGTCCAGCTCAGCCAGGCCGCCGTGCGCTTGCGCGAGCTCGAACGCGAAGCCGATGCCAGCCGTGACGTCTATCAATCCTTCCTCAAGCGCTCGCGCGAGACCGAGGAACAGGAGACGCTGAACACCTCGGCGGCCCGAATCATCGGCGAAGCGACGGTGCCGCAGCGGCGCTCGTTCCCGCCGGCGATGAGCCTGTTCGCCATGATCGGTTTCATCTTCGGCGCAATCGCTGCATCGAGCTGGTTCGTCGCGGCCGAACTGCTGTTCGCCAGTGCCTTCGCGCCGGCACCGGCGCCGGCCCGTCCCAATCGCACTCCGTTGCCGCAAGCTCCGCGAACTCCAGCGCCTTCGCGGGCGCCGGAGACTGTCCGGCCCCAGCCGGTCCCGCGCGCTCCGGAAGTCGCGGAGGCGCTACCGGAACTCGCCGCCCCGCCGCTGCAACCTTCGATGATCGAGAAGCCCCTGATCGAAAAGCCGCTGATCGCGCGCCTCCAGGAGGCCGACGTCATCCACACGCTCGGCGCCATTCTCGCCACCGGCGGGGGCATCGACCTCACCCGGCTGGGCTGGCCGACGCTGCGCCCCGGCTTTCCACTGACGACGCTGCTCAACGCCTGGCGCGACATGCGCGCTACGGCGGCCCGGCGCGCCGGCGGCAAGACAATGCCTGTTATCGCGCTCGTCGGTGCCAGCGAGACCACCGGGCGCAGCGTGACCGCGCTGAATTTCGCGCTCGCGGCCGCGCGCGACGGCGCCCGGGTGCTGATGATCGATGCCGACCATCAGGCGCATTCGCTCTCGAACAAGGTCAACCGTCCCGGCAAGAGCGAGCCGAGCAAGGTCGGATGGCTTTCGATCGGCAGCAAGGCCGCGCGCGAGATCAAGACCCTCAACGGCATCTCGGTGTTGCCGGCCGCCGAACGCGACGCAGGCAAAGCCGCCGACGCCATCCGCAAGGCCATCGAGCAGGCGCGCTCCGCCGGCGGCTATGACCTCGTCGTCCTCGACGGCCCCGCGGCGCCACTCACGGCCGGCAGCCGTAAGCTGCTCGATGATGCCGACGCGCTGGTGGCGGTGCTGCCGACCAGCCTCGACATCAACGACGGCCTGGAAGAGATATTGAGCACGCTCGGCCGTGCCGAGCGCAAGCTCATCGGCGTCGTGCTCGACGAACTCACCCCTATGGCCCAAGCTCGCCAACGAGGCAAACAGTATGCTTGAGCGCCGCATCAATCTCGATGGCCGGGCCGCAACCGCCGACGTACCGCGGATCACCATCGGCGGCCTTCGCATGGCCGCACTCGACCTGGAAGCGACCGCAGATTTCATGATCGAGGCGACCGATCCGCGCCATCGCATCGGCCGTCCGCTGCACCTGACCTCGGCCAATGGCGAGGTGCTGGCGCGGTGCTCGACTGAACCGGAGACCGAGCGCCTGTTCCGAGGCGCGGACCTCATCAACGCCGATGGCCAGCCGCTGGTCGCAGCGTCCAGGCTGCAATCCTGGTTTCCGCTGCCCGAGCGCGTCGCCACGACGGACCTGTTTCACGTCGTCGCGCGCAAGGCTGAAGCGGTCGGCCGCACGTTCTATATGTTCGGCGCCAGCGAGGACGAGAACGCCGCCGCGGTCGAGAACGTCCGGAAGATGTATCCAAACCTCAAGATCGTCGGCCACAGCCACGGTTATCTCCGTGGCGATGCGCTGCGTGCTAAGGTCGACGAGATCAACGCGCTAGCGCCGGATTATCTCTGGGTTGCGCTGGGCGTGCCAAACGAGCAGGCGTTCGTCGAGGAATTCACCCCGCATCTCACCAATGTCGGCGTCATCAAGACATCCGGCGGCTTGTTCAACTTCTTGTCGGGTAGCCGCTCGCGCGCGCCGCGATGGATGCAGAAGATCGGGCTGGAATGGGCCTGGCGCACCTTGCTCGAGCCCCGCCGCCTGTTCTGGCGCTATTTGACCACCAACCCTCGCGCCATCTATCTGCTGTTCAGCCGCAATCGGCCCTTCAATCGCTGAGTAGACAACGACATAGCCGCCGACGGTTACCAGCCCCGCCTGCGCTATTTCAATGCCAGCGCCGCCGGTATTGCGCCTTGCGGGCCGGGCTCATAAGCGGCTAAAGAGACTGTCACAGTCGGCGTCGGCAACTTTCCCGGCCGCCGCATGTTTTTTTATGGCCGCCGACACAAGCGGCGCAATGGGCTCAGCCGATAGCGCGAGCCAGCTTTTCTCAGCGAAGGCCACGATCGAGTCCGCGCATCGGCCTGCTTTCAGGCGCGACCCAAGGGAGCACGGAACGAATGCATCAGGCCGCAAGCCTGCAATTCGAGCGCATGATGGACGAGCTCGTCCTCTGGCATGCCGTGCCGGAGGACGAACGATCGCCGGCGCCGGCCTGGTGGTGGGGTCCGGCAATGGCGGTGTTCGACACGCATGAGCCGATGCGCCAGGCCTGGTGTCGTGAGCTCGGCCTTGGCGAGGGCTCGAGCTTCGCCGAAGGAGCGCATGTCCTTATCACGCTCTTCGCCGAACAAACCTCGCTTCCCTGGCCGGATCATTTTCCACGCAAGGCAGAGATCAGGGGCGAGGACATCCGCGAGCTGCACCCGCAGCCCTCAGACGACAGCGCTTTTCAAGCGTAGCGCCGCGGCCTCGGTGGCGACATGGTCCGGCTCCGGCTGGAGCGGCGGCGCGACCGGCACCTCCATCGGCCGCAGCAGCTCGGCCATCTCCCGCGCCGGCACGGGCTTGGAGATCAGGAAGCCCTGCATCTCGTCGCAGCCATGGGCGCGCAGGAACGCCTCCTGTTCGGCGTTCTCGACGCCTTCCGCCACCACGGTCATGCCGAGCGCCTTGCCCATGCTGATGATCGCCTGCGCGATCGCCTGATCCTCCGCGTCCTGTGGCAAGTCGCGCACGAAGGAGCGGTCGATCTTGATGGTGTCGATCGGGAAATGCTTCATCAGCGACATCGACGAATAGCCCGTCCCGAAATCGTCAATCGCCAAGCGAATGCCGCGGCTCTGGATGGCGTCGAGCACCTTGAGCGCGCGCCCGACGTTGCGCATCATCATGCTCTCAGTGACCTCCAACTGGAGCAGCACGGGTGACATGCCGCTGGCGGCCAGCGCCTCATCGACGTCCTGCAACAGATGCTCGTCGACAAACTGTCGCGGTGACAGGTTGACCGCCATCGACACCGGCAACAGGCCGCGGCGCTGCCAGGCCATGGCCTGCGCGCAGGCCTCCTTCACCACCCAGCGGCCGATCGGCACGATCAATCCGGTCTCTTCCGCAAGCGGAATGAACTGCGCCGGCGAGATGCTGCCGAGATCGGGGTGCGTCCAGCGCAGCAGGGCTTCCACGCCCGTGATCTGGCCGGTCTCCATGTCCACCTTGGGCTGGTAGTTCAAAGTGAATTGATCGCGCTCCAGCGCCCGGCGCAGCGCGCTCTCCAGCGACAGCCGCTCGATCGACTGCGTCTTCACTTCTTTGGAGAAGAAGCGGTAGCCGTTCTTGCCGTCCTCCTTGGCGAGATACATCGCCATATCGGCGTTCTTGGTCAGCGTCTGTGCGTCGGAGCCGTTGGTTGGATACATCGCGATGCCGATCGAGGCCGTGGTGTGGCACTCATGCCCCGCTAGCTCCATGGGTTCGGCAAGCGCCGTCAACAGCTCGTTCGCGATGCGCTGCACGTTATCGATCTCGCCACATTGATCGAGGATCACAACGAACTCGTCTCCGCCGAGCCGCGCCACCACGTCGCTTGCGCGCAGCGCACCACGCAGCCGGTTGGCCACTTCGAGCAGGAGCAGATCGCCAGCCTCGTGGCCCAGCGAATCGTTGATGACCTTGAAACGGTCGAGGTCGATGAACAGCACCGCAAAGCGGTGATCGTGGCGCTGCGCTTCGTCGATCGCCTCATGCAGCAGCGCGTTGAAGGTCTCGCGGTTCGGCAGGTCGGTCAGGCTGTCGTGCGAAGCGAGGTATTCGATCCGCTCGTCGGCCTCGTTTTTCTCGTCGGCCCGGTCGAAATTCTCCATCGCGAAGGAGACGTTGTCGGCGAGGCGCTGCAACAGCTCAACGAACTCGGCCGTGAAGGTGCCCGGCTCAGTGGACATATAGATCATGACGCCGACGGCCTGATCGTGCGCGACGAGCGGAAAAGCCGCGCCCGACCGCGCGCCGTCGTTGCGGACAATGGCATGGAAGGCGCGAACGCGATCGTCGTTGAGATAGTCGTTGCTGATGCAGGGCTGGCGGGTGCGGAACGCCGTGCCGCTCATTCCGCGCCCCTCGGGACGGTCGGGGTCGATTGACAGGCGGACATTGCGCGTGGTGTCAGACGATGGTCCGGCGCTCGACACGATCTCCAGCTGGTCGCTGTCGGCCCTCGACAGTGCAATAGTGGTCGATGTGAATTTTGCGCCATTCGAGGCGGCAAGGCAGACGAGGTCGAACAGTTCGGCGCGCGACTTCGCCCGCATGATCGCTTCGTTGGTGGCGCTCAGAGACGCAAACATGCGCGTCAGGCGTTCCTTCTGCGCCTCGGTACGGGCCTTCTCCTCGGCACGATCGAAATTGTCGAGGGCGAAAGAGACGTTTTCAGCCAGGCGTCCGAGCAGTTCGACCAGATCGGGTGTGAACGTATTCTCTTCAGGTGCGAGGAAAAGCAGGATGCCAATCGGCTCCTGGCCGGCCCGCAGCAGTGGGAAGCTGGCAGCAGCACGGGTTCCATCCTCGATCGCCTTGGAATGCCAGTGCATCGATCGCGGATCGTTCTGATAGTCGTTAATGACACTGGCCCGGTGGGTCCGCAGCGACATCCCTATGATTCCCTGGCCCTCAGGATGGTCGGCGGAAACACCGCAGGTGCGTCCCACCATTCGTTCCTGAAGGCGTCCCTTCACGGCGACCACCCGGACGAGTTCACGTTTGTCGTCCATAATGGCGATTGTCGCAGAGGCGAACACGCCGCCGAGCACCGCGGCTTGGCACGCGACCTCGAACAGCTCCTCGCGCGTCTTGGCGCGCATGATGGCTTCGTTGGTCGCGCTCAGCGCCTCGAACATGCCACTCAGGCGGTCACGCTGCTTGTCGGCCCGCGCTTTTTCGTCGGCCCGATCGAAGTTCTCCAGCGCAAAGGCGACGTTGGCTTGGAGCTTGCGCAGCAGCTCGACGAACTCGTCCGTGAAAGTGCCGAGCTCGCGCGAGTTGAACAGGAATACCCCTTCGACCCTGTCGCCGTTGAACAGCGGCAGCGCGGTTGACGACGCAATGCCATTGCGACGCGCGCTCGCGTGCCAAGGCTCGAGGCGCGCGTCTGCCAGGATGTCGTTGCTGATGCAGGCCTGCCGCGTCCGGAACGCAGTGCCGGTCAGCCCACGTCCCTCCGGCACCTTGTCGCTGACCGGCAATCTGAAGGTTCGTACCTCAGCGGCGTTCGGACCAAAAGATGCGACAACGCGAAGCAGTCCCGCGTCGCCGTCGAGCAACGCGATCGAGGTCGAGGCGAACTTCGCGCCCTGCACCGTGGCTTCGCAAACCAGATCAAACAGTTCGCTGCGGGACCTTGCCCGCAGAATGGCCTCGTTCGTCGCGCTTAGCGCCGCGTACATGCGCGCCAGCCGTTCCTCCTCCAGGGCGATCTGAGCCTTCTCCTTGTCGCGGTCAAAGTTCTCGAGCGCAAAGCATACGGCTTCGGTCATGCGCAGCAACAGTGCGACGATGCCTTCGTCTTTCGCCCAGGCTTTGCTCACGAAGAAAAACAGCACGCCGATGCTGGTGCCACGCTTGATCAAGGGAGCAGCCACGCAGGCGACAGCGCCGGCATTGACGTTGGCCTGCTCCCAGGTCGTCCCCTTGGTACGATTGAGGAGGTCGTCCTCGACGATCGTTTTCTGGGTCCGGAACACCTCACCGGAGATGCCCTTGCCGTAGGGACTCTCCGGATCGATCGAGTAGCGCGACTGTCTGATCAGATCCAGATTATGTCCGGTCGCTGCCACCGGCGTCAGCCATTCGGAATCCGGCTCGTGCAGCAGAACGAAAGTGCCAAGCGATTTGCCGCTATACACAGCGGCGTCGCAGACCCGCTGATATAAGTCTTGCTCAGTGCTGGCGTGCAGGATTGCTTCATTCGTCGCAGTGAGGGCGCCGAACATGCGGTTGAGCCGCCGCACTGCCCGCTCACCATCCAGGCGCGCTGTCTCGCGCGCGAAATTCTCCAGCGCA
The DNA here is from genome assembly GCF_055807435.1 of Bradyrhizobium sp. Ken51. Classification (NCBI taxonomy): domain Bacteria; kingdom Pseudomonadati; phylum Pseudomonadota; class Alphaproteobacteria; order Hyphomicrobiales; family Nitrobacteraceae; genus Bradyrhizobium; species Bradyrhizobium sp. Ken51. Next base: position 69,512 of record NZ_JBVVPB010000004.1, on the reverse strand, counting down.
TGTGAGATATTGCTCGACATCCGCTCGAACAGCGAGACCATCGCCTCGTCGAGCGTGCCTGCCCCCGAGCGCGTCACATACAACACCCCGATACTGCGACCGCCGCAGATCAGGGGAAGCGCCGCGGCTGCGCCGACGCCCGCCCCGGCCGCGCCCTCGCGCCACGCGAGCGAGCGAGGATCGTTCAGGTAATCGTTGCTGATGCAGATCCCCTGGCTACGAAAGGCTTCGCCGCCGACGCCCGATCCCTCCGGCGTGCCGGCCACCGTGGTGATCTTGATCGCACGCAGCCGCGAAACGTCGTCACCGCAGCCGGCCGCAAACCGCAGCCGCGGGCCATCCGGCTCCGCCAGGAAGACGGCGACGGCCATGAAGTCCCCACTCGAAAAGCCGGCGTCGCAGACCTTCTGGTACAGCTCGTCCGGCGATTTCGCGTAAAGGATGGCTTCGTTGATGTCGCTCAACGCTGCAAGTGTGCGCGCGAGGGTCCCCTGCACGATCTCAACTCCCCGGCATTTCTGCCATTTTATCCCGGGTAGCTTATGAGCCGATCGCCTAAGTGGGGGTTATTGGTTCCCGCAAACCGTCGATCAAAGTGAACGAGCTGCAAACAACCGGCGCGAAATCCCGCTGTACGGGATGGCGGTTTTGACCACAGACGCGTTCTGTTTACGAATTTGCAGCCCTGTATTGGTTTACGGGAGATTGATATCGCAGCCGCGCTTTGAGACCATGGCTCCCAACAAGCAGCCTGTTAAGGGCACCAGCCGGGGAAACGCCATGCCGATCGTCCAGGCCGACCGCCTCACGCGCATCAGCGCCGCGCTGCTTCGTGCTGCCGGAGCTTCCGAGGAAGAGGCCGACGCGGTCGCAAGCGGCTGCGTCAACGCCAATCTCGCCGGCCACGACTCCCACGGCGTGATCGCCGTTCCCACCTATATCGACCGCATCAGGGCCGGCCACATCGTACCCGGCGCCAAATGGAGCATCGTCCGGGAATCGCCGACGACCACCGTGATCGACGGTCAGTGGGGTTTTGGCTTCCACGTCAACGCCAAGGCGATGGCACTGACGATCGAGAAAGCGAAGACGGCGAATGTCGCCGCCTGCACCGTGTTCCGGCAAAGCCATGTCGGCCGCCTCGCCGCCTATCCGCTGATGGCGATGCGCGAAGGCATGATCGGGATCGCAACGGCGGATTCTGGCCGCTCGCCGAAGCACGTGGCGCCGTTCGGCGGCAAGGAGGCACGGCTCGGCACCAATCCGATCTCGATAGCGGTGCCGTCCGATCTCGATGCGCCCTTCTACCTGGACATGGCGACCTCTGCGGTCGCGGCCGGCAAGATCCAGCTCGCGGTCGCCCGCGACGAGGAGATTCCGAGGGGATGGATCATCGATGCCGAAGGACGACACACCACCGATCCGACCCAATACCGCAAGGGCGGCGCGCTGCTGCCGCTAGGCGGAACCGAGGGTTACAAGGGCAGCGGTCTCGCCGCTATGGTCGAGGTCCTGTGCGGCCTGCTCACCGGCCTCGGTTTCGGCGTCGAGCCCACGGGCCGGCACAATGACGGCTGTTTCATGGCCGTGTTCAACGTCGCCGCGTTTCGCCCGCTGCAGGACTTCAAGCGCGAGGTCGCCGAGTTCGCACGCTATCTCAAATCGACCCCGCCCTCCGAGGGCAGCAATGGCGTGTTCTATCCCGGCGAGATCGAGGGCGTGCGCGAGCAGCAGCGCCTGCGCGACGGCATCGAGATCGAGGATGCGACCTGGGAAAGGCTGCGCGCGCTGGCGCGCGAGTACAGGCTCGATACGGTCCTCGACCTCGCCTGACGCAATTCGGAGAACAGCAGCATGACGCGGCAGATGATACTGGTCGGCTTCCTTCAGGCCCAGAACTGCACGAATTTACCGAGCTCGTGGCGACATCCGGACTCGCGCGACGATTCGATGTCGGCGGATTATTATCAGGAGATCGCCAAAATCCTCGAAGCCGGCAAGTTCCATATGGCCTTCTTCGACGACCGGCTCGCGATGCCGGACCGCTACGGCAACGATCACGCCCATACCGTCGAATACGGCATCCGTTGCGTGAAGATGGACCCGCTGATCGTGCTGACCACGATGGGCATGGTTACAGAGAAGCTCGGGTTGGGGGCGACCGGCTCGACGACTTATTTCGAACCTTTCGACATCGCCCGCCGCTTCGCAACGCTCGACCTAATGTCCGGCGGACGCGCCGGGTGGAACGTCGTCACCTCGCTCAACGACGGCGAGGCACACAACATGGGGCGCGACTCTCATCCCGAACATGATTCCCGCTACGACAAGGCCGACGAATTCATGGAGATCGTGCTCGGCCATTGGGACACCTGGGAAGACGGCGCGCTCATCATGGACAAGACCAGCGGCCGCTTCGCCGATCCGGCCAAAGTAAAGCGGCTCGATCACAAGGGCTCATTCTACAAGTCGCGCGGTCCCTTCACGGTGCCGCGCTCCGACCAGGGCCATCCCGTGATCATCCAGGCCGGCGCGTCCGGCCGCGGCCAGCGCTTTGCAGGACGATGGGGCGAGGTGATCTTCACCGCTGCACGCCATCTCGCCGCCGCCAAGGAAGGCTATGCGTCGGTGCGTAACGAGGCCGCGAAAGCCGGCCGCGATCCGGAGGCGATGTTCCTCTGCAACCTGACGACACCCGTGTGCGCAGCGACCAAAGCCGAGGCCGAAGACAAGATGGCGCTGATCAACAAGCTGCCGCTGCAGATCGATGCGCTGTCGCTGCTGGCCGAAGCGCTCAACTACGACTTCGCTTCCAAGGATCTCGACGAGCCGCTGACGACGGAAGAGTTGAAGAGCATGCAGGGCATTCTGGGCATCCGGGACGGCGTGCTCAAGAACTCCGGCAAGAGCAATCCGAGCACGCGCGACTTCGTCACCTTTTCCGGCCGCGGTCAGGTCCAGGATGCGATGGTCGGGGGCCCCAAGGAGATCGCGGACAAGCTCGAAGAAATGTTCGTCGAGCGCGGCTGCGACGGCTTTGTCATCGCCGCGACCTATGTGCCCGGCTCCTATGCCGATTTCGTGCAACATATCGTCCCGGAATTGCAGCGCCGCGGATTGTTTCAGAAGGAATATCGCGGCAAGACGCTGCGGGAAAATCTCGGGCTCAAGCGGCCGGCTGCCGGCGACTGGAAAGTGCACCCGTACGATACCGCGGAATAACAACGGAGACACGGCATGCGCTGGCTGAAATTCACCGCCGCGGACAAGACGTCCTGGGGAATCGTCGAGGGCGACCAGGTTATTGCGGTCGACGGCGATCCCTTCGGCGAATGGCAACGCACCTCGCGCACGCATCCGCTGTCGCAGGTTAGAATCGAGCTGCCGCTGATTCCGCGCACCTTCTACTGCGTCGGTCTGAACTATCTGAAGCACCTGAAGGAGGCCGCCGACAAGCGGGGCGAGGTGCCGGCAGTGCCGGACAGACCCGAGATCGGTTATCGCGCCCAGAATGCGCTGATCGCACATGACGAGGAGGTCATGATCCCGTCCTTTGCGACGGACAAGATCCACTACGAAGGTGAACTCGTCGTCGTCATCGGCAAGAAGGTCAAGCATCTCACCAAACAGAAAGCCATGGATTGCGTCTTCGGCTACACCATCGGCAACGACGTCAGCGAGCGGAGCTGGCAGAAGGCCGACCGCAGCCTGTGGCGCTCGAAGAACGCCGACACGTTCAAGCCGATGGGCCCATGGATCGAGACCGAGGCCGATCTCGCCAAAATGCAGACGATCGTCCGGGTCAACGGCAAGGAGACCAACCGCTTTCACACCAACGACATGATCTTCGGCGTGGTGCCGTTCCTGGTCGAGCTGACCAAATACTTTACGTTATGGCCCGGCGACGTGATCTGGATGGGAACGGATGGTGCCTCGCCTGACATCAAGCACGGCGATGTCGTGGAGATCGACATCACCGGCATCGGGACGCTGCGGAACAGGTTCGTGCGCGAGGAGCGGTAACAGAGATGTCGTAGGGTGGGCAAAGGCGCGCTTGCGCCGTGCCCACCAGCTTTCCGCGACCGCAAACGAAGTGGTGGGCACGCTTCGCTTGCCCACCCTACGGAAGCCAGCGCCTCTCAAAACGGCAGCGCCACGCCGGTCTTGATCTCCTTCAGCACGACATTGCTTCTCACATAGCGAATGCCGGGAATGCGGAACATGAAGTGGTCGAGGAATCTGTTGTAGGCCGCCAGGTCCTGCACGACGACGCGCAAATGGTAATCGGCATCTCCTGTCGTCGCAAAGCACTCCAGCACCTCACGTCGCGTAGTCACCCGCGCGACGAACTCGTCGACGAATTTTGCGTCGTGCCGTTCCAGCGAGACGTGGAGGATCGCGGACATCGCAAAGCCGGCCTGCTCGCGCGCGACCAGGGCTGCGTAGCCCTGGATGGCACCGCTCTCCTCCAGCGCTCGCACCCGGCGCCAGCACGCCGAGGTCGACATGCCGACCGCGTCGGCGAGCTGCTGGTTGGTGGCGCGGCCGTCCTTTTGAAGGTAGGCGAGGATCCGCGCGTCCTGATCTTCGATCATGAAAATCACCGAAATGGATTAATTTACCTCGCTGTAGATCATATTGGATAACTCTACCATAATAAGCGCACCATCCGGAAAGAAAGGTAAGACCTACCACTTGCCCAGGCTTACCCTTCTCCCATCCGGCAAGGATGCCGTGGGGAGGTCCGCATGGACACCATTCCGTCTCTCGATCCTTACGAGCTTTCCGACCGCTACGATCGCGAAGAAGGTCGCGTCTTCCTCACCGGCACGCAGGCCATCGTCCGCATCGCGCTCGACCAGGTGCGGCGCGACCGTGCCGCGGGGCTGAACACGGCGGGCTTCATCTCAGGCTATCGCGGCTCGCCGCTCGGCGGGATCGACCTCGAACTGTGGCGCATCCAGGAGCGACTGAAGCGGGACCGCATCGAATTCCTCCCCGCAGTGAACGAAGATCTTGCCGCGACTGCGGTGCTCGGCTCACAACAGGTCGAGACGCAAGCCGACCGCGAGGTCGATGGCGTGTTCGGTCTCTGGTATGGCAAGGGTCCCGGCGTCGATCGCTCCGGCGATGCGCTGAAACACGGCAATGCCTACGGCTCGTCACCGCATGGCGGCGTTCTGGTGGTCGCTGGCGACGACCATGGCTGCGTCTCGTCCTCGATGCCGCACCAGTCCGACGTCGCTTTCATGAGCTGGTTCATGCCGACGCTCCACCCCGCAAGCGTCAGCGAATATCTCGAATTCGGTGAATATGGCTACGCGCTGAGCCGCTTCACCGGCATGTGGGTCGGCTTCAAGGCGATCTCGGAGATCGTGGAATCCGGCGCCTCCGTCGCGCTGCGCCCGCTACGCGCCTTCCATACGCCGGACTTCACGCCGCCACCCGGCGGCCTGCACTATCGCTGGCCCGATCTGCCGGGGCCGCAGATCGAGGAGCGGCTGGAGGCGAAGAAGCATGCGGTCTACGCCTTCGCAAAGGCCAATCCGATCGACCGTCACATCTACGACATCCCGGACGCCACCTACGGCATCGTCACCACGGGCAAAGCGCATCTCGATCTGATGGAAGCGCTGCGGCTGATGGGTCTCGACGAAGCAGCCTGCCGCAGCATCGGCATCGACATCTACAAGGTCGGCATGGTCTGGCCGCTGGCGCTGCACGACGCAATGGCGTTCGTGAAGGGCAAGCGCGAGATCCTCGTAGTCGAGGAGAAGCGCGGCATCATCGAAAGCCAGTTCAAGGAATATTTTTACGATTTTCCGGGCGAAAAACCCGAGCGCATGGTGGGCAAGCACGACGAGACCGGCGCGCGGCTGATCTCCTGGATCGGCGAATTGTCACCGCGCGCGCTCGCTGGGGTGCTCGCACGCCGACTCGATCCGATGTTCCCAAGCCTCAATCTCGGCGCACGCGCAGCCGGCTTGATGCCTGAGGCCGCGCGCACGATCAACGTCAGCGGTGCGACGCGCACGCCGTATTTCTGCTCCGGATGCCCGCACAACATTTCGACCAAAGTGCCGGAGGGGTCGAAGGCGCTGGCCGGCATCGGCTGTCATTTCATGGCGAGCTGGATGGACCGCGAGACCTCGTCGCTGATCCAGATGGGCGGTGAAGGCGTGAACTGGGCCGCCTCGTCACGCTTCACCGGCAACAAGCACGTTTTCCAGAATCTCGGCGAAGGCACCTATTACCATTCGGGTTCGATGGCGATCCGGCAGTCGATCGCGGCCAAAGCCAACATCACCTATAAGATCCTGTTCAACGATGCCGTCGCGATGACCGGCGGCCAACCCGTCGACGGCCCGATCAGTGTCCACGCCATCGCGCACAGCGTCCGCGCCGAGGGCGTCGCGCGCATCGCGCTGGTGTCGGACGATCCAGCGCAATTTTCGCCAGGCGATCTTCCGGTCGGCGTGTCCATCCATCGGCGCGAAGAGATGGACAGTGCGCAGCGCGAGCTGCGCGATATCCCCGGCGTCTCGGTGCTGATCTATCAGCAGACCTGTGCGACAGAGAAACGGCGTCGCCGTAAGCGTGGACAGATGGCTGACCCCAAACGCTTCGCCTATATCAACGATCTCGTCTGCGAGGGCTGCGGCGACTGCTCGGTCGAATCCAACTGCCTCAGCGTCGAGCCCAAGGAGACACCCTTCGGCCGGAAGCGGCGGATCAACCTCTCATCCTGCAACAAGGACTTCTCCTGCCTCAACGGGTTCTGCCCGAGCTTCGTCACCGTTGAAGGCGCGACGCGCCGGAAGAAGGGCGCAAGCCGGATTGACGCGGTCGGCCACGCGGCCACGCTTCCCCTGCCCGCGCCCGCAACGCTCGACCGGCCATATGACCTGCTCGTCACCGGCGTCGGCGGCACCGGCGTGATCACTGTCGGCGCGCTGATCGGCATGGCGGCGCATCTCGAGCGAAACGGCGTCTCGGTGCTGGATTTTACCGGCTTTGCGCAGAAATTCGGGCCGGTGCTGAGCTACATCCGGCTGGCCGCATCCCCCGATGCATTACACCAGGTCCGGGTCGACCAGGGTGCGGCCGATGCGCTTATCGGTTGCGACCTCGTCGTCAGCTCCTCGCCGAAGGCGTCCGGCACCTATCGAAAAGGCACGCGCGCCGCGGTCAACACCGCCGAGATGCCGACCGGCGACGTCGTCCGTTTCCGCGACGCCGACCTCGCCTCACCCGCCCGCCTGCGCGCGATCGGCCAGGTGATCGGCGACGGCAATCTCGACACCATCAACGCCAACGCGCTGGCCGAGCGCCTGCTCGGCGATGCCGTCTATGCCAACATCGTCATGCTGGGTTTTGCCTGGCAGCGCGGGCTGTTGCCGATCTCGCTGTCGGCGCTGTTGCGCGCGATCGAGCTCAACGGAGTCGCGGTCGAAAGCAACAAGCAAGCCTTTGCCTGGGGCCGGGTCGCGGCCGCCGATCCGGACTTCTTGCCCAAGGTGCATGAAGCGCCCAAGGCCGAGACGCTCGACCAACTGATTGACCGCCGCGCCGACTTCCTCACGGCCTATCAGAACGATGCCTATGCAGCGCGCTATCGAGCACTCATTGCAAATGTTCGGCATGCCGAAGCCAACCTGAATAGCGAGGCATTGACCGAGGCGGTCGCACGCGCCCTGTTCAAGCTGATGGCCTACAAGGACGAGTACGAGGTGGCGCGGCTGCACATGCAGAGTGGTTTCCTCGACGAATTGAAAGGCGAATTCGAAGGCGAATTCAGCGTCCGATATCACCTCGCCCCACCGTTCCTGCCCTCAAGGCGCGACGACCGCGGTCGTCCGCGCAAACGCAGCTTTGGGCAGTGGATCCAGATGCCGCTGGCCATGCTGGCGCGATTGAAGGGATTGCGCGGCACGCCGTTCGATCCGTTCGGCTACACGGCGGAACGGCGCGCCGAGCGGGAACTGATCACCTGGTACGATGGCGTCATCGAGCGGCTGCTCGGCGGGCTCGACGCGGCGCATCTGCCAAGTCTGGTCGCCATTGCAAAAACGCCGACGGAGATCCGCGGCTACGGGCCGGTTAAGGACGCCGCGATCGGGAAGGTGAAGGCCGAGGTCGAACGGCTGTTCGCCGAGCTCGACGCCCCATCACCTGCAAAGATGCAAGCCTACGGTTGACGGAGCGCCGACGAGGCTTCAGCCTCTGGAGCCGAAGGCGCGCCCTGATGGCGCTCCTGCAACCGGGTGACGCCTCATGGATTTCGACCAGTTGACCCTGACCCAGGCTGTGGCCGACCTCCGCGCCGGAAAAATCACCAGCACCGCGCTCACGACGGAAGCTCTCGCCCGTGCCAAGGCCAATGCCGATCTGAATGCTTTCGTCATCCTGCACGAGGCCGGCGCCCTGAAGGCTGCGGCCGCATTCGACGCGAACGACAACAAGTACAAGCCGCTCGGCGGCGTTCCCATCGTGATCAAGGACAATATCGAGGTCGCGGGGCTCCCCTGCAGCGCAGGAACGCCAGCGCTGAAACATTACGTTCCGAGGGCCGACGCGCCGGTGGTCACAAAGTTGCGCGCGGCGGGCGCGGTCATCATCGGCAAGACCAGCATGCACGAGCTCGCCTTCGGCATCTCCGGCTACAACACCGCGTTCAAGACCGGCGCGGAGTTCGGCGTGCGCAACGCCTATGACCGTGCCCTGATCGCGGGCGGCTCTTCCTCCGGAACGGGCGCCGCGATCGGCGCGCGGATCGTCGCGGGCGGTCTCGGCACCGACACTGGCGGATCGGTCAGGGTGCCGGCTGCGCTGAACGGATGCGCGTCGCTGCGCCCGACCATCGGCCGCTATCCGCAAGCTGGCATTGTGCCGATTTCGCACACCCGCGACACCGCGGGCCCGATGGCCGCGACCATGGCGGATGTCGAACTGCTCGACCGCATCATTGCGGGTGGCGAAGCCATTCAGCCAGCCGATCTGAAGCAGATGCGCATCGGCATCGTGCGGTCGATGCTGATCAATCTCGATACCGACACCGATGCCGCGTTCCAGGCGGCGGTCGCGAAACTGAAAGCGCAGGGCGTCACGGTGGTCGAGATCGAAATGCCGCATTTGGCCGAACTCAACGGCCAAATCGGCTTTCCCGTCGCGTTGTACGAGGCCTATGACGACATGGTGGCCTATCTCGCGCACACCGGCACCGGCATCACCATCGACGCACTGGCGCGGGAGATCGCGAGCCCCGACGTCAAGGGCACCTATGACGGCCTCGTGATCCCGCGCAAGCTGCCTGGTCCAGACAATACGCTGGTCGACGCCGCGCCGATCTATGACGCTGCCGTCAGGACCGCGCGCCCCGCCATGCAGGCGCTCTACAGCAGGACTTTCGCCGACAACCGGCTCGATGCCATCGCCTTCCCGACCACGCCGCGCGTGGCGATTGCTTCCAATCCCGACTCCAGCAGCCTCGAAAATTTCGGCCTGTTCATCCAGAACACCGATCCCGGCAGCAATGGCGGAATTCCCGGAATCCAGATCCCGATTGCGCTCGGCGCGGTCAGCAAACTTCCGATCGGGCTCGAACTGGATGGCCCCGCGAGCAGCGATCGCCGCCTGCTTGCGCTCGGCATGGCTCTTGAAAAAGTATTCGGCCGGCTGCCGGCGCCACCCCGATCATGAATAGGGATTGATCAGCTTCTGCTGCTCGGCGCTGTGATGCACGAGCACGTCGATGAAGGTCCTGACCTTCGCCGACAGATGATGCCGGTGCGGATAAACCGCGTTCATCGACATCTCGACGCGGAGTATTGGCTCGCCCGCCTTTCGCGGGCGAGGACACCGGGTGTGTGCTTAAACCGCCGTCGCCTTGGCGAACTCCACGTAGATCTCGCGCAACCGCGCGGCAAGCGGGCCGGGCTTGCCATCGCCGATCTTCTTGCCGTCGATCGCAACCACCGGCTGGACGAACAGCGACGCCGAGGTGGCAAAGGCTTCCTTGGCGGCGAGCGCCTCGGCGACCGTGAAGGAACGCTCCTCGACGCGGAGCTGACGCTCTTCCGCCAGCGCCACCACCGCCTTGCGGGTGCAGCCCGGCAGGATCGCGTTGGAGTTCTTGCGGGTCACGATGACGTCGTCCTTGGTGAGAATGAACGCCGAGGACGAGCCGCCTTCGGTGACGTAGCCGTCCTCCAGCATCCAGGCTTCGCCCGCACCCGCTTCGGCCGCGGCCTGCTTCGCGAGCACCTGCGCCAGCAATGCCACGCTCTTGATGTCACGCCGCTCCCAACGGATGTCAGGCACGGTGATCACGTTGATACCGCTCTTGGCCGAGGCGGCGTTGATGATGTCCTTCTCCGACGTGAACATCACCAGGCTCGACTTGACGTCGCCCTTGGGGAAAGCGAAGTCGCGGCCCTTGTCGGCGCCGCGGGTGACCTGGAGATAGACGAGGCCGTTCTCGACCTTGTTGCGCGCGATCAGCTCCTTCTGGAGCTCGGTGATACGCTCGACCGTCTCGGGCAGCTTCAGCTGGATCTCGCCGACCGAGCGCTCAAGCCGCGCCAGATGCGAGGCATTGTCGACCAGCTTGCCGTCGAGCACGGCCGAGACCTCATAGATGCCGTCGGCAAACAGGAAGCCGCGATCGAGGACCGAAATTTTGGCGTCCGAAAGCGGGACGAATGAGCCGTTGACATAGGCGATCGGATCCAAGGCAGGTCTCCTGGGGGAAAAGGGATTTTGTGCGCTTATACGCCAGTTGCCGCGGCCGATCACCCCTCTATTCGTCATTCCGGGGCGTCGCGAAGCGACGAGCTTTGATACGCAATTGCGCATCTGAGAATCCATAGCCACCAGTCTGGGATATGGATTCAGGGCCCGCGCCAAGAGGCGCGCGTCCCGGAATGACGACAGGGTTAATGCGACAGGATCTTCGACAAGAACTTCTGCGCGCGGTCGCTGCGGGGCTTGCCGAAGAAATCGTCCTTCGGGGCGTCCTCGACGATCTCGCCCCGATCCATGAAGATCACGCGGTTGGCAACCTTGCGGGCAAAGCCCATCTCGTGGGTGACGACCATCATGGTCATGCCCTCATGGGCGAGGTCCACCATGACGTCGAGCACCTCGCTCACCATTTCGGGGTCGAGCGCCGAGGTCGGCTCGTCAAACAGCATGACAATGGGGTCCATTGCGAGCGCGCGAGCGATCGCCACCCGCTGCTGCTGGCCACCGGACAGGTTCGCGGGATACTTTTGCGCCTGTTCCTTCAGGCCGACGCGCTCCAGCAGCTGCATGCCTTTCACCATCGCCTTGTCGCGCGACCGGTCGAGCACCTTCTGCTGTGCGAGGCAGAGATTGTCGATGATCTTCAGATGCGGAAACAGCTCGAAGTGTTGAAACACCATGCCGACACGCGAGCGCAGCTTGGGCAGATTGGTCTTGGGATCGTTGACCTTGGTGCCATCGACGCTGATGTCGCCTTTCTGGAACGGCTCCAGCGCATTGACGCATTTGATCAGCGTCGACTTGCCTGATCCCGACGGGCCGCAGACCACGACCACCTCGCCCTTGGAGACGCTCGTGGTGCAGTCGGTCAGCACCTGGAAGCTCGGGCTGTACCATTTGTCGACGTGGCTGATCTCGATCATGACAGACTCTATCGAATGATGGCGATGCGCGCCTGCAGGCGGCGAACGCCGAAGGACGCGACACAGGAAATGGTGAAGTAGACGATTGCTGCGAACAGATACATTTCGACCAGACGGCCGTCGCGCTGTGCGACCTTGCTTGCCGCACCGAGGAAATCGGTGATCGACAGCACGTAGACCAGTGAGGTGTCCTGGAACAGCACGATGGTCTGCGTGATCAGGACCGGCAGCATGTTGCGGAAGGCCTGCGGCAACACAACGTAGCGCATGGTCTGGGCGTAGGTCAGGCCAAGCGCGTTGGCTGCGGCCGGTTGGCCGCGCGAGATCGACTGGATGCCGGCACGCATGATCTCGGAAAAGTACGCGGCCTCGAACATGATGAAGGTGATGAGCGAGGATGCGAACGCGCCGACGCTGATCGGGCGCGACGCGCCGGTCACCCACTGCCCGATATAAGGCACCAGGAAGTAGAACCAGAAGATCACCAGCACCAGCGGCAGCGAGCGCATGAAGTCGACATAGACGCCCGCGATGCGGCCTAGCACCTTGTAGCCGGACAGCCGCATCAGCGCGATCGCCGTGCCGAAGACAAGGCCGCCGAGTGCAGCAAGCCCGGTCAGCATCAGCGTGAACGTCATGCCCTCATAGAATAGATAGGGCAGCGTGCGGATGATGACCCCGAAATCAAAATTGCTGAACATGGCGCTATTTCCCCGTGATGTAGCCGGGGATCGCGACGTAGCGCTCGAGGAAGCGCATCGCGGTCACGACGACGGCGTTGACGAGGAGATAGAGAAGGGTCGCGGCGGTGAAGGCCTCGAACACCTGGAACGAGAATTCCTGCATGGAGCGCGCTTGTCCGGTCAGCTCAAGCAAACCGATGGTGATGGCCACAGCCGTGTTCTTGATGGTGTTGAGGAACTCGGACGTCAGCGGCGGCAGGATGATGCGGAACGCCATCGGCAGCAAGATGTAGCGATAAGCCTGCAGGGTCGTCAGGCCGAGCGCGGTCGCCGCCATCTTCTGCCCGCGCGGGAGCGATCCGATGCCGGCCTGCAATTGCACGGCGACGCGCGCCGACATGAAGAAGCCGATGCCGATCGCCGCCGTCCAGAACGGCGCATTCGGCAGTTGCTTCAACCACAATCCCGCGGACCTTGGCAACACTTCCGGCAGCACGAAAAACCACAGGAAGAGCTGCACCAGCAGCGGCATATTGCGGAAGAACTCGACATAGGCAAAGCCGAACCAGTTCGCGCCCTTGGACGGCAGCGTGCGCATCACGCCGACGATCGAGCCCATGATCAGCGCGATGATCCAGGCGAGCGCACCCGTCTTGAGGGTCAGCACCAGGCCCGACAACAGCATGTCGAGATAGGTGCCGGTCCCCATCGGGTTCGGCTCGAAGAAAATTCCCCAGTTCCAGTGGTAGTTCACGTGTCCCCCGCGCGAACGCGCCAGTCATGGATGTCCTGGCGCCTATGCAAATGTCCGGCCACTCTCCCTCCAGAATGGCTGGAATATGCTGCCTCTCCCCGCAAGCGGGGAGAGGCGAACAACTCAGCTTACTTATAGTCGTCCGGGTTTGGCGAGTCCGAAGGTTTCGCGAACTCGTTCTTCAGCTCGGCCGAGATCGGGGTGTTGAGGTTAAGCCCCTTCGGCGGAATCTTCTGGGTGAACCACTTCTCGTAGATCTTCTGGCCTTCGCCGGAGGTGTAGAGCGCGGCGGTCGCCGCATCGACCACCTTCTTGAACGGCGCGTCGTCCTTGCGCAGCATGATGCCGTAGGGCTCAGGCTTGGAGAACGCGTCCTTGGAGATGACGTAGTCGTCGGGCGACTTCGAGCCGGCCACGAGGCTCGCGAGCAGGATGTCGTCCATCACGAAGGCGACGGCGCGGTCGGTCTCGACCATCAGGAAGGATTCGGCGTGGTCCTTGGCCGGGATGATGTTGGCGCCGAGGCTTTTCGCAACATTGGCTTCGGTGAGCTGCTTGATGTTGGTGGTGCCGGCGGTCGAGACCACCGTCTTGCCCTTGAGATCGTCGATCGACTTCAGGCCGCTCGACTTCTTGAAGACGTAGCGGCTGGCAGTCAGGTAATGGGTGTTGGTGAAGGCGACCTGCTTCTGGCGCTCGGCGTTGTTGGTGGTCGAACCGCATTCGAGGTCGATGGTGCCGTTCGCCATCAGCGGAATACGCGTCGCCGAGGTTACCGGGTTGAGCTTGACCTCGAGCTTGTCGAGCTTGAGCTCCTTCTTCACGGCGTCGACGATCTTGTAGCAGATGTCCATCGCGAACCCGATGGGCTTCTGGTTGTCGTCGAGATATGAGAACGGGATCGAGGAGTCGCGGAAGCCGAGCGTAATGGCGCCGGTGTCCTTGATGTTCTTGAGCGTGCCGGTCAGCTCCTGGGCCCCGGCCTGGCCGACGGCGAAGGTCGCGGCGAGCGCGAGGCCGATGCTACGGAAATGTTTCACTTTTTGGTCCCCTTTCAGGATGATGCCGGCGGGATGCAAGCACAAATTGGGTTGGAATAGAATGTGACTTTTGGCTGGATCGCGGCTCCGGTTAACGGCTCAGGCCAGCGGGTGTGTTAGCGGTCCCGGCAATTCCCCGAGATCCCAGAACAGCCCGGCCATCACCGTCAAGGCCTCTTCGGTCAATGGCAGCAGGATGTGCTCATTGGGCGCATGCTGGGAGCAGCCGGGATAGGAGTGCGGCACCCAGATCGTGGGCAGGCCCAGGATCTCGGAGAACACGTCGTTGGGCAACGAGCCGCCGAAATTGGGCAGCACCGCCGGGACCCTGCCAGTGGTCTGACGCACCGAATCCGCCGCCCATGCGATCCAGGGGCTGTCGAAATCCGTGCGCGAGGCGGCAAAGCTCTGCGCCGCCCGCACCTCGACCATCGGAAAGCCCTTCTGCACCAGATGCGCGCGGATCGCCTCGATCAGCCCATCGATCTCAGTACCGACCACGAAACGCAGCTGCAGCACGGCATTGGCGTGGCCGGGAATGGCGTTGGCCGGCTTCTCGATATTGCCCGACGACATAGCCAGCACTTCGAGCGTGTTCCAGGCATAGAGTCGCTCGGCCGCCGAAAGACCCTCCTCGCCCCAGTTCTCGGCCAACGCCGGCTCGTCCTCGGTCGGCACCACCTGCACGTCCGCAAGATAGCTGCGGATCTGGTTGGTGAGCCGGGGCGGCTTCAACGCATCCAGCTGAAGGCGGCCGTGGCCGTCGACCAGCGTCGAGATCGCGTTGACCAGAATGGTCGCGGGGTTGGCGAGCACGCCGCCCCAATTGCCGGAGTGATTGCCGCCGTCGCGAAGGTTCACATCGAGATGTATGCGGATGCCGCCACGGCAGCCGAGGAACAGGGTCGGACGGTCGGCGGACAGGCGCGGCCCGTCGGAGGCCATGAACAGATCGGCGTTGAGTGCATCGCGATTGAGATCGCAGACCTTGCCGAGATCCGGCGAGCCGATCTCCTCGCCCATCTCGAGGATGAACTTGGCGTTGAAGCCGAGCTTGCCGCCGCGGGCCTCGCGCACCGCGCGGAGTGCGGCCATGTTGATGCTGTGCTGGCCCTTGTTGTCGGCCGTGCCGCGACCGTAGAGACGCGTGCCCGAAACCGTGGTGCGCCAGGGATCGCGGCCGTCGCGCCACTCGCCTTCCATGCCATCGACGACGTCGCCATGGCCGTAGATCAGCACGGTCGGGGCCGTCTCGCTCTCGTGGTGTTCGGCGAACAGGAACGGCGCCTTGCCGCTGGGAGATTCGACCATGCGGCTTTCGAAATCGAGCGCGGCGAAAGCGGGCACCATCTCCTGTTCCAGATAGGCGCGCAGCTCGACGCTCCGGTTCGGATTCTGGCTCTCGGTCCGGTAGGCGACGCGACGGTCGAGTTCGGCGAGGAACGCGCCGGATTTGAAATCGTCACGGGCGCGGGCGATGGCATCGGCTCTGGTCATTATTTTCTTTTTAGGTTGTCAGACGAAGGAGCATACCCGATACGGGCAGGCCTTCGAAAGTGGCGGGGACTTCGATAGTCTTGGGATTTCGTTCTTGCTCTCTTGAGATTGGCTTGCCAAGCGCGGCAGCGCCGCTGATTTTGGCCTTGCCAACGTCGCGCTATATGCAAGAACTTCGCCAAGTTCGGGCGCAGCTCTATCATTCGAAGAGCGCCCGGTACAGGGCGCCGGGGGACCATCATGGCCAAGCAGATCAGGCTCAATGCATTTGCGATGAATTGCGTCGCGCACCAATCACCGGGCTTGTGGACCCATCCGCGCGACCGCACTGCCGAATATAACCGCCTGCCCTACTGGATCGATCTTGCCAAAACGCTGGAGCGCGGCCGTTTCGACGGGCTGTTCCTGGCCGACGTGCTCGGCGTCTATGACGTCTACGGCAACAGTCCTGACGCAGCCTTGCGCAATGCAGCCCAGTCGCCCTCGAACGATCCGCTGCTGCTGCTGTCGGCCATGGCGGCGGTGACGCAGAATCTCGGCTTCGGCGTCACCAGCAATCTCTCCTTCGAGCCGCCCTATCCGTTCGCGCGGCGGATGTCGACGCTCGATCATCTCACCGAGGGACGTATCGGCTGGAATGTCGTCACGGGCTATCTCGACAGCGCCGCGCGCGGCGCCGGCAAGGACAAGCAGATCGGGCACGACGACCGCTACGAGATCGCGGACGAATATATGGAGGTCGTCTACAAACTCTGGGAAGGGAGCTGGGAGGACGACGCCGTGCTGCGCGACCGCAAGCGCGGCATCTTCACCGATCCCACAAAGGTCCATCGCGTCAACCACGAGGGCGCGAACTGGCGCATCAACAACACCATTCATCTCAGCGAACCGTCGCCGCAGCGGACGCCCGTGCTGTACCAGGCCGGCACCTCGCCGCGCGGACGGAAGTTCGCGGCACAGCACGCCGAATGCGTGTTCATGTCGGGGCCGTCGGCCAAGGTGATCGCGCCGCGCGTGTCGGCGATCCGTCAGGAGGCCGCCGCGTTCGGCCGCAATCCGGCGGAAATCCTGATGTTCTCGATGATGACGATCATCCTCGGGCGGACAGAGGCCGAGGCGAACGAAAAATATGCCGACTATCGCCGCCACATCAGCCCGGAAGGCGCGCTGGCCCTGATGTCGGGATGGACCGGCATCGACTTCTCCGGCTACGAGCTCGATCAGCAGGTGCGTCATGTTCAGAACGATGCCGGCCGCAGCGCACTCGACAACGTCACCCGCGCCGATCCCGATCGCGTCTGGACCGTGCGCGACGTCATCGAGCATGTCGGCGTCGGCGGCGCCGGTCCCGTCGTGGTCGGCACGCCGGAGACGGTCGCGGACAAGATCGAGGCGTGGTTCGAGGCGACCGACGTCGACGGCCTCAACGTCGCCTTCGCGATCTCACCCGGCGATTTCGAGGACATCGCCGACATGCTGGTGCCGGAGCTGACGCGGCGCGGGCGGTACAAGGCGGAGTACGCGCAGGGCACGTTGCGGGAGAAGCTGTTCGGCGAGGGACGTGCGCGGCTAGGTGCGCCGCATCCTGCAGCGGGGTATCGGGTGGGGAAGAAGGGGTAGGCGGAAGATCGCGCCACACCCTCAGTGTCGTCCCGGCGCAGGCCGGGACCCATAACCCCAGGGAGCAATTTGGCGAAGACTGGTTGTTCGGGACCGGCACCACCTGCGATCGATAAATCACGCGGTATGGGTCCTGGCCCCCGTGCGCAATTGCGCACTAGGCCAGGACGACGAGTTGAGACAGCGTGCCCTACACCTTCCCGTCCACCATCACCTCGATCAGCTTCGTCCCCGGCCGGCCAAACGCCGACGCCAGCGTCGCCGTCAGCTCCCGCGGATCGCTGACCTTGATCGCCTCGCATCCCAGCGCCTTCGCCACGCCCGCGAAATCCACCGGCGGATCGACGAAATCCATGCCGACGTAATTATTGTCGCCGTGGAAGGCGAGCAGACGCTGCTTGATGATGCGGTAGCCGCCATTGTTGGCAATGACCACATTGAGCGGCAGCTTGTGATGCGCTGCCGTCCACAGCGACTGGATCGAATACATCGCGCTGCCGTCGCCGGAGAAGCAGACCACGGGACGATCGGGATTGGCGATGCTCGCGCCGACGGAGGCCGGCAGGCCCCAGCCGATGCCGCCGGAGGCAAGGCCGTGATAGCCGAAGCGGTCGCGGTGCGCACGCAGTGCCGTGATCTGGCGGCTCGAAGTGAGGCCCTCGTCGACGAGGATGGCATTGGCGGGCATCGCCTCCACCATTTGCAGCACCAGCCAGTCTGGATCGATGGGGCTGCGGTCTGCGGCCTTGCCGATCTGCTCGACCAACGCGGTGCGCCGTGCGGTCCAGTTCTTCGGCGCGAGCTCGGCGAGACGTTGCCTCGCACGTTGCGCCAGGGCAGCGCCGCCCATCTCCTTCAACACCGGGATCAGCGCACGCAGCGTTTCCTTCAGATCCGCCTTCAGCGCGATCTCGGCACCGTAGTTCTTGGCGATCTCCCAATCGCCGAGGCCGATCTGCACGATGCCGAGGCCCTCGGGCAGCGCATCGACCTCGCTGTAGACTGACATCCGCAGGGGATCGCCGCCGAGCGCGATCAAGAGATCGTACGGCGCAAGCGTGTCGCGCGCGACTTTCTGAACCCGTGCCAGCGCGCCGACGAAGCTCGGGCTCTCCGAGAGGAAGTGCGAGCCGTAGGGCGTCGAGGATTGGTACGCAGCCGCGCCCAAAAGCTCGGCGAGTTCGGCCGCCTCTTTCAGTGCGTCGCTCTTCACCACCTCGTCCATGGTGACGATCACGGGACGCTCTGCCTTGAGCAGCCGCGCGGCGAACGCGTTTAGTGCCTCATCCGATGGCCTTGTGCGGGCGTCGATGCGGGTGGAGCGGCCGAGGTCGATGCCTGCTTCGCTGTTGAGGATATCGCCGGGCAACGAAATGAATACTGGCCCGGTCGGCGGGGTGGTCGCGACTTTTGCGGCGCGGCGCACGATGCGCGGCAGATCCTCGAGCCGCGTCACCTCGACCGCCCATTTCACCAGCGGCTCGGCCATGCGCACCAGCGGGCCGTAGAGCACCGGCTCCATCAGGCCGTGGCCCTGCTCCTGCTGGCCCGCTGTCAGGATCATCGGCGTACCCGTGAACTGGGCGTTGTAGAGCGAGCCCATCGCGTTGCCGAGGCCGGGCGCGACATGGACGTTGCAGGCGACGAGCTTTCCGGAGGCGCGGCTGTAGCCATCCGCGATCGCCACCACCAGGCTCTCCTGCATCGCCATCACATAGGTGAGATCAGGGTGGTCCTTCAGCGCATGCATGATCGGCAACTCGGTGGTGCCGGGATTGCCGAACAGATGCGTGATGCCCTCGTCCTTAAGCAGCGCGAGAAAGGCGGAGCGGCCGGTGATCTTGTTCTTCATGTTTCCTCCAGGAGCGGACGTTGCCGCAAGGACGAAGGCATGATGGCCGAAATCGCGGGAGGCGCCAAGGAAGCACGGTCATGGCTGCGTTGCGTACGCGAGGCGTTACATTTCCTCGCGCCCCAGCTCGAACGGGTCCTCTCCGCCCGCCCGCTTCTTCTTCTTCGAGCGCTGCCAGACCACACCGGGAAAGCCTTTCAGCGGCACCAGCGGCTCGCCGGTATAGGTCCATTCCTGCAGCTCCCCGATCGCGATGTGATAGAGCGGCTGGCGGCCGGTGCGTTCCCTAAACAGCGCACGGGGGATGTTGACCATATGCGGCCCGCGCGGGCGCTCATATGCGATCGGCGTGCCGCAATGCGCGCAGAAGCTGCGTGCGGTCTTCGTTGCCTTATCCTCGTAGCGGGTCAGCGCCGTCTTGCCTGCGGTGATGCGAAACCGTTTCTTCCAGCTTCCGACATAGGTCGCATAGGCAGCGCCGTGGGCGCGACGGCTGGCGGCGGAGTGATCGTGCCAGGCCCAGCGTGCGGGGACGTCGATCTCGAAGGTGACCTTGCCGCAGAGGCATTGGCCCGTTGCGACTCCTGCGGCGGCTGCGGCTTTGGCCATGGTGAATTCCCTGAATTGTCGTCGTGACCACGACAATACATGATTGTCATTCCGGGGCGCGACGAAGTCGCGAGCCCGGAATCCATCGCACGGCATATCTGAAGGCGGAATGGATTCCGGGCTCGATGCTTCGCATCGCCCGGGAATGACAGACGAGAACGCTTACGCGGGCGTCGGCTCGTCATGCACCGGATAATCCGTATACCCCTTTTCCTCGCCGCCGTAGAACGTCGCACGGTTATACGGCGTCAGAGGGTAATCGTGCTGCAGGCGGCGCGGCAGATCGGGGTTGGAGATGAAGATGCGACCGAAAGCGATGAGGTCGGCATGCCCCTCTGCTATGGCGGCGTTCGCCGTCTCGCCCGTAAACCCGCCGGCGGTCATCAGCACGCCGCTGTAGAGCGGGCGGAACAGCAGCATTGCCGACGGCACGTTCTGCCAGTTGACTTCGGCGCGCCCCGAGCCGCTGGAGCGCGGTTCGATGAAATGCAGATAGGCAAGGCCGAGTTCGTCGAGCGCCTTCACCACGTGCGTGTAGAGCGGCATCGGATCTGGCTCGCCGGAATCATTGGCAATGCCGTGGGGCGACAGCCGCACGCCGACGCGGCCCGCGCCCCAGACGTCGATCGCGGCCTGGGTCACTTCGAGCAGAAGCCGCGCGCGGTTCTCGATCGAACCGCCATATTGATCGGTGCGCTGGTTGCTGCGTGATTGCAGGAATTGCTCGAGCAGATAGCCGTTGGCGCCGTGGATCTCGACGCCGTCGAAGCCGGCGGCGAGCGCGTTCTTCGCGCCCTGCCTGAACGCCTCGACGATTCCCTTGACCTCGTCCGTCTCCAGCGCGCGGGGCGTCTCATAGTCGGAGATCTTGCCGTCGGCGGTCATTGCCTTCATGCCTTCGACCCTGATCGGGATCGCCGAGGCCGAGACCGGCAGCTCCCCGCCGTGGAAGGAGGAATGCGAGACGCGGCCCACATGCCAGAGCTGGAGAAAGATGATGCCGCCCTTGGCGTGCACGGCGTCGACCACCTTGCGCCAGCCCGCGATCTGCGTCTCCGAATAGATGCCGGGCGTCGCCGGATTACCGCGGCCGTGCGAGAGCACGGGCGAGGCCTCGGCGATGAGCAGGCCGCCTTGGGTAGCGCGCTGACCGTAATATTCGGCGTTGAGCTGGCGCGGCGAAAAGCTCTCGCGCTCGGCCCGCATGCGCGTCAACGGCGCCATCGCGACGCGATGCGCGAGCTTGTACGGACCAACCTGCAACGCTTGAAACAATGCCTCGAATTTCATGCCGGCCCCGAAATCATCGATGAGAGGACGAGGATCATAAGAGAAAGGCTCGCAGCTCGGAAGCTGCATGGGGGAATGGCTGGCCAGCCAAAAGAGGCGGGGAATAAAAAAAGCCCCGGGCCAGGCCCGGGGCTTTTTGTCTGTTCAGAATTGCAGGTCAGTATTTTGCGACGACCGCGCCTGCGCCGAACTTGTAGTTCAAACCGACGCGCGCGATGTGGCCCGAGAAATTCGCGGTTGAGTCAAAGCCGCGCGCCGGGCCGGGCGTGAACGGGAACAGCGGATTGAAGATCGTGTATTTCTCGCTGCCGAGATCGTAGTAGAGATATTCGAGCTTGACGCTCCAGTTCGACGCAAAATGGTACTCGCCACCGCCGCCGACCGTCCAGCCCACGCGCCAGCTTTCCACCGCGCCGGCGCTACAGATCACATTGAGGCACGGCGTGCCGCTCGCACCCGTGGGATCCACGATCGAGGTCGACGCCTTGACGTGCCCATAGGCAAGACCGCCGGTCGCGTACAGCATCAAGTCGGGCATAACGGCGGCACCGATCCGGCCGCGCACGGTCCCCAACCAGTCGACCTTCTGATCTTGCGTGGTCATGATCGTCGGGAAGACCGGCAAGGTTCGGGTCACCGTTGAGCTACCCTTGATGTCGGTCGCCGCGATATCGGCTTCGACGCCCCACACCAACGAGCCCGTCTGCACATTGTAGCCGGCCTGCAAGCCGCCCATCACGCCACGCGCGTTTGTTGCCAGCGAAGCCGGGACAAGGCCGCCCGCCAGTGCGACGTCGAGCACGCCCGCGGTGAACACCGGATCATGCGGCACGAGATCGTTCGCACCATCGCCCCACCCATACCCGACATTCACGCCGGCGTAGAAGCCCGACCAGTTGTAGGCGACGGGCAGTGGCGACGCCTTGTACGCCGGCGCACGTGCGGTCATGTCGGCCGCGAGCGCGGGGTACGCCGAGGCGACGCCCAAAGCCACAAACAGGATCGGAGCAAAGCGAAGCATTATCGATATTCCAATTCCGAAGATTGACGGTGACCAGAACTAACCGGCCAACATTCGAAATGGGATAGCAAGTCTTGCAAAAGCGCGGACGACGCGCGCTTTCAAAATCGCATGTAGCGTCCGGGCAACAACCTCAAGTCGCTGCAAGCGCTCTGTCGTCGCCGCAAGCAGGACCGATCGCTGAAGTCCGGACGCGATGGCGCGTTAGGCCGTCTTGATCCACACCGCCTTCACGTTGAGATATTCCTCGACGTGCTGCTTGCCGGATTCGCGGCCGTAGCCGCTCATCTTGTAGCCGCCGAAGGGGACGGCCGGGTCCATCGCCTGGTAGCAGTTCACCCACACCGAGCCGGCACGCAGGCGTTTCGCGACCGCATGCGCCTTGCTGACGTCCCGCGTCCACAGGCCCGAGCCGAGACCGAACGTGGTGGCGTTGGCGCGCTTGACCAACTCGTCCATGTCCTTGAACGCGATCGCGGAGATGACGGGACCAAAAATCTCCTCCTGCGCGATCCGCATATCGTCCTGAACGCCCGCGAACACTGTCGGCGACACGAAGAAGCCCTTTGACAGCGCGCCTTCGGTGACGCGGCCACCGCCGGCGAGCGCCCGCGCGCCCTCCTTTTGGCCGATATCGAGATAGCTGGTGACGCGCTCGAGCTGCTGCTCGGATACCAGCGGTCCGATCTGGGTGTTGGGATCGAGACCGTTGCCGACCTGCAGCTTCTTGCCGAACTCGGCGACGCGGCCGACGAATTCCTCGTAGATCGACTGCTCGACGAACAGCCGGGTGCCGGCGCTGCAGATTTGCCCCGAATTGGCGAACACCGCCATGGCGGCGCCTGGCACGGCCGCATCGAGATCGGCATCCGCGAACACGATGTCCGGCGACTTGCCGCCGAGCTCGAGCGAAACGCGCTTGAGGTTGCCGGCCGAGGCGCGGATGATCGACTGACCCGTGACATGCGAGCCGGTGAAGGCAACCTTGTCGACGTCGTGGTGCGAAGCAAGCGCAGCACCCGCGGTCTCGCCATAGCCAGGCACGACGTTGATGACGCCGGGCGGCACGCCCGCTTCCATCGCGAGCTCGGCGATGCGCAGCGAGGTCAGCGGCGCTTCTTCGGCGGGCTTGAGCACGACGGTGCAGCCGGTCGCGATCGCCGGACCGATCTTCCAGATCGTCGCAGTCAGCGGTCCATTCCAGGGAATGATGGCGCCGACGACGCCGATCGGCTCCTTCAGCGTATAGGAAAAGATTTCGCCAGGCAGCGAGTTCTCGATGGTCTCGCCGTGAATCGCGGTGGTCTGGCCGGCATAGTAGCGCAGCATGCCGACGGCGCGCAGGCGATAGGCGCGGGTCCGGCTGAGCGGCGCGCCCATGTCGAGCGTGTCGAGCTGCGACAATTCGTCGAAATTTTTCTCGACGAGGTCGGCAAGCTTCAGGAGCAAGTTCTGCCGCTCGAAGGGCTTGACCCTGCTCCACGGCCCTTCGAAGGCGCGGCGGGCGGCAGCGACCGCACGATCGATGTCTTCCTTGTCGCCCTCGGCAACGGTTGCGAGCAGTTCGCCGGTTGCGGGGTTGTGGGTCTCGAAGCGCTTGCCGGAGGCAGCATCGACCCACTTCCCATCGATCAGCATCTGCTTGTAGGACCCGTTGGCGAATGGATGGCGCGTGATCGGAATAGCCTGCGACACAGCCATGGCTGAACTCCCTGTCAATGATTGATTGGTTCGATCTGGGCGGGATCGTTGGTCGAGAGAATACTGCGATGCCGGACAGGCGTAAAGGAGAGGCGTAAAGTCGACGCGGAACGAAGACCTCCCATGCCGAGTTGTGCGGGGTCGCGCGAGTGCCATGTTATAGCACGACCGAGCCCCCCGGAGACCGATCCATGCCCCACCCCGCGATCGTCAAGGACAATGTTGCCGTGATCACCGGCGGTGCGTCCGGCATCGGATTTGCCGCCGCTTTGGCCTTCGCACGCGACGGCATGAAGGTGTGTATCGCCGATGTGGATCAGGCGCGGCTGGCGGAAGCCGCAATAAGACTCTCATCCGTCACGTCCGCCACAGACGTGATGACCTTCGCGATTGACGTCAGCAAGGCCGAGAGCGTGACGGAACTGGAGCGCGCCGTGCGCGAGCGCTTCGGTCGCACCGACATCCTCATGAACAATGCGGGTATCCAGCCCGGCAGCACGCTGTTCGGCGAACCCGACAACTGGCAGCGCATCATCGGCGTCAACATGTGGGGCATCATCAACGGCTCGCGCATCTTCGCGCCCAACATGATCGCGCGCGGCGGAGCCGGCCTCATCATCAACACCGGCTCGAAGCAGGGCATCACCACGCCGCCTGGCGATCCCGCCTACAACGTCTCCAAAGCTGGTGTGAAGGCTTTTACGGAAGCGCTCCAGCACGAGCTGCGCAACACTGCGGGTTGCCGCATCACCGCGCATCTGCTGATTCCAGGCTTCGTCTTTACGGGCCTTACCGCGAAGGGCCGGACGGAGAAGCCGGCCGGGGCCTGGACCGCCGAGCAGACCGTGGACTTCATGTTGACGCGGCTGGAGGCCGGCGATTTCTACATCCTGTGTCCGGACAACGACGTCCCGCGCGCGCTCGACGAAAAGCGCATGCTGTGGGCCGCCCGCGACATCGTGGAGAACCGCCCGCCACTGTCACGCTGGCATCCGGACCATGCGGATGCATTCGCGAAATTCGTGAAGGGGGATTAGGCTGTTTAATCCTCATGGTGAGGAGCGCGGAACGCGCGTCTCGAAACATGCAGGCCCGGGTGGGGCCTCGATCCTTCGAGACGCCCGCTTGCAGCGGGCTCCTCAGGATGGGTTACACAGGGGGCGCTCTACAGCGTCTCTTGCTGGTGCCCGCAATTCTTGCAGGCGAACTTGATGCGGGTCTGGCCCTTTGGCGCCTGCACCCGGTTCGGGGCGCCGCATTTACCGCAGACGGCCTCGATGCGGGTATCGCCCTGCTTGACGACGACGGTCTTCTTTTCCATCGATTCGCGGATCAGGCGCTCGGCCTCCTCACGCAGGGATTGTTTCGACAAAGCTCGTCTCCGCGATAAATGCGGGCGAGGCTTATCCCACCTGCGGCGAAATCACAATCCGAAACGGCTGCTCAGACCTCGACAATCACGTAGCTGTCCTCGACATGCACCGGAAACGTCTCGGCAACATACGGCCCTTTCTGGAGTTCCTCGCCGCGCTCCACAGCGACCGGATATGACCTTATCTTGACGCGCTTCGGATCGAACCAGGATTGGCCGTTGCGCATGTCGAACTCCCAGCCATGCCAAGGACAGCGCAGCATCTCGCCGACGCGCGAGCGCTGATAGATGCCGGGCTCGGGGGAGGTCAGCCGCGCCACGCAGGCCGCTTTCTCCAGCGGCGCGCCTTCATGCGGGCAGCGGTTCAGCAGCGCGAAGAACTCGCCATTGACGTGGAACACGACAATGTCGCGGCCGTCGACATCGACGACCTTGTTGCCACCAGGCGGGATCTCCGAGGCGGACGCGACGATGTGACGGGCCATACCGTGCAGACCTTCTCAGAACTTGTAGACGGCGCGGGCATTGGTGCTGAAGATCTTCTTTCGCTCGGCTTCTGTCAGCGGCGTCTTGAAGGCAAAGCGCGGATCGTCGAAATCCCAGTGCGGATAGTCCGACGAAAACAAGAGACGATCGATGCCGACCCATTCGATCAGCGAGCGCAGCTGCCGGGCTTCGTCAGGCTCGTCGATCGGTTGCGTCGTGAACCAGAAATGCTCACGGACGTATTCCGACGGCTTGCGCTTGAGATGCGGCACCTCGCTGCGGAAGCGCTCGAAATGCTGGTCCATCCGCCACACCGCGGACGGGATCCAGCCGAAGCCGCCCTCGATGAAGACGAACTTCAATTTTGGAAAGCGCTCCGGCACGCCTTCGATCACGAGACTGGCAAGCTGTGCCGCAATAGTGTGCGCGTTGGACTGGTGCTCCTCGACATAATAGGACGGCCAGCCGCCACCGGTCGGCGCATGCCCGCCATAGCCGCCGACATGGATGCCGAGCGGCAGACCCAGTTCTTGGGCACGCTCGTAGATCGGCCAGTAGCGGCGACGACCCAGCGGCTCGTTGGCGCGCGGCGAGACGTTGATCTGGACGTATTCGCCGATTTTCGCGCAGCGTTCGATCTCGGCAATGGCGAGATCAACACCATCCTGACCGACCAGGATCGAAGCCTTCAGGCGCGGGTCGCGATGCGACCAGAACGCCAGTTGCCAGTCGTTGATGGCGCGCTGGATCGCGGCGCCGAATTCAAGGTTCTGCTGCGAGAAGATGAAGAGATCGAGCACCTGCAAGATCCCGAACTCGACGTCGAGCGGATCGAGATGCTGCTTCTGCATGAAAGCGAGATCCGAGCCGGGCGGCCCGCCCGTCGGCGGCCAGGCATCTCGCCGCGCGATCAGCGGCGAGGAGCGCGGATAGGGCGTGGTCAACAGATAGGGCGTGCGCAGATGGCTGCCATATTCCTTCAGATGCTGCTGCCAGCGCTTCGGCAGGAACTCGTTGAGATCGTCGGGCGAATGCAGGCTCGGATGGACGTCGCAATCGACGATGCGCAAACGCGAAGCGGCGGGCTTCTCGTCTTCCCGCAGCGGGCGGTCGATGACCTCACTCATGCGAAACCTCCAAAGTCAGTTGGCGAGCGACAGCCGCGGAAACGTCTCCAGCGGGTTGTCGACGCACATCTTCGAGATGATGCTGTTCGGCAGGTTCGGCGGGATCGGATCGTCGCCGTCGAACTGCCAGTGCGGATAGTCGGACGCGAACAGGAACATCTTTTCGGAGCCGATCTGGTCGATGATGTCCTCGACGCTTTTGGCGTCGCCCGGCGCATCGAACGGCTGCATGGTGACGCGGAAATTCTCGCGAATGATCGCTGCCGGCTCGCGCTCGACCCAGGGCACCTCGACGCGCACCCCCCGCCAGGTCTTGTTGGCGCGCCACATGAAGGCCGGCAGCCAGCTCACGCCGGATTCCATCAGCACGACCTTGAGGTTCGGAAACTTGCCGAACACGCCCTCATAGATCAGGCTCAAGATCTGCGCCTGAAACGCCTGCGCCTCGACGAAGTAATATTCGTAGCGGTGCGACGGCCAGCCGGCCGAGCTCGGCGCCTGCCGATATTGCGTGCCGGCGTGGATCGCGAGCGGCAGCTTGTATTTCTCGGCGAGTCGATAGACCGGCCAGAAATGCCGCCGTCCCAGCAGCGTCTCGCCCTGCGCCAGCACGAGGATCGAGACGAAGCGGTGATCGCCCGCGCGGCGCTCGATCTCCTCGACCGCCAGATCCGGGTCCTGCATCGGCACCACGATCGAGGCACGCAAGCGCGGATCGCGCGACAGCCACTCAGTAGCGATCCAGTCGTTGATCGCCTTGCAGAAGTCGGCCGCCATGTAGGGGTCAAACACGGCCTGCGCACCATAGAGCACGTTGAGAATCGCGTGGCTGGCACCCAACTGCTCGAATGCGCCCTTCTGCACCATCGCAAGGTCGGAACCAGGCTTGGCGCCATTCGCCGGACGCCAATCGGTACGGCCCGCCAGCGGCATGGCCGGCGGATAGGAGGTGAGATCGAGCCCGTCGATGGCTCGGCTCACGACCTGCTCTTTCCAGTGATCGCTGAGGTACGGCAGTAGCGTCGTGCGCGTGCCACCGACCGCCGGGTGGATGTCGCAGTCGATCCGCATCGCTGCCATGAGGTTCCTCGCCGAGATCTTGTAATCACATCTTATTGGCGGCGCTCTTGTGCGCCGCCTGTGAAGACTGCCCCTGCCCGTGCGGTTGCGCAAGAGCGCACACCCGCGCGATCCGTCATGGCTCGGTTGCATTTCGCAAGCGCGATATAAAGTTGGCGGAATGTGTTCCAGCGCCAATGCAGCGGAGCGAATTGCTCCGCTGCTTTCTTGCGTATTGCCTATGCTTCTCAAGCCGCCTTCGAGACTTCCATCAGCAGACGTTCCGCCTTGGCATCCTCGATGCGGTTCACCATCCGGCTGCTTTCATGGTTGTCGCGAACCGTCTTGGTCAGGGTGATGCAAGTCTGGATCAGCATGACGATGCCCATGGTGAGATAACCCTTCATCCAGAGGTCGATCGGCAGGAAGAAGATGCCGATGGCGATGAGGAAGGCGGAGGCTGCGAAGGACAAGTATGTGAAAGTCACCCAGGCGCCGCTGTGGGGCTGGCCATTCTGGTTCATGATGGTCTCCTGTTGGTTCGAATGATTGGGTTGGAATCAGGCAGTCGGCGTGCGCTTGGACTTCAACCGTGCCAGCACGTCGTCCGCGGTCGTCTTGAGCCGGGGGCCAAAACCCTGCTCGGCGAGTTTTTCGGCGGTGGCGAGCGGACCGCTGGCGGCATCGAGCTCGACCAGCGCGTCGTCGGCGGCCTGGGCTTCCATCTGCCGCTCACGAAGACGTCTCAAGGTGCTCTCCGCCTCCGGCAGCGTGGATTCGTAGGGACGTGCTGCCTCGATGCCGCTGCGGCGAAGCGAGCGCACCGCTTCCGAGGCACGGGCGACGCGGCGGCCGCGATCGAGCTCGGTGATGCGGGCCTGCGCGCTTGCGACGTGCCGCTTCAGCCGCGCAATCTCGGTTGCGAACAGCGCGCGTGCCGTCAGCGCCGCGTCGCGATCGGCCTCCAGGCCCGCGATGGCTTCAGCGGCATCGTTGGCGAGATCCTCGCGGCCGCCGTCGAGCGCCGCCACGGCGCGGGTCTCGAGATCGGCGATGCGGGCGACAGTCGCCTCGAGCTTGCGGCCTTCTTGCTGGTCCTGTGCGATCGCCAGCGCCAGGGTCCGTTTGCCGCGCTCGAGGGCGGCTGCGGCGTCGCGCATCTGTTGATCTAGGATCAGAAGGGCCGTCCGGTCTTCCAGTTCTTCGCCCGCGGCGGCCACGCTGCCGCGGAAGAGTGTCACTACGGTCTTGAACATCTGAAGCTCCCTGTTATGAGCGTTGCTCACAGATGGTTTGTAGCAACAAACTTGAACATCGTTCAATAAATATTTGAGCGACGCTCAGAAATTTGGCCGCAGATGACTAAGGCATTGGAACGCCGAGAGAAACTTCGATCCGATCTGATCCTGGCAGCGGAACGAATGATCGCCGACAGGGGATTGGCGGGTCTGAAAACCCGCGATCTCGCCCGCGAGATCGGCTGCGCCAACGGCGCCGTCTACAATCTCGTCGCCGATGTGGACGAGCTGATCCTGCGCGTGGGCTCGCGCACTTTGCTTCGGCTCGACCAAGCCCTGAGCACAGCAGAAAGCGCGGGCGAGCCATCGCCGCAGGAGACCCTGGTTCGCATCGCCCTCGCCTATTGCGATTTCGCCGCGGAAAATCTCGAACTATGGCGTGCGCTGTTCGAGCACCGTATGGCAGCCGACAAGCCCCTCCCCGACTGGTCCATCAACGACCAGATGCGGCTGTTCCGCCACGTCTACCAGCCGCTGGCCGCGCTGTTTCCAAAACGCAGTCGGGAGGAGCTCGGCATCACCGCGCGCAGCCTGTTCTCGGCGGTGCATGGCATGGTGACGCTCGGACTGGAGCAGAAGCTGGTCGCGGTACCGCTGCCGGCGCTGCAGAGGGAAATCGCAGGCCTGGTGCGCGCGATGATCGACGGGCTGATCGCGCGGGCGGCGTAGAGGCCGCGAGCACAGCTCAACTGTCGGCGATGCCTGACTAGAATTTCACCTGTCGCGTCGCATGCAGCGCGCTTAGCTTCGCGAGGTTCACGCCTCACTCCGGAGCCTCCAATGCCTCTCCTCATCCGCGGCGGCATCGTCGTCAATCATGATCATTCGCGCCGCGCGGACGTGCTGATCGACGGCGCGACCATCGTCGCGGTCGGGCAGTCGCTCGATGCGCCGACGAGGTGCGAGACCATCGATGCCGGCGGCGCCTACGTCATCCCGGGCGGCATCGATCCGCACACCCATCTCGAAATGCCGTTCATGGGCACTGTCACCGCGGACGATTTCGAATCGGGGACCAAGGCGGCACTGGTCGGCGGCACCACCATGGTGGTGGATTTCTGCCTGCCCGATCCCGGCCAGTCGATGCTCGCGGCCTATCAGGAGTGGCGGCACAAATCCGAGAAGGCGGCCTCCGACTACGGCTTCCACATGGCGGTAACGTCGTGGTCGAACCAGATCCATGACGAGATGGAGACCGTGGTCAAAACCTACGGCATCAACACCTTCAAGCACTTCATGGCCTACAAAGGCGCACTGATGGTGAACGACGACGAGCTCTACAACTCGTTCGCCCGCTGCGCCCATCTCGGCGCCATGCCCGTCGTGCATGCGGAGAACGGCGACGTCGTCGCCCTGATGCAGGAGGCGCTGATCGCGCGCGGTGTCACCGGCCCCGAGGGACATGCTTATTCACGGCCGCCGGAGGTCGAGGGCGAAGCCACCAACCGCGCCATCATGATCGCCGACATGACAGGGACGCCGGTCTACATCGTGCACACGAGCTGCCGCGAAGCACATGAGGCGATCGCGCGCGCACGTGCGGCGGGCAAGCGCGTGTACGGCGAGCCGCTGATCCAGCACTTGCTGCTGGACGCCGGTGAATATCAGAACAAGGACTGGGATCATTCCGCGCAGCGCGTGATGTCGCCGCCGTTCCGCGACAGGTCGCATCAGGATAGTCTTTGGGCCGGTCTGCAAGCCGGCTCGCTGCAGGTGGTCGCGACCGACCACTGCGCCTTCACCACCGAGCAGAAGCGGTTCGGGCGCGGCGATTTCAGAAAGATCCCGAACGGCACCGGCGGCCTCGAAGATCGCCTCGCGCTGCTGTGGACCGCGGGCGTCACCACGGGACGGCTGACGAAGGAGGAATTCGTCGCAGTGACCTCGGCGAACATCGCCCGCATCCTCAACATCTATCCGCGCAAGGGCGCGGTCGCCGTCGGCTCGGACGCGGATGTCGTGGTTTGGGATCCCAAGGCGAGCAGGACTATCAGCGCGAAGCGGCAGATGAGCCGGATCGACTACAATGTGTTCGAGGGCTTTTCCTGCACCGGCGGACCGGCGGCGACGCTGTCGCGCGGCCGAATCGTCTGGAAGGATGGCGATCTGCGCGCCGAGTCCGGCGACGGCCATTATGTCGAGCGCCCGGCGTTCTCGCCGGTGCATGTCGCCAATTCCACCTGGAAAGACCTGACTGCCCCGCAGGCCGTGAGCCGCGGAGCGGTGTCGCCGTAGAGCTGAGATGCGCACAGGATGCGGCGCCGTGAAGCGCGGCCGGTGGCATGCGCCTTGCCTCTTTAGGGTGCAAATCTCTCAAGAGTGAGGCACCCATGAGCGCATCATCTTTCGACCTAAACCGCCGCGGCGTGCTCGGCGGCCTCGGTCTTGCCGGAATGACCGCTCTCGCTCCGGGCTTCGCATGGGCTCAGGGGCGCAGCGAGACGCTGCTGGTGGTGCAGGAATTGGGTCCGAACTCGCTCGACATGCAGGGCGTCGGCTCCAATCAGACCGTGAACGGGCTGTCCTGGAATTGCTACGATCGCCTGCTGAGCTATGCCTCCAAGACGCTCCCCGACGGCACGCTGTCTTATGACCGCGAAAAGCTCGCACCTGAACTCGCCGAGAGCTGGGAGGTTGCGGCCGACGGCATGTCCTGCACTTTCAAACTGCGAAAGGACGCAAAATTTCACGACGGCACACCGGTCACCGCAAAGGACGTCAAATGGTCGTTCGACCGCGCGGTGAAGGTCGGCGGCTTTCCGACCTTTCAGATGTCGGCGGGGTCGCTGGAAAAGCCCGAGCAGTTCGTCGTAATCGACGACCACACCTTCCGCATCGACTATGTGCGCAAGGACAAGATGCTGCTGTTCAACGTCGCGGTGGTCGTGCCCTTCATCATCAACTCGGAGCTCGCGAAAAAGAACGCGACGGCGGAAGACCCATGGGCACTGGCCTGGCTCAGGAACAACGAGGCCGGCGGCGGCGCTTACAGGATCGAAAGCTGGAAGCCGGGCAGCGAGACCGTGCTGGCGCGCTTCGACGATTGGAAGAGCGGACCTCTCCCGAAGCTCAAGCGCGTGATCGCGCGCGACGTCCCCTCCGCCGGCACTCGCCGCGCCATGCTGGAGCGGGGTGATGCGGATATCTCCAGCGGCTTCGCGCCGCGTGACTTCGAGCAGATCATCAAGGAGGGCAAAGTCAAGGTCTCGGGCGTGCCGATCCCGAATGCGCTCTGGTCCGTCGCGCTCAACACCGCAAAGCCGCCGTTCGACAATGTAAAGCTGCGCCAGGCCGTCGCCTGGGCGATGCCCTATGAGCAGATCCAGAACAGCGCGTTCTTCCGACGTGCCGTTCCCATGTATGGCGGAGCAGCAGACGTCTCCAAGCCGGTCTGGCCGCAGGCGTTTCCCTATGTCACCGATCTCGACAAGGCCAAAGCCTTGATGAAGGAGGCAGGCTTCGAGTCAGGGCTAGAGACGACGTTGTCGCTCGACACCGGCACCGCCACGGTCGGCGAGCCGACCGCGATCCTGATCCAAGAGAGCCTCGCCAAGATCGGAATCAAGGCGGCGATCGAAAAGATTCCCGGCGCGAACTGGCGCACCACGCTGAACAAGAAGGAGCTGCCGCTCGCGCTGAACCGTTTCAGCGGCTGGCTCGATTACCCCGAATACTACTTCTACTGGAATTTTCATGGCAACAACTCGATCTTCAACATCTCCTCGTACCAGAACAAAGAGATGGACGCGCTGATCGACAAGGCGCGGTTCACCACGGATGCCGCCGAGTACGACAAGGCCGTGAAGGATTTCATCGCGCTCTGCATGCGCGATGTTCCCGTCGTCCCGCTTAATCAGCCGATCCACGACGTCGCGATGCAGAAGGCCATCACCGGTTACGAGTTCTGGTTTCATCGCGAGCCTGACTACCGGCAGTTCGCAAAGGGCTAGTTTTGACCCGCGATGCTCACAGGGCGTGAGGCGGCTCGCGCCTGCTCGGACGGGAAACTGCGCGCGAGCCGCGCCTCGCTCACGCGCAGCATCGCCGTATCGAGCTTGCCTTGCCGCGATCCATCCAGGGCACAAGCGAAAATCCGGTAGAATTGCGCGCCATCATAGGCGACCAGCAGCAGGTCGACGCCCGCGTTGATGGCTTCCACGACGGCCTGGCAGACGTCGTGCTGGTAGATCGCGCCCATCACGAGATCGTCGGTCATGACGATACCCTGATAGCCCCATTTGTCGCGAATGATCCCCTCGACGACACGCTTCGAATGCGAGGCAGCGCGGTCGGAATCGACGGCCGTGAGCGTGACATGGCCAACCATGAGCGCGCTGCGCGAATGCGACAGCACCTCCCGGAACGGGAGCCAGTCGGTTGCCTCCAACTCCTTCACCGGCGCGTCGAGGTTGGCGCTGAAATGGTGCGTGTCGGTGCGCACGCGCCCGATGCCGGGAAAATGCTTGAGCGTGCCGCCGACGCCGGATTCCTCCAGCCCGCGCACATAGGCGCTCGCGATCGCGCCGACGACAGCCGGATCGGCCGCAATCGCGCGCTGGCCGATCAACGTGTGAAAATCGAGGCGATTGCGCCGGACCGGTGGCTTGAGATCGAGCACCGGTGCGAGATTGAGGTTGACGCCGAGCCCGGCGAGTTCACGCCCGTGGATGCGGCCGAACTCTGCTGCTTTGGCCTGCTGGTCATCGGGGGCAAGCCCGGCAAGCGTCGCCAGCGCCGGCAGCTTCGTCAACGGCGGCGCAAGGTGCCCGACGATGCCGCCCTCCTGGTCCGCGGCGACCACCAGCGGCGGCAACCCGGCGGCTCGCCGCTTGTCCTGGAGCGCCGCGATCTCGGCACGCAGCGCCTCGGCGGTCCGGCCCCGGATGTTGTGCCGGGTGACGTAGACACCGCCGATCAAACCCTGCTCGGCAAGGCGCGCGACCTCCGGGAAGGAGGAATAACCGACCATGAAGTGAGGCCCGAGCTGACGCGCCTCGGCCGTACTGGCGGCAAGCACATCGTGCTTGCGCAGTTCGAATTTCAGATGCGCCGCCGACATCAGGAGCGGCGGAGCGCACCAGAGCATGACGAGCAGCTTGCCCGCGGTGCTGCGCCAACGCCCGCGGCGCAGCAGCACGATGACGATCACGATGCTTGTGACGACAACCGCGATGTTTCCAGCGCCGCGCAGCACGAGCAGATAGGGATCGTTCTTGTTCGCGGCCGCAAATGCGACGAGAGGCGCGGCAAGCCAGAGCAGAATGAGACCGATGCGGTTGAGGGATTGCATGATGCGTCACGCCCAATGTGATGAACGCATCGCACCTATCAAAGCGATTTGCGCCGCGTAAGGACCAAAAGCGCGCCTGCACGAAATCTGCAAAAGACTCCTGAAACCGTGCAGACGACGATCTCACCTTCTGCACGAACGACGTTCAGACTTCGTGATGCCACCATTCACGAAAGGTCTTCTGGACATGACGAGCCTGGCTACGACGATAGCAGCGGACCTCCAGCCGATCAGGCCCTCCTCCATTCCTGCCAAGCTTGGTCTCGCACTGGCACTGGCCGCGGTCGCCGACTGGCTGTTCTATGGCCCACGGATCGGCCTATCGCTGACGCTCTTTGCGATCGCGACGGCTTGCGTGTCGATGCTGTTCAATCATGCGGCGCTGGACCTGCGACGCGGCATCACCGGGGCGGCCATTCTCGTCGCCGGTCTCGTGCCGGCGACAGAGGAGCTCAATGCGCTGTCCTTCCTGATCCTCGTCGCGGCGCTGCTCATGGCACTGCTGCTCGCGACCAATTCGGAGACAACGGGCTTCGCGGACCGTGCCCGGGCGATACGAAACTTTGTCCTGTTCGGGCCCTTCAGGGTCTTCCCCGAAGCGCTTCAAATCTTCAACATGTCGGCACTCACTCGGAGCATCGCACTCTGGCTTCTGCCTGCAGCGCTGAGCACTGTCTTCATAGCACTGTTCGCCGCAGCCAATCCGCTGATTGAGCAGTGGGTGTTCCTGCTCAATCCAAAGCTCATCCTCGACTATGTCAGCATCCCGCGCGTGCTGTTCTGGACCATGATGCTGTCGCTGGTCTGGCCGTTCATCCATGTGCGCTGGCGGCGCAGAAAGATTGTCACTACGACCATCGCAGATATCCCTGTGCCGCCGCCGCTGCAGTCGCAAGTCTCAGCTGAGTTCATGGGCCCGTCCACCATCCTGCGTTCGCTGATCCTGTTCAATCTGCTGTTCGCGGCACAATCCATTCTCGACGGCATCTACCTCTGGGGCCATGTCGCGCTGCCGGCCAACATGACTTATGCCGCCTATGCCCATCGCGGCGCCTACCCACTGATCGCCACCGCCCTGCTCGCCGCCGCCTTCGTGCTGGTGGCGATGCGTCCGGGCGGCCCGGCGGAGAAATCGAAGATCATCCGGCCGCTGGTCTATCTCTGGGTGGGACAGAACGTCCTGCTGGTCGCCTCCTCCATCCTTCGCCTCGACCTTTACGTCGACATCTACATGCTGACCTACGGGCGCATCGCAGCGTTCATCTGGATGGGGCTGGTGGCGCTCGGGCTAATCCTGATCGTCGCCCGTATCGTGCTGGACAAGTCCAACCAATGGCTCGTCGGCGCCAATCTGATCGCGTTAACGATCGCGCTGTATGGCTGCTCGCTGGTGAACTTCGATGCCTTCATCGCCGACTATAATCTGAGCCACAGCAACGAAATGTCCGGTAAGGGCTTGAACATCGACGCCGACTATCTCCTCACACTCGGGCCGCAGGCGCTGCCTGCCCTCGACAAGGTCATCGCTCATCGCCCGGGCGACAACTGCCTTGTGTCGCGGCGCGATCGGCTTGTAGAAGTCCAGCGTCAGGATCTGGCCTGGCGGAGCTGGGGCTTCCGGAATTGGCGGCTCCAGCGCAGGCTGGACGCGCTGGCGAAAGCTCGGCCGGCGGGCTGACGAGGCAGCGGAGAGGTTCTTGGCGCATCGCATTCTCATCGTCGACGACGAAGGCCATATCCGCGAGGTCATCCGCGTCGCTTTGAAGAAAGCCGGCATGGACGTGATCGAGGCGCGCGACGGCAAGGAGGCGCTGAGCCGCTTTGCCGCCGACAAGCCTGACCTGATCGTACTCGACATCGGCATGCCCGAATTCGACGGCCTCGACGTCTGCCGCGAGGTGCGCAAGAGCTCCGACGTGCCAATCCTGTTCCTGTCGGCCCGCGACGAGGAGATCGACCGCATCCTCGGCCTCGAGATCGGCGGCGACGATTATGTGACGAAGCCTTTCAGCCCGCGCGAGCTGGTGGCGCGGGTCAACGTCATCCTGCGCCGTCTCGGTCCGCGCAATGGCGAGGCCAAGCCGGGGCCGTCGGCACTCGCGCAAGGCGGCCTGCTGATCGACCCCGAGCAGCATGTCGCGTCGTTCGCCGGCACGCCGCTAAAGCTGACTGCGATCGAGTTCGGCATCTTGCGCGCGTTCCTGACCCGGCCGACCTCCGTGTTCAATCGCGAGCAACTGATGCGGGCCGCCTACCAGCTCAACATCCAGGTCTCCGACCGCACCATCGACAGCCACATCCGCAACATCCGTGCCAAGCTCGCGTCACTGGCCTGTGACAACGTCATCGAGACCATCCACGGCGTCGGTTTCAAGCTCGGCCGCTGCGAGAAGGAGGCATGAGCGCCGCGCCCGACAAATGGCGGCCGTCGCTTACCCTCGTGATCTTCACGGTGCTGGCGACCGTCGGCGTGCTGCCGCTGGTCGGCCTGTTCTTCTTCCGCCTCTACGACAACCAGCTGATCCGCCAGACCCAGGCCGAGCTGATCGCACAGAGCCGCGTGCTCGCGACGATCTACGCGCAGGAGGTCACAACGCGGCTCGACAGCGGCCTGACGCTCGGCGCCGAGGTGCCGCCGAACGTGCTGCCTGATCCGGGCGACCAGGTCACCCCGATCCGCCCTGCGCTCGACCTCACCGCCAACGATTTGTTGCGGCGGCGGCCCGAGGCGCAAGCAGCAATCCGGCCGGCGCAGCCAGCCTATGTCGATATTGGCGCAAGACTGACGCCGATCATCCGCGAGACCCAGAAGGTGACGCTGGCAGGCTTTCGCATCCTCGATCCCCAGGGCGTGGTGATCGCCGGGCGGCAGGAGGTCGGGCAATCGCTCGCTCATATCGAGGAGGTCGCTGACGCGCTGCATGGGCAATACCGCGCCACCTTGCGCAACCGCGTGCCCGACAAGCCGCCGCCATCGATCTATTCCTTTAGCCGCGGCCTCGGCGTCCACGTGTTTTCGGCAATGCCTGTCATCGTCAACAACCGCGTTGCCGGGGTGATCTACACGACGCGGACGCCGAGCAACATCTTCGACCATCTCTACCAGGAGCGGGCCAAGTTCGTGCTGGCGGGGCTCGCCGTGATTCTCGGCACGATCGCGATTGGCCTCGTATTCTCGCGCACCATCACGCTGCCGATGCGCGAGCTGATCGATCGCGCCACCAGAATAGGCCGCGGCGACCGCGAGGCGTTCAGGCCGCTCCGACATTACGGCACCCGCGAGTTCGCGCAGCTCTCACACAGCTTCCTCGGCATGGCCGAGCAGTTGGCGCGGCGCTCGGATTATATCGCGACGTTCTCGGCCCATCTCACCCACGAGCTGAAATCGCCGCTGACCTCGATCAAGGGCGCGGCCGAGCTGTTACAGGATTCGGTTCAGGGCAAAGCAGGCAGCCTGACGCCGGCCGAGCAGGAGACGTTCATCGCCAACATCCTGTCCGACACAAAGCGGCTGGAGGCGATGGCGCAGCGGCTGCGCGAACTCGCGCGTGCCGAAAGCCTGCCGCAAAACGAGCGTACGGAACTGGCGCCCGTGATTGCCGAACTCAGGAGCCGGTTTCCGGTGAGCTCAATCAAGGCCAGCGGCGGCCTCGACCTGATGATCGGCATGTCAGCTGAGAAGGCGCTGATCGTGCTGTCGCATCTCGCCGACAATGCGATGCGGCACAAGGCTGGGACAATCAGGCTGGAGGCGATCGATGAGCGTACGACCCTGCTTCTGACTGTGAGTAACGACGGCGAGCCGATCTCGGCGCCGAACCGCGACAGGATCTTCGATGCGTTCTTCACCACTCGCCGCGACCAGGGCGGCACCGGGATGGGGCTGGCGATCGCGCGCGCGGTGATGGCGAGTCATGGCGGCTCGATCAGGCTCAAGCCGACCGATCAGGGCGCGGCGTTCGAGCTCCAGTTTCCAATGGGCTAGATCGCGAACACCCACGCGGCGACGATGGTGCCGATGGTGACCAAGCCGGCGATGGTCCAGCCGGCGGCGTATTCCAGCTCAGGATGACCGGTCGCCCGCATGATCTCTGCCGGATCGGCGGTATGCTTCTCTGCCATGACAGCCTCGCACGTTACTTTCCGCGTCATATGTAAGTCGCATCAGCCACCATTAGGTTCCATCACGGAAATGCGAGGGATGACGCAGCTTGGTTTGTTCGCTGATCCGCAAGCAGCAGGGCCAGCCGGCCTTCGCTACACGGATGAATTCGTCGAGGCCGCCGTCGAGCAGGCGCTGATCGGCCGCATCGCAGCATTGCCGCTCCAGCGCTTCCAGTTCGGCGCCTTCGAGGGCAACCGCCGGGTGGCGTCCTTCGGTTATCGCTATGACTACACAGCGCAGCGGCTGGCCGAGGCCGAGCCGATCCCGGACTGGGTCCTCCCCGTCGCGCGGCAGGTCGAGGCATGGGCGGGTCTCGCCGGCGGCAGCGTGCGGCAGGTGCTCTGCACCGAATACGAGGCCGGCGTCGGCATCGGCTGGCATCGCGACAAGCCGCATTTCGACAAAATCCTCGGCCTGTCGCTGGGCTCGTCCTGCAAATTCCGCTTCCGCCGCCGTAGCGGCGACAAATGGGAGCGCCACACGCTCGAAGCCCGGCCGCGCTCGCTTTACATGATGGACGGCGAGGCGCGGTCGCAATGGGAGCACAGCATCCCGCCGGTCGAGGCGCGCCGCTATTCCATCACCTTCCGGACGATGAAGCAGTCCTGACCGGCCGGCCAAACAAAAAAACGCGAAAACAACCCCATGCACAGTAGAACGGCGTGTCGTCGCGAGGCTCGGTCCCGCGGGGTAACCGTTTGACGCGTCGGGGCAAAACAGCCGCACCGCGCAAAGGCGCAAGGCCCGGCGAACTTGCCTTCCAATTCGTGTTTACATGCTAAACTGGTTCCACGCGCCGCGCGGGAGGGAAGCCGCGATTGCAGGTCCAGGGAGGCAAGATGAAAGCCGGTCGATTGATCCTCGCCTGCGCCCTCGTCGTCGCAACCGCCTCCGGCGTCGCCGATGCCTCCGACGCGACGCCCGCAAAAGTCTCGGGCGCGACGGCGCTGGCGCTCGCAGGGGTGATCGCGCCGCTGTCCTCTGCCCTGTCCGGCGCCGAGAAGAAGGCAATGGCGATGCTGTTCGCCGCCAACAGCGACATTCCCTACAAGAAGCCGATCGTGGTGACCGCCGATCGAATCGTCTGTCGCGCCGGCAATGTCGACATCACCGTCCGGAACTGCGAAGTCACATTCGGCAAGAAGACCAGGACGGTGAACGGCTCCACGGCCAACGAGATCTTCGCCACCGAAGCACTGGCCGGGATTCCGCCCGACGGCGCCGCGGGATCGAATTTCGAGAGCCTGACCAAGCTGAGCTGCACGATCGACCCCAATGCCATCCGCCGGAAGGACGGCAGCGGGGCGGATTGCACCTTCCAGCCGGGCAATTGAACCACGCGTGGCGGACGGAGCCGGAAGAGAACCGCGGGTGCCGTGAAATCGCCTCATGACCAACTAACTAATAAGGCGAATTGAAAAGACGGGCCAAACGCGCGAGCCCATATCGGGCACGCAGGGCCGACACCGACATGAAGAATTTTCTCGCATTTTTTCTAATTCTGGGCATCACGGCAGCCTCCGCACACGGTCCCCTACCGATGCTGCCGGCCGCGCCGTCCGATCTCGTGCGGGTCGGCCTCACCGACAACGACACCGCCGCGGGCGGCACCGCGCGGCTGTGCGAGCAGGTCACCTTCTCGCGCGGCCTGCGCTACGGCGAGAGCGAAGCCAATGTGCTCGATGTTGCCACCGCCACGACCAAGGCGGATACGCCGCGGCCGGTGCTGCTGTTCGTGACCGGCGACACCTTCACCGGCGACCGCGCCGCGCCGGAGCTGTCGCGCCAGATCCAGGACCAGGCCATGTGCTTTGCCGCCCGCAACGACATGATCGGCGTGCGCGTCAACTACCGGCTGGCGCCCTCGGCGACGTGGCCGGCGGGTGCGACCGACGTGGCGGCGGCGCTGTCCTGGGTCCACGGCAATATCGACCTGTTCAACGGCGATGCCCGCGAGATCGTCGCGGTCGGCTACGGCGCCGGCGCCTTCCATGTCGCCACCCTGCTGGCCCATCCCGAACTCCAGACCGACCGCGCCGACGTCGCGGCTGTCGTGCTGGTCTCCGGGGTCTACCGCGCCGGCAAGGACGCGAGCGACAGCGAGAAGGCCTATCTCGGCAGCGACGCCAGCCAGTACAACAAGCGTTCGGTCTTCCCCGGCATCCTCAATGTCGACGTTCCGATCGTGCTGGCCTGGGCTGCGGATGATTCCGCCGGCATCACGGCGCAGGGCGAAACCCTGAAGAAGACGCTCTGCGGCGCCGGCCATTGTCCGCGTAGCGCGCTGCTGCGCAGCCGCGACGGCATAGCGAGCGCCTTCGGCCTCGACGGCTCCGGCGACAGCCTCGCCGAGCCGACCCTGCTGCTGGTGCATCAGCTCGAGGCGCGCGGTCTGCCGTAGGGGGTTGCGGACACAGCTCCTGCAAGGTCATGGCTCGGCCGGATATCACTGCACCATACCGGGTACGCATCCTTCCGCGGCCACCCGTTCATCACCGTCATCCTGAGGTGGCCGCTTCTTCGGCGGCCCTCGAAGGACGACGGCCCAACTCTCTCCGCGCGGTAGCAGCGGTGGCCGTTCATCGTTCGAGGCCCCCGGCGCGATGCTTTTCGCATCGCGCCACTCGCACCTCAGGATGACGGAGTTAGATGCACAGGGCACGTCAATACGCTTGCCGTTTCCGTTCGGGTGGCAAGAAGCGCGCCATCCGGCCATAGCTTTGACAAACGCTTGACGTAGATCAACTCCTCTTGCTGCGGAGTGAGCCGACCTCGTTGGGGGCCAACGACAAGGTGTTGAGCATGGGCGTCACCGGCAGAATGCTGTTCGTTTCGATGATCGCGTTCGCGTCGCTCGGCGCGATGTCCGAGCAACGCGCCGATCAACCCACCGCCGACAACGAAATCCGCATCGGCAATGTCATGCCGTATTCGGGACCGCTCTCGGAGTTCGGCGCTATTGGCCAGGCGGAAGCGGCCTATTTCGACATGGTCAACGCGCGCGGCGGCATCAACGGCCGCAAGATCCGCTTCATCACCCGCGACGACAATTCCGATCCGACCACAGCGCTGGAGCTGACCCGCAACCTGGTCGAGACGGACGACGTGCACTTGATGTTCGGCTCGTTCGGCACACCGGGCAATCTCGCCGCGCGCTGGTATCTGAACGCGAAGAAGATCCCGCAGCTGTTCGTCGCCTCCGGCGACGAGGAGCTGAGCCAGGCCAAGGCGTTTCCCTGGACCATGGGCTGGCAGCCGTCGTACCGGTCGGAGGGGCGCATCTACGCCAACTATCTCCAGGCCTATTATCCCAGGAAGAAGATCGTGGTGCTCTGGCAGAACGACCAGTTCGGGCGTGCGCTTCTCAAGGGCATGGAGGAAGGTCTTGGCGATCTGAACCGTCTCGTCCTCGTCGACATCGCTTTCGACATTGCCGACGAGCATCTCGACGGACACGTGTCGATCCTCAAGCGCGCCGGCGCCGATATTTTCGTCTTTCTCGGCGTGCCGTCGACGGCGTCCAAGGTGATCAAGCTGGTGGCGGCAATGAAATGGCGCCCGGTCTTCATCGTCAACGACGCCTCCGCCTCGATCGCCAACGCGATGGCGCCCGCAGGCCTGGAGAATTCGTCCGGCGTGATCTCGGCGGCCTTTCTGAAGGACCCGAGCGATCCCGCATGGAAGGACGATCCTGCCATGAAGGACTGGTTCGCCTTCATGGACAAGTACCATCACGTCGAAAGCACCAACAGCAGCGCTGCGCTCTATGGCTATGCCGCAGCCGAGGCGCTGACGCAGGTGCTGAAGCAATGCGGCGACGATTTCTCGCGCGAGAACATCATGCGTCAGGCTGCTTCGCTGAAGAATTATCAGCCGTCGGTCGCCCTGCCCGACATCAGGATGAACACCTCGCCAACCAGCTATTTGCCGATCAGGCAGATGCGGCTGGTGCAGTTCGACGGCCGTTCCTGGCAACCCTTCGGCGAGGTAATCGAGACGGCGTTTACGGAAGGCGCGGCGCGGTGAGTTGACGTGAGGCGCGTGAGTGAAGCAACAGCGCCGCGGCTAAAACCTCTCCCGCTTGCGGGAGAGGTCGGCGCGAAGCGCCGGGTGAGGGCTCTCTCCGCTTGGGGGCTCTCCCATTGAGGAGACACCCTCTCCCCAGCCCTCTCCCGCAAGCGGGAGAGGTGGCAGACCTTCCTCGCGGCCACAACGGGGGCTCAATCAGGAAAGCCTGTTCGTCCTCACGCCGGCTTCAGCGAGGCCAGCGCGTTCTCCAGCAGCGAGCGTACCCGCGCCGCGTCGCCGGATTTCACCACCGCGGGGTCGAGATAGAGCTCCAGCCCGGGCGCACGCTCGGTGATGATCCCGCTCCTTTCAGCCGCCGCGTCGTTCAGCGCGTCGACCGAATAGGGAATCACTTCGCGGCTGATGCCCTTCATCGTGATCGCGGGCAGCGCGTGGGCGCGGACAATGTCGCTGACCAGCGCGAAGGTTTCGTAGCTCAGCACGATGCCGCCGGGCTCGGCGATCGATTGCAGGCGCGCGGCGAGGTTCGCCTCGGCACCGATGATGGTGTAGTCCATGCGGTCGCTGCTGCCGAAATTGCCGACATTGCAATAGCCGGAATTGATGCCCATGCGGGCCTTGAACGGCAACTCGATGCCAGAGGCGCGCCATTTCGCATTGAGCTCAGTGAGGCGGTGCTGCATGCGCCAGGCCATCTGGAGGCAAGCCTGCGCGTCGGCCCGGTCGCCCTTGGTCTCGGGATCGCCGAAGAAGATCAGCATGGCATCGCCGATGAAC
Source organism: Bradyrhizobium sp. Ken51 (assembly GCF_055807435.1). NCBI lineage: Bacteria > Pseudomonadati > Pseudomonadota > Alphaproteobacteria > Hyphomicrobiales > Nitrobacteraceae > Bradyrhizobium > Bradyrhizobium sp. Ken51. Next base: position 26,176 of record NZ_JBVVPB010000004.1, on the reverse strand, counting down.
TTGTCGACGGTGCCGCCATATTCGTGGGCGACCGCCGACATCTCGGTGAAATATTCGTTGAGGAGCTGCGTCAGTAACTCCGGCTGGAGTCGCTCCGCCGTCGCGGTGAAGTTCTGGATGTCGGAGAAGAAGATGGTGAGCTTCTTGCGCTCGGTGTGGATAGTGACGTCCTTCTGGCCGGAGAAGATGCTCCGGTAGACCTGCGGCGGAATGTAGCGCGAGATCTTCATCGAGAGCGAGGCGAGGAAGTCGTTGGCGGATTCGAGTTCCTTGTTCATGCCCTTGATGCGGCTGGCCTGGCGGCGCTGCAGCGAGAGGAACGACAGGCCGCTGCCGGCGGCGATCAGAAAATAGGCCAGCAAAAACTTGAACGAGAAGATGTTGGCGGCGATCGGCTGGGCGATGATCACCTCCTGGATGCCTCTGACGTCCCCGACCTTCCAGTCCTTCTTCGGGCTCTCGGGGTGGCTGTTGTGGCAGCTAACGCAGGCCGGGCCCATCGTCACCGGAGCGATCAGCCGGACCTTGTCGTTGAACAGCGAGGTCTCGGTCTCGACGATCTTCTGCTCGGGATCGTTGCGAAGCGATTCGAGCGCATCCTTCTCGAACTTGTCGAGCTGGTGCGGGGCGCGGTTCTGGAACGGGAAGTCCGAGACGAAACGGTAGGTGATGTTTTCCTGCTGCGCCCCGATCACCCGCCCGAGTTCCAGCGACAATGTCGCCGGGATCGGGATCGCGCCGGGAACGGATTCGTAGTTGTGAGCGACCTTTGTCGAGCCATTTTGATTGGCGAGGATGCGACCGACCACGTTGGACGCGTAGTAGCTGCGCACGCTGGTAATGACCGAATTGAGATCGACGGCCTGCCGGCGCAGCCCGGTCTTGCTCAGCTCCGTCAGATCCAGCCATACGGCCAGCGGCAGGGCGAGCAGCAGGAAGACGATTGCGGCACCGGTCAGGATACCGCTCTTGCGCTGTTCTTCGGAGATCTCTTGCTTCACTCTTTGGCTCCGTGATGAGCGCTCTTGTCTTGATCTCGGGGGATTTGCGGCACAGAGCCAATAAACGCGCTCCCGCGCAACCCCATTTTATGGTGGTCGCGCCAAGCGGCTTTTCGTTTCATGGCGAATGTTTAAGATCGGCATTGACTTCCATTCACTTCGCCGGGAGATCCACCAAATGACCGAGACCATCCGTATCAAGCGCTTCAATGCGCGCGCCGTCATCGTGCCGATGAACCTCCCGCTCAAAACCTCGACCGGGGCTGTCGCAAAGGCGCCGCTGGTGCTGATCGACTGCGAGACTGACCTCGGCGCAACCGGGCACGCGTATCTGTTCTCGATCACCCCATCGGCCTTGAAGCCGCTGACGGCGATGGTCGCGGAAATGTCGGAGCTCGTCGCCGGCGACGAGCTCCTGCCGTTCGAGATCGAGCGCAAGCTGACCCAGCGCTTCACGCTCCTGGGTTTGGCCGGCCTGCAGCGGCTGGCGCAATCCGGCATCGACATGGCGGCATGGGACGCGCTGGCACGCGCTCGAAGCCTGCCGCTGGCGCGCCTGCTCGGCGGCACGCCGAAACCGGTCAGGGCCTACAATTCGAAGGGGCTCGGCATCATGCCGGCTGGTGCCGCGGTGGAGGAAGCCCACAAGCTGCTGGCCGAGGGCTTTCAGGCCGCAAAGATCCGCGTCGGCCGCCCCGATGCGCGGGAAGACCTGAAGGTGGTGCGCGCGGTGCGCAAGGCCGTCGGCGACGACGTGACGCTGATGTGCGACTACAACCAGGCGCTGACGGTCAGCGAGGCGATCCGCCGCGGCGAGATGCTCGACGATGAGGGGCTGACCTGGATCGAGGAGCCGATCCGTCACGACGATTATGAGGGCAACGCCCGTATCGCGGATGCGCTGCGCACCCCGGTCCAGATCGGCGAGAATTTTGATAGCGCGTTCGCGATGCAATCCGCGCTCTCCGCCGAGGCCTGCGACTACGTGATGCCCGACGTGCAGCGCATCGGCGGCGTCACCGGCTGGCTGCGCGCCGCCGCGCTGGCGCACGCCGCCGGGATCGAGATGTCGACGCATCTGTTCTCGGAAGTCAGCGCGCATCTGCTCTGCGTGACGCCGACCGCACATTGGCTGGAATATGTCGATTGGGCCGATGCGGTGCTCGCGACCCGTTTGCAGATCAAGAACGGCTTTGCGCTGCCGACCGAGGAGCCCGGCAACGGGATTGCGTGGGACGAGGTGGCGGTGAAGAAGTATCTGGTCGAATAGGCCGCGTTTCGTCGCGACGCATCAAAGTGCGGACGTCGGAGCCTGACGATCGCCGAGCGACATGCCGTCCTACGACCGAACAGCGGCAATCATACTCAGCTCGACCGGTGCGCCCCGCGGCAACTCGGCCACGCCGACGGATGTACGCGTGTGACGACCGCGATCACCTAGGCGCCCGATCAGCCGGTCGGAGGCGCCGTTCATGACTTGCGATTGCTGCGTAAATCCAGGCGCCGAGGCGATGTATCCGACGAGCTGCAAGACCTGGGCGATCTTGTCCTCTCCGCCTGCTGCGTGGTTGATGGCCGAAATGCAGAGATCAGCGCAGAGTGCAGCGGCCTCCTGTGCGGCGGCGACATCGACACCTGCGCCGACTTTGCCTGAGTACAGCAGGTCTTCGCCGCGACGCGGCAGCTGACCACTGACATACGCAATTCCACTATGGATGATCACCGGCAAGTAGTTGCCGCCGGGCTTGTTCACGCTACTCATTTCGGTAACCTGCCTTCTTTCCACGTCCCGCTAAGCGATAGAGTTTCGCCGAATGCCAGGTTCGTCGCCGCGGTGAAGGATCGGACAATGGCAGGCGGCGAGTCACGGATCAAGGCTGCGCAGCTTCGCAGTAGGCGGCGGTGCGGATTCAGCCCGACAAGATACGCTCCCGCGAGGTCATGGAAGGACCTGCTACGCGGGCCGAAGAAGGCGTCCCCCTGAGAGGTGCCCGCGCTACCACGTCTCCGCGCCGGGGATTTTCTTGCGCACCGCCCGGCGCTGGATCCAGATGCAGCGACGCACGGATCTGTTGGAGCGGCCGACCGCGGATATTCCTTGGCCGGCCTGCAGCAGTGGCGCCACGTTTTCGCGTAGCGCGCGGCAGCGCTGGAGCTCGGCCTGCCAGTCGATGGTCGCGGCATCAGCGCGCGACGTAATCAGCGCCAGCGCGGCCACCGCAAGACAGCCCACCCGCATCATCTGGAGTTCCTCACTGTGACCCCTCTCCATCGCGCCGGTAGCGGAAGTCGCAATGACCGGCTCCCTGCATGATCGTTTGCGTCCGCGTGAGCTTGATGTCGGAGCCGAAACCTTCCGCGGTCGCGAAGTCGGCGGTGCAGATCAGGAGAAAGCCGAGTTCGGGCTCGCCGAGCGCCTTGTAGAACTCGGCATAGGCGCAGCGCGTGACGTCAAACGCGAATGAATCCTGCGACTGTTCGATGACTTCATAGGCGAGCGCATCGTCGCGGGCGTAGGTTTTGAATGCCGACGAAACCGCCTTGCCGAGATCGCTCTCGTTCTTGGCTTTCCAGAATTCCTCACCGAAACCGCGATAGAGATTGCCGAGCGCCTTGCGCACCAGCGCGTTGGCGCGCACCTCGCCGAGCTCGGCCTGAAGCGCCTTGACGAGGGGCACGAGCACCTGCGCCTGGATCTTTGCTTGCTCGATGACGGAAATGCTCATGGGCGGCCCCGCGTCCGAGACGACGGTAGCACATCAGTGTTGCTATAGGAGATTGTGGCTTGCCGGACCGAGGTCTCGACGAAAAGTCCGTGTACGCTCTTCGAGCTACGCCGGACACGCTTCTCAACGAGATTGGTGGCTTGCCTGGCCGTAGCTCGCGGCGGCAGCCCGCCTGCGCCCTTTGGGCTTCGGCGTGGCATCCTTCTCTCGCTTCGCGAGCGAAGGATGGTGGGCGCGACAGGGATCGAACCTGTGACCCCTACCATGTCAACGTGGGGGTCAACCGCGCATCTCGTTGATTTCCATGTACTTTCGATCAGGCCGGTGACGGCTCGTAAAGCCCTGTTTTCACGCTTTTTCGCGGCTTTGTGGAAGTCTCGTGGGAACGGCCCCGGCGCGCCCGGAGGCTCGTCATGAGTGCCGGAACGCCGCCCAAGGCCGGCATTCCCCTGATCGATCGCCTCCCGCCAGACCGACGAAACGAGATGATCATGGTCGGCCGGGAGGCGCTTTGCCGCTTCGCCTACGCCTACCAGGAGGTCTTCGACCACCACCTGGACCTGTTCGACTATCTCTCCGGGCGGGGCGCCACCGCGGTGATGATCGGGCGGATGCTCAGCGAGGTCGGCATCGCCCGGGAGGACGGCACCCCACTGCCGGCCGGAACGGTCTCGAGCGCCCTTTCCCGCGCGCGAGAGCGCGCGGCCGCCCGCCCGGGCGCGCCCCTGCACGCCCCTACAGCGCCCGGCATGGAAATGCAGGCCCCTGCAAAAGCCGGCAAGAACCTGCATGAACCTGCAGACCGCCGCCGTGAGGCAGGACTTCCCGCGCCTCCTTCAGGACGTTCGGCCTCCCCGCCCCCTCATCCAGAAATTCGGCCTTCGCCGAATTCGCCGGCAACCACGCAGGTGCCGGCGGTCACGCGCCGCTCAGCGGAACTTCTTGAGCAAGTCAGGAACAAACGGAATGATGATGACTAAGAAGAAGACTGTGCACTTTCAGCCCGCCGACCTTGTTGAGGTCGTCGCCGACGGGACGAGCGTCGGCAAGTCGACGCTCGCCAACCGCCTCTGCCATCTCTACCGCGAGGCGGGGCGGGCGGTGACGCTCGTGAGGATCGAGACGGGGCGTCGCCAGACCGCGGAGAGCGGCGCCGCGAACAAGGAGGTCTATATCAAGACCGAGGACTTCGCCACGGCCGCGGGCCGTACCGGCGGCCTGTCCGGCGTCCTCACCGCGCTCTGGGAGGAGATCCTCGAAATTCCCAAGTCGCGGAGCGCCGTGGTGGTGGATTGGGCCGGCGGCTCCTCCCTGCATAGGCTTGAAGTGCTGGCGAGCACGGCCTTCGACACGACCCTTGCGGGGATCGGCGTGCGGGCGCTCTCGATGGTGCTGTCGACGTCGTCGACGGAGTCGATGACCCAGGCCGGCACCTACCTGTCCGGCATCGAGGCGGTCGCGCCCGGTCTGCAGCGGGCGCTCGTCCTGTCCGGCCGCGCCGGCAATTTCGATTTCCCTCCGCTCAGCGAGCAGGCCGAGAGTTTGAGCCGCCTCCGCGACAATGCGGGCGAGATCCCGATCGTCACCATCCCGCGCGTCGCCGGTCGCGCGCTCGAGACGTGCGCCGACGCCGGCCTCGACGTCGCCAGCGCCATGATGATGGACGGCGATGCGCTGGCGCGCCGTCTCGGCATCGACCTCTTCCGCTCGCGCGCTTGCGCGTCCGAACTGGCCTTGTGGTGGCGTATCACCGGCAACATCCTGGCCAGGATCGCGGAGCGGGCGGATGGCAATCGCGCCGCGTAGGCTGGCCCGCCGCGTGGCCTTCCTGCTCCGCCAGCGCGAACACCTGCGCTCGGAGGCCGCCGCCTACGCGCTTCGGCACTACAGAATGCATAGGCGGCTGCCGGCCGGCTACGTCACGGCGCTTCTTCCAATCTCCAGCGTGCGACGCATCCGCGTGCGCGGCGAGATCGAGCACGTGCTCGGCATTGCGCGCATCTTGATCAAACTGAAAGCCATTCTCCGATGAATCCCAGCGATCAAAAAGTCCAGTTTCGCATGGGCTTGACAAACGGTCCGTGACCGCATACCAAATCAATGATCCAACAGTCTAGTTAGTTATATAACGCAGTCATGTTAGGCATAGCGGAGCCAATATCGTGCGCATCGATCTCGACGAACTCTCGCCTTTCCGGCTATTGTCGACCGCCGAGGTCGCGGCCGCCTTGGGCATCAGCGCCGGCTCGGTGCGCAAGGCGGAGAAGGACGGCCGGCTCAGGGCCATCAAGGGTTTCCGCGTCTTGTATTTTTCCGCACGATCCGTCCGAGATTTCGTGAGTGCCAACGGGTCCACGCCGGCGGCGCAGAACGGCGGCGGCGATTCCGGTCCGATGGACATGGTGCGCTGATGGCATACGTGAAGGTCCATCAGATCGGCGGCTACGGCGTGCTGCGGTTCGGCGACGGCTTCTTCGTCTCCGTGTACGAGGCAAAGAGGAAGACGGCATTCGTCCGGTCTCTTCACGAGCGCGCGTTCGCGATTGTGATCGGTGCCGTGCAGGCGCCGGTCGAACGCCGTATCGACGCTCGCGTGGGCGGGGCGCACTGATGGCGTACACCAAAATCCACAAGATGGGCGAGGAGTACTCGGTCTACGCGGACAAGGAAACCGACAATCTCTACGTCGGCGGCTATGACAAGGAGCGAAAGGTCTCGTTCTATCGCTCTCTGTCCACGACCAACCTCGAGACCGCGCTCGTCACGGTGCGATCACTCATCGAGCGCGGCATCACCGGCGATCCCAAGGACGCGCTCGTGCTGAAGCCGCTGCGCACGGTGAGTGAAGTGCTCGAATTCAACCGTGCGAAAGCGGAGGCGCAGGCCTCCGCCGAATTCAACACCATCGCGATGGAGCGCATGAAGCGTCTGATGGGCGGTTCGATGCTGCAGTTCATGGTGCCCAGCACGTTCGAAGCCTTCCGCGACGCCGCAATGGCGGAGGGTCTCGTCCTGTCGAGCGTCGACCGGACGCTGACGGTGCTTCGCAAGGCCTGCGCCGTGGCGGCCGGAGAGCGCCGCCTGCCGCGGCATCATGTGCCGCTTATCCCGTACTTTTGCACCAAGAATATCCTCCGCGCCGCGCCTCCCAAAGGCAGAGTAATGGAGATCGAGGAGATCGCCGCGGTCATCGACGAGGCCGACTTCATCCACTTTCTGATCTGCCTGGTCTGGCTCGCCAATCTCGGGTGCCGGATCGGCGCCTTGCTCGACGCGATCGCGGCGCAGATCGATCACCGCCGAGGGCTCGTCGATCTCAATCCCGCTGGCCGAGTCCAGACCAGCAAATGGAGGCCGACGCTCGCCATTCCCGAAACGCTTACGCCCTGGACGGAAGGTCTCCCGCCGGGTCATCTCGTGCAATGGCGCGGACAGCCGGTCGGCGAGATCGACACGGCCTTCAACGCCGCCTGTCGCCGTGCCAAGCTCGCATCCGGCGGCAACAGCTACTCCATCAGACACGCTCTCGGTCGCTTCATGCGTTCCAAGCACGTCGAGGACGAACAAATCGCCCTCTGGCTCGGCCACATCCAGCCGCCGCATTCGAATGAAACCACGCTCGTCTATAGCCCGTACTCACCGCTCTATCTCCGCGAGGCCAAGGCGGCCGCGGAATCGTTCGTGCGCGCAATCGCCCGCCACTGCCGCCGTCACGATCCGCTGCAGCCGCCGTGGATGAAGGCCTAGGAGATCGACCGACATGACCCGCAATGCGAAGACCGAAAAGAACTACCTCGCCCGCAGCGCGCAGATCGCCGAGGCTGAAGAGAAGGCCGCGCGCCGGAAGCTCGGCCCCGTGGAGCTCGTCAGGGCGGTGATGGCCAAGGAACTGAGCTCCTCGAGCGTGCGCCAGTACCGGTCGGCGCTCATTTTCACCATGACTACCGCGGCCAAGCGTCAGCCCGAGCATGCAGCCGCACTGAACGCCGCCATCGCGCTACTCCGAGATTGGCGCGCTCAAGGCCGCGCCACCGGCAAGCGCACGTCGCAGCAGAAGCAGAAGAACGACGTCGCGGACGATCTTGTGCGGATCGGCCATCGCGCGCTCTCCACCCTAAGCGAGAACGCCGACAACCTGGTCGACTGCCTTGAGTGCGGCGAACTGACGGGCGCCCGCTTCGTCGAATGGCCAACCGCCGTATTCGGGCCGAGCACGATGGCAGGCTACGCATGGGAGCTGACGCTTGTGAACGGCAAGAACAGCAACGGCCGGGCGCATGGCGAGACCCGCACGCTGCGTTGGACCGAACTGCCGGATCATTTCGTCTCGCAGATGATCCTCTGGATCGGCATCGCCAAGACCGCCGCGACGGAGGGGCGCTTCGATACGCTGCAGGATACGCTCGAGTCGCTGATGCGCAGGGTGACGAAGGCGCTATTTCCGCGCCGCACCCAGGCCGAGCACCCGACCTTGTCCTCGGTGCGCCACGCGGCGGCGGCGCGGTTCAAGGCGGCGTACGTCGCGACCGCCACTACCGAGGAGGAAAAATTGCGCGGGCTCGCCATGGTGGCCGCCTTGCTCGGGCATGCCTCCGACGCCACGGCGATGGAGCACTACGCCCGCGCGGACGGTCGGGACGGCCGCTATCCGGTGCCGGTCCCCGATGCCCTCGAAGTCGCCCGCATCCACCGGCGTTATTCCGAGCCCGATCTCGACAAGGATCCGAGCCCGGATACGAGCGGCACGGACCAGTTCGTTTAGCAGGGTGGCGCAGCCGTGCCAGCAGGAATTACAGGAGATCTTGAAGTGACAGAGCACCGCATCAACCTGCGCATGCCGTACTACCAGGCCTATCGGCTGTACCGCGGCCGCAGAGAGGTCGGCGTTCGTCTCTCGGAGAACGTCCCCATCATCGTTCGCGAGGTCGATCCGATCGAGGCGCCGGTCGCCTACCGCGTTCATACCGACGATGATTACGTGACCGATCGTCTGCACGAAGTGAGATCGTTCGAAAGCACGTGCTGGTGGTCCCTGATGGCACATGATGGTCCCGTCAGCGTCCATCGTTTCATCGAGTTCGCGGCGAGAGGCAAGCTCGGCTCGTTCCTCTCGTTCGACGAGCCGCCGCAAATCGGCGAGCGCGACGGCCGCACCATCGAAGAATTCCAACGCGCGTATCCGTTGCACCGCTACGGCGAGTGCGACCGCGATCGTCAAGTCCAGGCGACCGCGAAAGGAGCCCGGCGGCTCGTTTTCTGCGGCGGCTACGTCTACGTGAACGTCGGCGCCCCCGTCTGGTACGTGGCGGAAAAGCCGGCGGTCGGCCGGATCGATGTCTGGCTGGGCCACGAAGCTTTCGATCGCTTCAAGACCAATAATGCCTGGACCGCGGGACCCGACGACTACACGCAGCGCTATTGCTGCGAATTTTCCCGCGCATATGGACTGAGCGAGATCGACGCCGAGATCGAGCGCTTGGCGGACCTGAACACCGAAATCTGCTTTCGGTCGCGTATCGAGACAATGTTGGATCTCGAGATACCCGAACGCACGGCGCGCCTCTGCGCGCGCACGCTGTTCGGAGCCATCCGGCATTACACGTGCGACGACGCATTGCGAGAGGCCGTGCCGCTTCTCGCCGACATGGCCCGTATGAAAACAGCACCGACGGAAAGCGATCTGTTCCGCGTGCTCGAACAGTTTTCCCGCTTCAGGGATCCCAGTTTGATTGAAGGGTACCGACACGCAACCAGCGCGGCACACGACATCGTCAGACGCCTGAATACTCTCGGCTGCACGCCGCTCGCTCAGGAAGACGAAGACGCCCTCGCAGCGCTCGGATCCTGAGGCGCAACGCTCATGATGAATGGCACGACAGGAGGCCCCATGGCGACCCCGCAGTTCTTTTTCGCCCAGCCTCAGTTTCGCGCGTCCGCCTCTGACCTGTCGCTCGCTGTCGCGAGCGACTATTACAAGTTCGAGATCTTCGCCACGGCCGAAGACCGTGACGCACGCTGCGGGCCCACGGCACATCCTGACGTCAGGTACGTGCGAGCGACGGTGGAGGAGATCGTAAGGAACGATATCGGGCTCGATGACATCGGGTGCGGGGTCCCCCTCGATCACCCGCATTTCGAGCAGATCATGGCCCCTCTATTCGACGCTGCGATGGAGAAGCTCTTTCGTGACATGCCGAAGAGGTTGAAGTCGGGAACGCTCGCTTCGACCGGATTGTTCGTCGCTCGCACCCGATTTACGATTACCGCGCAATGTGACGGCGAGTGGGTCAGCTTCCCGGTCGAGGCCATGACGGCTTTCGAGGATGCCGACCGAAGCGTGACGGACCGGACTCTCGAGTGGTTGCACGACCGTCTCGTCCTCACGACGTCGCCCCCGCTGCTCAGCGCACGCCCGAATTAGCCCGGCCAAAACATCGATCATCGATCGCACCCCACCGGCTGCGTCGCAGAACCATCGATGATGACGCAGGATCGTACCAAGTTCGCGTGTTCAGCATCGGAGGCGCATCGCGCAAAGACCTGCGTCCGCTTCCTGGATCTCTGCGCTTTGCGCCAAGCGGCACCAGCCATAAATAGTTTCGCCCTACTTTGTTCGCGTCTTGAACGAAAGTGGCAGTAGCGCCCCAGCGAGGGGCCTCCAGACACTTTGGGCCGTGGTTAGATGCCGTCAACTTGATGATGTTTGTATTCTTCGGTCTCTCGACAATCGTCCTGCCTTCCATCCAATTCGAAATGATATCGAGCGACGGCGTCGTCGGGGTGAGCGATCGCGAAGGCTTTCAGCCACTATTTGTCGTTTCGTTTGCCCGCACCAGGCGATGAGGCGTATGCACTCTCCCACTCCGTGATGAGCGCCAGCTGCTGGCTCGTCGCGTCCGCTCTCGGGCATAGCAGCTCGTACACTTGGAACTCCGCGGATAATCCCTTGGGGCTGATCCGATCGATGCTGCGGAAGAGAAACTCTTCCTCTACCCGCGCTTTGATGGCCTCGCTCGCCAGTACCGTGGTCCCGTAGTTCCGGTTCAGTCCCTCAAGGCGCGCGGCGAGGTTCACGGCAGCACCAACCGCAGTGTAGTTCATGCGGTCGCGCGATCCGATGTTGCCGACGCCGACGTCCCCGACGTGGAGACCAAACCGGGTCCGAATTGGGGGAGACCTTCGGCGGCGAACTCTGCATCCAGCCGGCTTTGAGCACGACGCGGCCTCCAGCCGTTTCGCAAGCGGCGACGGCCCATCGCTTGGCTGCGGCTTCGATGAGCATCGCGCGTGCGATGGCGCCGGTGCTGCGAAACCTGTCGTGAAAGCCGCTTACGCCAGTGCTGGCCCCCGTCAGCTGCATTCCGTATGTGGGATTGACGAATTGCGGACCTGTATTCGCGGCGCCGTATTCGACTCGGTAGCCAGCATTCCCATAAGGCGGTCGCGAGACGGCCCTACTGGTCCTCTTGCTCTAGTTGTTCGGCAAGTCCGTCGTATTCTTCAGTGAGATCCTTGAGCTTTTCGGCGAACTGCGGGTGACCCGTCCCTTCGGCCAGTTGACGCAACCAAAGCGCCCTCTTGCGCGACCTTTCCGTGTCACGATCGATAGGAGCCGTTAGATGCATTTGTCTTTCCTCCTATGCTCATGGAAAAGCCGCCCTGAAGAGCGGCCTTTTCATGCTGACGTAATTTTGTGCGGCGCTCGAGCGCCCGTCCTTGGCAGACGTTCCCTCGGACAATCCATCGTGCAGCGCACCAACCGCTTCGTGCTGCCGCACATCCACCGGCAGTGTTGCACTAGGCTCGCGGAGACTCCGTGCTTCCCTAGCCTGATCACCGAAGGACATTACGAATGAGCCAAGCCATGGTCGCGGCATAGGCAAGTAGAGCAATGCGGATGCCCGCTGCCAGTTGAGGTTTTGACACAGAGCCACATTCACGACCAAACCTTCCCGCCCGAACGGGTGTGTTGATAGTCAGGATTTTCCCGACGGGCGACAAGCGATCTCCCGACTGCCTGGCGAGCTGCCAATCACTATATTCCGTTGGGCCTGAAGTGATCGTGGAGACTCGAAACGTATGTTTTTGAGGGGCCGGCCGGCAACTTTTTGCGCAGCATCAGAAACTACCCGGTCGTAGAGCGAGAAACTTCGCGTGTAGATGCCGGCAAGTCTCGGGCTGCAGGTATGGGCCTTGCGTGTACACTCACCTGCCTGCTTCTGTTCGCAAGTGCAATTGCTTGATCGACAACTTCACTCTACCCGCAACGTCAACCCCGCGCGTTGTCGAAACAAGCGCTCCTCACAAGAGCAGCTCGGCAGGAGTCATCTGAATGTACGGCAGCCTGCTGCTACTCGTCTTTCTAATCGCTCTCTCCGCCTTCGGCCTCGTGGCCTTGGAGGTCGCGGCGCGTCGATCGCCTGGCGGTAAACCTCAAGCGACCAGGCCGAAGCGGCCTGTGAGATAATCCACGTTTCTCGCTCCATGCTGCTGGAGATTGCTGTCAATAGCCGCCGTGCAACGGCGGCTATTGCGGCGGTCTGTCCTTTATCGGCAGATGCGCACCCTCTTTTGGCGATACGCCTTCCGCGGCAGCCGCGGTTGACCATGGTCCGTACCGTACAAGCTTTGATGGTGAGCATCTATGGCCAACAACCTGAGAACATGCTTCTGACGCGCAGCTTTTGTAAGCCCACATTGTTGAACACCGGAAGAACCTAAGCTTTCGGCAATCGCCTGTTGGTCCTTCAATCTGCTCTTGGACGACCTCCCGGACCTGCTCCCGCTAACTCTTCAAACCTCCCTTCCAGCTAGTGGCGAGTTGCTCCAAGTCCACGAAATCCGCAGCCAACCGCCGGCATGTGGCAAGCTGCTCCTTGATTTTCCTTTTCTCTTCGTCTCGGTCCATCTTTGTTGGACGGCCTAGTGGGGGTTGGTTTCAACTGTTGGGAAGAAGCCAGAGAAGTTATCCGAAAGATAGGGCGGGAAGCAGCGCTTCTTAGGTCCGTACTGGCCGAAACGTAGCAGACAAACGACTTTGAAACCTAGCTCCGTGACCTTCGCCGGCTTCGAGCCGTTGAACGCGATCCGCATCTCTGCCGTACGACGAACGGCTCGCTTGCGCTGCCACAAACGAAGCTGTCTCCCGGCGGCAGATGGAGGAGACACGGAAATGAATGTGTGGACTGGAGCTGCGATGCTCGCGATCGCAGCTATCCTGATCGCCATAGGTCGTCCGAATAGGAGCGGGCGAGCACCCACGATTTCTGCGATTTGGAGGGGCGCTCGTTCTTTATCCGCCCGTCATCCTAACTTTTGTGGCGCTCGGCGCTGCGGCCGTCATTTCAGGATTACTCCCCAAATAGCGCCTTCCATAGCGCTGGATGGTGGGCTGGCCCTAGCCTACCGCGTACAAGTACAGAGCCACGATCAGCATAAGTATCGAGACGACGCTGACGATCCACCCCACAGGCCCGTTTGCGCGGGAGCCCCACAATGTCGGCCCATTCTCTTTTTTGGGTGTCATTCTCTCTCCTTGAACGGAGAGTACCAGAGCGCGGCCTTTCAGCACATGAGGCTTCTTAGCACAGTCCGGTTCGGGCATGATCCGGGGGAGATTCGGATCGGAGGCTCGTTTTGCTGGTTGCACTCGTCGTCGTTTTCGTCGTGGTTTATGCCGCTATAGCGCTTGAGCATCCGATCCAGATAGAGAAGTCCGCTTCCGCCCTTTTTGGCGCCGGCCTGCTCTGGACGATCTATGCCGTGGGGGCGACTGACCACGAAGCGATCGTCGGTCAGCTCCGCGAGACGATCGGTTCCACGGCAGGAATCATATTCTTCCTGATGGGCGCAATGACCATTGTCGAGGTCATCGACGCCCACGACGGATTCGAGATCATCACCTCGCAGATCAACACAAAGAAGTTGACGACCCTGCTGTGGCTCATCTGCGCCGTGACGTTCTTTCTGAGCGCAGTGTTGGACAATCTCACCACCACGATCGTCATGGTTTCACTGATCAGGAAGCTGCTGGACAAGCAAAGTGATCGGCTATTGTTCGTCGCGATGATCGTGATCGCCGCGAACGCAGGCGGCGCGTGGTCCCCCATCGGCGACGTCACCACTACCATGCTGTGGATCGGTGGCCAGATCACCGCTCTCGCCATAGTCAAGACGCTGTTCCTCGCGTCCCTGACAAACATGCTGATCCCACTGTTCATCGTGAATTACCAGCTGCGCGGGCGAACTTTCGCGGCTCCCAAGGCCGATGGTAGCGACGTCTCCTTCACGCCCGCCTTCGAACGAAACATCATGTTCACCCTCGGGGTTGCCATCCTGGTCCTGGTGCCGGCGTTCAAAACGGTTACCCACCTGCCGCCCTTCATGGGCATCCTATTCGGTTTGGGTACATTGTGGCTCGTCGGAGAGGTCATTCATCGCCGGAAGCAACCGCAGGAGAGAAGGCGCTTGACCGTGGCGCACGCTCTCACGCAGATCGATCTCAGCTCAATCGTCTTCTTCCTGGGCATTCTACTGGCGGTTGCCACGCTGGAGCACACCCATATTCTCGCCGCCCTTGCAGCTTGGCTCGATCAAAGCATCGGCCGCACCGACGCAATCGTGCTTGCGTTGGGGCTGCTCAGCGCGATCGTCGACAACGTTCCCTTGGTCGCAGCATCGATGGGGATGTATGGAATGAGCCAGTATCCACCGGATAGTTTCCTTTGGGAATTTATCGCCTACTGTGCGGGCACCGGCGGATCGATACTGATCATCGGCTCCGCTGCGGGAGTTGCCGCCATGGGAATCGAGAAGGTCCAGTTCATTTGGTACATGCGAAAGATCAGCGTACTCGCGCTCCTCGGATACTTCGCCGGAGCGGCGGTCTACATTGTGCAGTTCCGGCACTTTCACTGAACCCAGGACGCGCACGCGCCAGGCAGCTTGAATGGACCCGGTTGCTCTTCAGAGAGCCAACGCTCCCCTTCAGCCTTGCAGTCTGCAGGCGTGCGCGGCCGCAGCCCGGTTGCGCGTGCTATCCTTGCCGACCGTCCAGACGACGCCTGGGATGCGCGGGGATCCACGCTGCTGTACTTTTCAGCGTGTCCGACCCCTCCGCAGGGTCGCGAGACGCACCACCCGCACCGGCGTGACGTCGAAGGATTGAAGGCCCGAATTGGGCTGTCTTCGGGACGAAGCACCGCTCAATTTCCAACCACAACAAGCAGAAGCGCGGAAGCAGACATGTCCGACGAGCGACGATTCGACATCTTGTCCCCGGAGTTTCACGCGAAGCCTTTCACGACGCTCGACCGCATGCGAACCGAAGGCCCGGTTGTGCGCTTGAGATTGCCGATTGTCGGCCGCACCTGGCTTGCGGCAAGCCATGAGAGCTGCGCAGAACTGTTGAAAAACAGCCAGGACTTCGCGCGCGATCCCGCCAACGCTGGAAGCAGGACGCAGAAGCGGATCTTGAAGGTTCTCCCGAGGACGCTCGGGCTTCTTGCGTCGAACATGCTTGGCCACGATGATCCGGAGCACCGTCGCCTGCGTGCCCTCGTCGATGAGGCCTTCCAGAGGCGCACGATCGCAGCTCTCAAGCCGACGATCGTTCAGACGGCCGATCGGCTGCTCGACAAGCTGCACGGCAAGCCCGAGGTCGATCTCATGGCAGAGTTCTGCCGAGATCTGCCTCTTTCGGTAATCTGCGCGATGCTAGGGTTGCCGGAGAAGGATCACGATCGGTTCAAGAACTGGTTGGGCGGGTTGAAGGACACTGCGAATGTCTTTGCGGTGATCCGCGCCATCCCCGGTGTGATCAGCGTCGTGCGGTACCTTCGGCGCGTTTCGAGACCCGGTGGCGGGGCGCGGCCCGAGGGGTTGATCGCTGCGCTGCGCGAGGCGGAGATCGAAACCCAGAGGCTCAGCGAAGACGAAATCGTCTCGATGATCTTCCTGCTCTTCGGTGCGGGGCAGGAAACCACTACGCATCTAATATCGGGCGGTCTCTACGCGCTGCTTACGAATAGCGACCAGTTGAGCCGGTTGCGCCAAGACCCCGGCCTGATGCCGACATGCATAGAGGAATGTCTTCGTTACGTCTCCCCCGTGCAGATGACCAAGCCCCGTTTCGCGACCCGGGATTTGATCTGGCAAGGACGTCAGTTCCGGCGCGGCGAGATGTTTGCGGCATTCCTTGCCGCAGCGAACTGCGACCCGGCAAGGTTCGAGCGGCCCCACACGTTCGACATTACGCGCCACCCAAACCCGCACCTTTCGTTCGGCACCGGCGTGCACTTTTGCCTCGGCTTTCAGCTCGCGCGAGCCGAGGCGTCGATCGGAATTCAGCGCATCTTGGATCGCTTTCCCGACTTGCGGCTTGCCCGCGGGGCCGAAGATATCAGGTGGCACAAGCGGCTTGGCATCCGCGCGCTGGCGCGATTGCCGGTGCGACTAGCGGCCTGAGGCCGGTAGCTCCTCTGGGATCAAAAGTCCTGACGATCGGCTGCTCGGCGCCTTGTCACCTCTCTCGATCACCGAAGGATGTTGCGGATATGCCAGACCATGGTGGCGGCATACACGAGGAGAGCGATGCAAATGCCAGCCACCAGTTGAGGCTTCGAAAGAGACGCTCTCGTCAGGAAGAAGACGATGCAAAACAGGACGACGACGCCCAGCAACGAGGGCACATGTTTCATATTCGCCTTCCAATCCTTCTGGGCCGCTGGCGGCAATGCTGCCGTTCCGCACTCAAATACGTCGCCTCGGTCATCCCGCCTCCGGTTCACGGGTCGTACCTGCACCGCGGCGCTTGATCTCCGCCGCGCGAACCTCGACCGACATTTTGGTGCGGTCGAGCGATTCGGCGATCGCCTCCCACGGCGCTACAGCCGCTCGCATCTCCAGGAGCTTAGCCTCGTCCTGTGTCCAGGCCTTAAGACGCCGCACGGGACTTCTCCGGCTCTTGCATACTCTGATTGGCCTTCCGCCTTAGTCGGCCGCGAGGCATCGCGGCTGAATGATACCCGTTAGATCTGCCCGCTGCGGGTGGAAATGAGCCGAATGGAAGAAGGACCTTCCACATTGGCGCTTGTGTACGCCTCTGCCGCTGCAATCAGTTGGGTGACGGCCGAACGGTCGTAGGCGGGGTGCCGCGGGTTCATGTGCAAGTCCGTCTCGATGATCATCACCTGGGTTACCCCGGAGGATTGGACCTCGACGGCAAACGACACGAACGAGACATGCGGGGCTCTAAAGGGCATCGGTTGGACTTTCACAAGCGCGGATCTGGTTGAAGCCCCAGGCGAGGCCGAGCATCGCTGCGACGAGCGAGCCGAGGAGGACTCCCAATTTCGCGGCGGTCAGCAATCCTTCATCCGCGAAGGCGAGCATGGAGATGAAGATGGACATCGTAAAACCGATGCCGGCCAGCAGCCCGACCAGCCAGACCCCGGTCCACGAAACTCCCGGAGCGAGCCGGCACCAGCCGAGTCTCACTGCCGCCCAGGTCGCGCCGACGACGCCGAGCGGCTTGCCGGCGACCAAGGCGAGCGCAGTGCCCAGCGTCACCCACTGCCCGCCTGCAGGCAGACTGGTGTTCGTCAGGCTGACCCCGGCATTTGCCAGCGCGAAGATAGGCATGATGACGTATGCCACCCACGGATGCAGCGCCGTCTGCACCCGAGAGACCGGCGGCAATATCTCACGATGAGCGACCCGAATGTCCCGCAGCGGCTGCGCCAATCTGTGCGGATCCTTGACCTTGACCGCATCGCTGCTTCGCAACTGCTTGAGAGCGCGAGAGACCATCTCCAATGGTGGCTCCCGCAGAGGGATTGCGCGCGCGGGAGTCACCAGCCCGAGCAACACACCGGCAAGGGTTGGATGGATCCCGGCCGTCATGAACCCCATCCAGACCAAGGAACCAGGCAGGACGTAGAATAGCGCAGACCCAACCCCGATCCGTTGAAAGCCCAGAACCGCGAGAATACCGATCGTCGCCATGACGAACCCGCCGGGCTGAAGGCCTGCGGTGTAGAACAGCGCGATGATCAGGACTGCAATGATGTCGTCGATGATCGCCAGAGCGAGGAGGAAGACGCGCAGATTGACCGGGATTCTTCGTCCGAGCAGGGCGAGCACTCCGACCGCGAAGGCGATGTCCGTCGCCGTTGGCACGGCCCAGCCCTGCCCTCGATCCGGGCCGGCGTTGAGGCTCAGATAGATGAGTGCCGGGAGCACGACCCCGCCAATCGCCGCAATTAGCGGCAGCATGGCCTGGTCAAGCCTGCTCAGCGCGCCTTCGTGAATCTCCCGCCGAATCTCCATGCCCACGACCAGGAAGAACACGGTCATCAGCACGTCGTTGACCCAGAAATGCAATGAGCGCGAGAAGACCAGCTCCCCCAGCGCAATCGTCACCGGCAGGTGCCAGAAGTCGTGATAGCTGCGAGCCACCGGGGAATTCGCCCAGACCAGCGCAGCGGCGGCGGCAACGAGCAGGACCGCACCGCCGAAGGCTTCGACGTGCAGGAAACGCTGAAGAGTGCTGAGGGCCTGTTCGGCCAGCAGCTGGGCTTTCGGCAGATCGTCAAACGGAGGATTGTGGTTCACGGGCGCAGGGTCTCCGCGTGGCGGCCCGACCATCGCTTCCCTGTCGCTGCCGATACAGCGAACACCCGACGCGGGTTATACATGGCATGGGCGCCATTTCAACCTCGGACGACGGAACACTGCTGGGTGGGAATTGACCGTGGAGAGTTCAGTCGGCAGTGCTGCATCATCCGCCCTCTCGGGTGGCGGTTCATTCCGGGTGTGCTCGCAGGCGCTCGGAATCCTTTCAGCCTCAGGAGGGGTACCGGCGCAGCTGTTCAGGCCGTTGACCTCGATCAGGCTCATGCGGCGATCTCTCCGTGCACGCCGCCGTCTTAATATCCTCCGGCGTGACGGAGACCAGCACCCGGCCTTCCTGGAGCACGGTGACGCGCTCGACACGACACCACTCAGCTGTTGAATTGGTCAATCGCCTAGCCAAGCTTGGGCTGGTGAATCGAGGGATGCTCGATGCGTTCGCTTCAGTAGCTTAGGCGCTCTCCAGAAGGAACTTGAGAAACTACCGGGCGGCACGCCCATTCAATCGTCACCTGAGACAATTTAGGCCTTGGGCTGGGCCCAATTAGAAGAGCTGATGCCCCGGAGTACCCTCATCTTCGGATATGTACTAACCGGTCAGCAGCCCTGAAAATAGAGCTGCAGCGCCGAGTCCAATGAACGACAGAATTAAGGCCAGCACAACTTCGAGGCGCAACATCTTCCGCCGCCCGCCCGTAGGATTGGGAATCCCAATGGATATGAGGACGCCTGCAGCCACGAGCAAGGCAGCTCCAATTAGGATCTTCATGTTCGCCTTCCTTCTTAAGACAGCAATAGCATCCAAGCCGGCGAGTGGGGCCGATCGGCTTGCCTTACAAGGGTGACCAGTGCGCTTTGGTACTGACTACTTTCAGGACCCACCCTCGTGTCGAAAGTGATAAGATCCCGCCAATGCGTAGCACTTCGGCACGCTACTGGGCATCCGACGAGCCAGCACTTGATCATCTCGAACGCCATGGACTCATCAGAGGCCGCGTGCCTACAACCAAACACCTGGACCGATCAATTGTTACATATCGGTACAACATAAACACGAGCGCAATGGCGGCGAAGACCTCGAGTGAGGCTGCCGCCATGTTCGTGTGGGATTGAAAACGACGAGCATCACTGTCCGCTTCCTCGAATGGGCGTCCTGAAGCGCCCCAGCTTCTCCGGTGATCCATCACGCTTTGCTTTGCGATGCTTGTCCAGCAGCACCGATAGAACCCGGGATGGCGCGCAACTGTAACCAGCTCGATAAAGCGGCTACATCCAAAGGGTCTGAAACTAATCGCAAATCCTTTTGCGGACCGTAACACGCTCGCCAAATCGATTTGTTCGATGACGGACAACAATTCGGCAGTCACGATCTCGATTATAGGAATCATAGAAGTGACGACGATGATGATGACGAGGCCTGACATGTAGGCCGTTTGGACCAACACTGAATTCGACGGCGTTCGAAGTTCCGGCACTCGTTGCCAACGCGGCGATCAGCACCGCCGCCGCGATAATCGACTTCTGCATCTGCAATCTCCTCGGGCTAAACTTCCGAACTCGCGGCTTCTCAATTCGTCCCTGCCTATGCCAAACACACTCGAATGCAAAATGATCGCTCCGTCGGTACGTATTTGTACCGAGCTTCGATCTGCTTAACCCGCCTGCATTCGCAGTCACGACGTCGCGCATGACAAACAGTAAACGACCAACGATTCTCACTGCGCGCGAGAACAACAAAATTTGACCCTGGCCCTTCACTAAACACGTTGCTTCTTTGGAATGGGCACAAGATGAAGCCTCAAAGCAGATTGAGCCGATCAGAAGCAGATCGCCCGCGGCTAAAGAGACCAACACAGTTTGCGCGCCACAGCTTACGCGCTACGAGATCACGCCAACTTATTGAGTTCATCGACCTCCACAGGCCCCCATGGCAAAGCTTGTACGGCGGCGTACGAATTGAACGAATATTAAAAGACAGTTGGTGCCGTAGGATTATAGTGGGCACGAAAAACAACGATCCCAGGCCAGAGCTAGACTGATCCATCTTTCGGATAGGCCTTCTCCAACTGGCGACATCCACCAGGAGGATCGACATGAGCACGGGCAATTATCTGCACGTCACGCGACGGCGATTCTTGAAACATACCGGACTGGCTATAGCTGCTGCTTCGGCGCCGCCTCTAACCGCACCATTCATCTCGACGGCTCTTGCTGACACCAAATCTCTGTCCATCGTGCAATGGAGCCATTTCGTTCCGGAGTATGATAAATGGTTTGACCAGTTCGCAAATGACTGGGGTGTGCAAAACAACATTAGCGTTTCTGTGGACCATATCCCGGTGGCGAACGTCGCCGCCCGCGCGGCTGCCGAAGCCTCGGCCCAATCAGGTCATGATCTGTTCGGCTGGAACGGCGCAGGGGGGGCACACCTCTACCGCAAATTCCTCGTCGATATGACGAACCTCGTCGAGACGACCGAAAAAAAGTACGGCAAAGTCAGCGGGATTGGCCGGCAGATCGGTTACAATCAAGACGATAGGACCTGGTCGGCGTTTCCCGATTTCTACATCAACTTTCCTGCAATGTATCGTAAGAGCATGTGGGACGAGATCGGGATGGAGCCGGACACTTGGGACAACGTTCGTATCGGCGGCGCCAAACTGAAGGCCAAGAACCATCCGGTCGGCATCTCACTCGGGCACAGCAACGACCCCAACACGACTTGGCGGGGCCTGCTGTGGAGCTTTGGTGGCAAGCTCCAGGATTCGGACGGCAAGAACGTTGCGCTCAACAGCAAGGAGACGATCGAAGCCGTCAAGTTCGTCACCGCGCTCTACAAGGAAGCGATGACTTCGGAGGTGCTATCGTGGGACGACTCCAGCAACAACCGCTATCTGGTTGCGGGCGTCGGTTCGATGATCGTCAACCCGATCTCGGCCTATCGCACATTTCAGAAGGCGAACAAGAGAGGCGCCGACGATACGTTCGTGTTAGCTCCACCGAAGGGACCGGTCCGCCAAATCATGGGTGGCGCTTCCGAATTCTACGGAATCTGGAAGTTCGCCAAAAACAAGGAAGGTGCGGTCGAGTTCCTCAAATACTACGCCGATCACTGGCCGGAGGCGTTCAAGGCGAGCGAAGGCTACAACAACCCTTGTTTTGCGAACCTTGTTCCGAAGCCGATGCCGATCTTGTCGAATGACCCGGGTTCGACTCCGAACGACAAGCTCGCGGTGTTGCAAGACTCTGACCAATGGTCGGCCTCTCCTGGATACCCGGGTCCGTCTTGGCCCGCCGTGGACGAGGTCTATAATACCTTTATTCTCTGCGACATGATGTCGAAGGCCGCCACCGGCCAGATGTCTGCCGATGAGTCGGTCAAGTGGGCGCACCAGCAGGCGGAGACGATTTTTGCTAAGTGGCACGGTAAAACCTGAGGTCTTGCTCGGACACGCTCCCGCCGCAGTGCGGATCACGATCATAACCTCCGTCCGCTGACCACATGATTGACGCCCTCGCTGAATTCGCTGGAGGTCCGATGTCTGCGGTATTGACTAGGAATATTGTCAAGAACTTCAGCGGGGTCCCTGCCGTCGACGGCATCTCGCTCACTGTGCCGGATGGCGAATTCATGGTGCTGCTCGGCCCGTCTGGTTGCGGCAAGACGACGTTTTTGCGCATCATTTGCGGACTCGAGCAACAGACAAGCGGCGATCTCCTAATCGGCGGCAATGTCGTCAATGACATTCCGCCCCGCGCGCGCGGGGTGGCCATGATGTTTCAGAGCTATGGTCTCTATCCACACTACACAGTGCGCAACAACATCGCCTTTCCATTGCGCACGCAGCGCGTGCCCTCGCAGCAAATCGACAAGAAGGTGGAGTGGGCTTCGCAGTTGCTCGGCATCAGCCACCTTCTCGATCGGCGCCCGCGCCAGCTCTCCGGCGGCGAGCGGCAGCGGGTCGCGCTTGCGCGTGCGTTGGTCCGCGAGCCGACGGCGCTCCTGCTGGACGAACCTCTGTCCAATCTCGACGCCAAATTGCGCACTTCGGCGCGCCAAGAGATCAAGAACTTTCAGCAGCGCGTCGGCCTCACTACCATCTACGTAACCCACGACCAGGTCGAAGCAATGGGCATGGGCGACCGAATCGCAGTCATAGACCACGGGCGAATTCGGCAGGTCGGAACACCAACCGAAATTTACGAGCATCCCGCCGACGTTTTCGTCGCAACGTTTGTTGGTGCGCCGCCGATGAACATCATTAGCCGAAACGGGGGCGGCTATCTGGGATTCCGACCGGAGAATTTCCTGCCGGGGGATATGATCGAAGACGGCGGCGCGATCGAATTTTCGTTTCGCGTCGATCGCTTCGAGTACCTCGGGTCCGAGCGTATCGTCTACGGCGTTATAGACGGTTTCGATTCAAAACTGCCGATTACAGCGAAGTTGCCGTCGGCGCACGTAGCCGAAAACAGCATTCGTCCCGGCGAGTGGCACTCGTTCGCAGTGAAGAACAGAGCGCTGCGCCATTTCGACGGCAGCGGCAACCGCAGCACACAACACTGAGCCGGAATTTGCCAATGACTGCCATCGCAGAGCCAGTTGCCAAGCCGGTTTCGCGCTTTCATTTCATCCTCGATCGGCGCGAAGTGCTGGAAGCGGTTCTCGTAGCGCCGGCGATCCTCTACGTCCTGTTGCTGGTGGGCTTGCCGCTCTTGCTGGCGGTCTACTATTCGCTCAGCGCATATACAATTTACAATCCTACCTGGAAGTTTGTCGGTCTCGCAAATTTCGAGCAGATCCTCCAGGATCCAACATTCCTCGATACGCTGCGCAACACCTTCATTTTCACATTCGCGTCGCAACTGCTCGGTCTCGTGCTCGGTAAATTTGGCGCGTTTCTTCTGTTGCAGCCCTTCCCCGGCCGCAAGATTGTGCGAGCGCTGATCATCCTGCCTTTTGCGGTGCCGGTGGCGCTCGCTACAATCGCCTGGGAATGGATGTTCGATTCTCTCTACAGCGTGATCAATTGGACCATGATCGCCGCCGGCTTGCTCACGCGCCAGGAGGCGCCGAACTGGCTAGGCAATCCCTACCTCGCGATGCTGTGTATCGTCATCATTAACGCCTGGCGCTTCTTTCCATTCGCTATCGTGATCTTCCTCGCTGGCATTACTGCGGTTCCGCAAGACGTGATCGACGCTGCAACGGTAGACGGCGCGGGCTTCTGGCGCCGCAATTACCAGATCATCCTGCCGATGATCCTGCCGATCATGGCTATCGGCCTGATTTTTGGCATCGTATTCACTTTCACGGACCTTTCCATCGTCTTTCTGCTGACCATGGGAGGCCCCGGTGGCGCCACTTCCGTGCTGGGCTTTGCGGGCTTTCAGACCGGCATAGTTTCCGGAGACGTGTCGCACGGCGCAGCCGTTTCTCTCTTTATGTTGCCTGTGCTGATGGTCGTGGTGATCTTCATGCTGCGCTTCATTCGTCGCCGGGAGATCTGATATGTCGCCCGCTGTTGCCCGCCCGCTCCGCGCGGCCGCTTTTTACCTCGGTATCGCATTCTTCTTGATTCTAGCTGCGTTTCCGTTCTACTGGATGGCGATCACGGCATTCAAACAAAACAGTGATCTTTACGACATCGCTAATGTCCCTTTCTGGTTCAACGAGCCACCGACGCTTGAGCACGTCAAGTATTTATTCCAGGAGACACTGTTCGCGCGCTGGCTGCTGAACTCTCTGATCATCGGCGTCTGCGTCACTGCCATCACGTTGGTCACCGCGATTCCCGCCGGCTACAGCCTAGCACGCATGACCAGCCGCAAGGGTGAAGCACTCGGTATCGTGATCTTCCTGACTTACCTGGTGCCGCCGACCTTGCTGTTCCTGCCGCTGTCTCGAATCATCGCTGAACTTGGTCTGCAGAACTCGATGTGGTCGCTGGTGCTGGTCTACCCGACCTTCACCATCCCGTTCTGCTCGTGGCTGCTGATGGGATTTTTCAAGGCGTTGCCAGTGGAGATAGAGGAGGCCGCGATCGTCGATGGCTGCAGCTTGTTCGGCGCCTTCATCAAGATGGCGGTCCCGCTCTCGCTGCCGGCCATTTTGACGGTGGTGATCTTCACGTTCACCCTGACGCTGCAGGAATTCGTCTACGCACTGACCTTCGTCTCGTCGTCGGACCAGAAGCCGATCACTCTGGGAGTCTCCACCGACCTGATCCGGGGCGACGTCTTCTTCTGGGGCGAGATTATGGCCGGAGCCTTGATCGCCGCGGTCCCGGTGGCTATCGCCTACAATGTCTTCCTCGATCGCTTCATCGCCGGTATCACCGGGGGAGCCGTCAAGTAAGCTGACTTGCTTCGGACGCGGAGCGACGGTCATCCGGAAGCCCGCATTGGCGGGATCCCTTTCATCCGAGGGGACTTGCGTCGTCCACGGCGGCCGAACGAGGCGTCGGCGGTCTTCAGCCCCGCGGCCGCGGCGTCAGCCAGGACACCGCATTTGTCCAGGCCGCCCATGCCGTGCATCTCGTTGCAGACCTTCTTGCTGCCTGCATCTGCTGAAGCATCTGCGCAGGCACCGACGGATGCCTACCCAGGACCAAGCTCGCGTACCCAGCCGGTGGTTCTGGCCTCCCCAGCGAGGATTTCAAGCCGTACACGGGTGCGGCATCACGTTTCGGCCTGAACGTGCGTCTAGCGACCTGAAAAGGGGTGGGGAGAGGCGCCCCCCTTGCACCGGAACGAGCTGCCGCGCAGGCCACCCTTCCGGCACGTTCTCACAAGAAAGACTCCCGAGCGGCCGCCCCTTCTTTTCCCGCGTGCTCTTCAGCCTCTTCGGCAAGCTTGGTCCACTCGCCTACAAGCGGCAACCAAGGTTGCCTTGCGAGTGGGCTGCCCGCACGTTCTGCGAGTTGCCGGCATTCGCCGGCCTCACGCCAAAATCGATCTACATCGGTCTTGCTAACGTGCATAGTCGGCAGTTGCTGGCGAACCGTACACATTGGCTTCCGCCACCTTCTCCCGATCCCCGCCCAGCACGCGTTGCACCGAGACGAAGAACACCGGCACCATCAGCAGCGCCAGGATCACCACCGCGATCATGCCGCCCATCACGATGCTGCCGAGCGCCTGCTGGCTGGCGCCGCCGGCGCCGTGGGCGACGGCCATCGGCAGCACGCCGCAGATGAAGGCGAGGCCCGTCATCAGGATCGGGCGGAAGCGCAGGCGACAGGCCTCGATGGTGGCGTCCACCAGCGGCTTGCCTTCTTTCCGCAGATCCTTGGCGAACTCGATGATCAAGATCGCGTCCTTGGCCGCAAGTCCGATGATGGTGATCAGGCCCACGGTGAAATAGACGTCGTTGGGCAGGCCGCGCAGCATTGCAGCGACCACGGCGCCGACGATGCCGAGCGGCACGGTGAGCAGCACCGCCAGCGGAATGGTCCAGCTCTCGTACAGCGCGGCCAGACACAGGAACACCACGAATACCGAGAGCCCGAGCAGGAACGGCGCCTGCGAGCCCGACAGCTTCTCCTGCAGCGACTGCCCGGTCCATTCATAGCCGAAGCCGCGCGGCAGCTTGCCGGCGAGCCGTTCCATCTCGGCGATGGCATCGCCGGAGGTGAAGCCGGGTTTCGCCTCACCCGAGATGCGCACCGCCGGGTAATAGTTGAAGCCGGTGATCTGCGTCGGGCCGCGCGCCCATTCGACGGTGGCAAAGGACGAGAACGGCACGAGCTGGCCCCGGCTGTTCTTGACGTTGTAGTTGAGGATGTCCTCGGTCCGCATGCGGTCGCGGGCATCGGC